>JBFHVA010000305.1:0-4037 GCA_041589735.1 Gammaproteobacteria bacterium | reverse complement strand
TATGGCGGCGCGGTCGCGGCCGTACTTTTCATAGATGTACTGGATCACCTCCTCGCGGCGCTCGTGCTCGAAGTCCACGTCGATGTCCGGCGGCTCGTTGCGCTCCTTGGAAATGAAGCGCTCGAACAGCATCTCCATGCGCGCGGGATCCACCTCGGTGATGCCGAGGCAATAGCACACCGCGGAGTTGGCGGCGGAGCCGCGCCCCTGGCAGAGGATGTCGCGCTCGCGGGCGAAGCGGACGACGTCATAGACGGTGAGAAAGTAGGGCTCGTAGCAAAGCTCGGCGATCAATTGCAGCTCGCGCTCGATCAAAACCCGCACCTTCTGCGGCGCGCCGCCGGGAAAACGGCGATCCAAACCGATTGCCACCAGATGCTTCAGGTGCTCCGCCGGAGTTTTTCCCGCCGGCACGATCTCTTCCGGGTACTCGTAACGCAGCTCGTCTAAGGAAAACTTACAAAGCGCGGCGACGGCGAGGGTTTCTTCCATGAGCGCGCGGGGATAAAGCCTTGCCAGCCGCGATCGGCTACGCAAGTGACGCTCGGCGTTGGGAAACAGGTGAAAACCGACCTCGGCCACCTTCAAACCCAGACGGATTGCGGTGAGCGTATCCTGCAGCGGCTGGCGCGCGCGCAGGTGCATGTGCACGTCGCCGGCGGCCACCAGCGGCAGACCGCTTTGCGCGCTCAAACCTTCGAGCCTTTTAAGCGCATCCGCATCGCGCGCGTCCAAGTGACGCTCGAAAACGATCCACGCGCGTTCGGGAAAGCGCTCTTTCAGCCAGCGGGCGAAAAAAAGATCGGATGTCTTTTTCGAATCGCCCTTTTCGGAATTCGCGGCAGCGGACGAAGAAGAGCGGCGGGTTTTTTGTGACTCGGGGATCAGCAGCGCCAGGCAGCCTTCGAGACCGTTATCCAGATCTTCAAGACCGAGTTGGTAGCTGCCCTTCTCCGCCGCGCGGCGCCCCGTAGTGATCAGCCCCGAAAGTCGGCCGTAGGCCGCCCGATCGGTGGCCAGCAGCACCAGCTTCGGCCCGTCGTAAAGCTTTATCTCGCTGCCGACGATGAGCGGGATCCCGCCCTCCTTCGCCGCCAGGTGCGCGCGCACCATCCCGGCCAGGGAGCACTCGTCGGTGACGGCGATGGCCGCGTAGCCGAGCTTTGCCGCCATCAGCGCAAGCTCCTCCGGGTGGGAGGCGCCCCTCAAAAAGCTGAAGTTGGACAGGCAGTGCAGCTCGGCGTAGCCGGGGACTGGGCGGTTTTCGGCCATGGCGGACGGAATACTGTATTTTTATACAGTATCGCCAACCCTCGCTCCGGCGGCAAGTCTTTGCTGGCAGTCACCTGATCGGCGGTAAAAATTCTTATTGCGGAGCAACCACCGCAGGCGTAGATTCGCCGCCGGCTAATTGGCCATTTTTTCTGTTTTCGGAGAACTACCGATGAAACTGCGTCACCTGTTCCTGGCGCTTGCCCTCGCCTTTGCCCTCCCGGGCTCGGCCTTCGCCGGCAGCTGCCCGGCATTGATGAAAAAGATTGACGAAATCCTCGCTACCAATCCGGATCTCGATGCCGAGATGCTGGCGGAAGTCAAAGCCGCCCGCGAAGAAGGCGAGAAGCTGCACAAGGAAGGCAAGCACGAAAAATCTGTCGAGGAGCTTCAGCAGGCGCTGTTCCTGCTCGGCGAATAATCGTCCCTTACCGTTAAAAAAGAAGCGGGCCTCCGGGCCCGCTTTTCATTAAATAGTACCAGGCACTATTTTTAGCGGACCGCGTCCGCCTGCCACATGGTGTGGCAGATGAACAAATCTGAAGTAACACTCCCCGCTTCGCGCAGCGCTTGTTCGAGCTCTTGAGAAGTGACCAGCCCTCTCGACACCAGCGTGTTGGCCACCGGTTCGATAATCTCTACCCAATGACGCAAAAAAGCGCGGCAGCGATCGGGATCGTCGCCAGTTGCCACGATCACGTGCGGCGTGAGGGTGATGTCTCTGAATCCGGCGTTCACCAGCAGCGGATAAAGACTTCGCGCTACCTCCGGCGAACCGCGGCCGTCGCCGTATGCGTAATGGGTGCGCGCGTGAAACACCTTCATCAGCGCGTCCTTGCCCGGCGTCATGTAATGATTGGGGCCGTCAGGCTCGATGAAGACGCCGCGCCCGCCGGGCCGAAGAATTCGCCGCGCCTCGGCGACAATGGGCTCGGGATCCGGTTGATGGATGAGCACGCAGCGGCACAACAGCGCGTCGAAGGACTCAGCTTCTAATCCCGTATCGCTCGCGTCGGCCACACGGAACTCGACGTTACCGACGCCGAGATCCCGGGCGCGCTTTCGCGCCGCTTCGATCTGGCTTTGGCGCGCGTCGAGGCCGACGTAAGCCCCTTCGCCAAGCTGGCGCGCGATCCACAGATTGGCGCCCGCGCCGCAGCCGAGCTCAACGACTTTGTTCCCGGGTTCGAACGTCAGTTCCCGAGTGTCGCCGTAGAGATCGATCTGGCGCACGAGCCGCTCCTGCTCGCTCTCGCTGTCGCCCAGTGAATAAAACGTGCTCATAATAAGCGGTTCCCCGACGACGATTATAAAGGCGCCCCGCTGATGGCTCGAACGCAGGGCGTCAGCTTGCATCGGGGCATCAATCCCGGTAGATCAATGCGGGCGGCTTTTTCCTTAAAATGCCACCAAAAGCAATAACAACAACTGAGGCACGAGCCTCCCGGCGCCCATGAAACACACCGCAATCGTGCTGGCCAACGGCCGCTACATGACTCCCAACGGAAAAACCGCCCACGGGCTGGTCCGCGGCAGCGATCGTTTCGACGTTCTCGCCGTGGTGGAGCCGGTGCTCAACGGCCAGGACGCGGGCGAAGCCCTCGACGGCGTGCATCGCAACATTCCTATCGTTGCCTCCATCGATGACGCGCTCGCCCTTGTCGGGAATACACCCGACTTTTGCGTGATCGGGATCGCCACCCACGGCGGCCGGTTCACAGAAGAGTTGCGCAAGCTGATCCTCGAAGCGGTGAACAAAGGCATGTCCATCGCCAACGGGCTGCATGACGCGGCTTCCGATGATGAGGAGATCGCCCGCGCCGCGCGCGAGAAAAACGTACAGCTGATCGATCTGAGAAAACCCAAACCCAAGCACGAGCTGCACTTCTGGGAAGGCGACATCTATTCCGTACGCGCGCCGCGCATCGCCGTGCTCGGCACCGACTGCGCGCTGGGCAAGCGCACCACCACGCGGCTGTTAGTCGAAGCGCTGAACGCCGACGGCATCCGCGCGGAGATGATCTACACCGGACAGACCGGCTGGATGCAGGGCGCACGCTACGGCTTCGTGCTGGACTCGGTAGTCAACGACTACGTCTGCGGCGAGCTCGAGCACGCTATCGTCAGCTGCGACCTGGAGGTCAATCCCGAGGTCATGGTGCTAGAGGGCCAGGCGGCGCTTCGAAATCCCAGCGGCCCGTGCGGCGCTGAGTTCCTGCTCTCCGCCGACGCCAAGGGGGTCATCCTCCAGCACGGCGCGGGGCGCGAGTTCTACGAAGGCTACGAAAAACAGGGCTACCGCATTCCCTCCCTGCAAAGCGAGATCGAGCTGATCGGCCATTACGGCGCCAAAGTTCTGGCGGTGACTTTAAACAGCGGGAGCGCCACCCCCGATAGGCTCAAGCAGTACCAGCAGGAATACCGCGAGCAGCTCGGCATCCCGGTGGTGCGAATCCTGGAGGAAGGCGCCGGCGAACTGGTCCCCGTCGTTCGGAAATACCTTCAGAAGTGACCGCTGGCCGCCGGGCAAGCCATACGTTGCTCAGATATGACAGCCGGAACCCACCCCCGCGGCGCCTTGAGCTAATCCTACCCCGTACTAAGCTTCCTTAAGGCGCAGGGTGAAGGGGCCCGAGGCGTCATCACTTCGGGGTCAACAGAGGGGGGCCCGCTCATGCACATATCCACACTGGAGTACGCTCCAGGTAAGAAGATCAAGAAGCACTTAGGGCTCGTCCAGGGCAGCACGGTGCGTTCGAAACACG
>JBFHVA010000304.1:0-4045 GCA_041589735.1 Gammaproteobacteria bacterium | reverse complement strand
TCTTCGACCAGCGGAAAGTTCAATCCGGTTCCGCATCCAAGATCGACGACACAGTCTCCGGCCGATAGATGCAACAGTTTTATGGCGCGCGAACGGTAGGCGTTGTAACGAAAGCCTATGAGTCCGTAGAGGCGGACATAGAGATCGTAACGCCTCGCGTGCCGCTGGTAGATCGTTTGAATTTCCTGCTTCGAGGGAGCCACCTTTCTACCTCCTGTGACCCGTTGCCCGGAGATCACGGGGCGATGCGGCGATGAGCGCGCCGGGAAGCAACGCCCACATCGAACTACCGCAGGAGCGCGCCTGCGCGCGAACGCGGCGATTAAACCGATTCCGGCGCTAAATCCTTCTCCAGCTCTCTGAGCTTTTTGTCCGCCTCGGCAATGGACTGCGCGTGCTTGTCCATCTCCGCCCAGGGGTCGCGCTTTTTTCCGAGCCGCCTGAAGATGTTCTCGATGTCGTAGCTTCGCGCATCGAGCTCCGTGCTCCCCAGCTCCTCCCAATCCAGCGGCGTCGCCACCGACGCGTGGATGAGCGCCCGCACCGCGTAGGGCGCAACGGAAGTCTGCCCGTAGGCATTCCTTAAATAGTCGATGAACACCCGATCGCCGCGCTTTTCCTTGCGCTGCGTGATGGTCAGCTCGTCGGGATAGCAGCCTTCCAGGACCCTCCCCACGCGCTGGGCAAATTCCCGCGTTTGCTCAAAGGTCTCTTTACGCTTGAGCGGCACCACAATGTGCAGTCCCCGCGATCCGGTGGTCTGAAGGAAAGTCTTAAGCTTCAGCTCTTTGAGCAGCGCGTCCACCCGCCTGACCGCCGTTCGCACCTTGCTGAAATCGTCATCCGGCGGATCCAGATCGAGGACCATCCGGTCCGGATGCTCGATGTCGTCGATGCGAAACAGTGACAGGTGCGGGGTGATGCAGCCCTGGTTGGCGAGATAAACGAGAGTCGCGCCGTCGTTGGCCACCACGTGGGTGACGGTGCCGTCTTCCTTTTTAAGCTTCGCCGTCTTGATCCACTGGGGAAAATGATCCGGCGCCGCTTTCTGGAAAAATCCTTGCTGGTAGATGCCGTCCGGAAAGCGCTGCATGGTGAGCGCGCGATCCGCGTAGTGGGGCACGGCCACGTCGGCGATGCGCCGGTAGTACTCCGCCAGGTCGAACTTGGTGAAGCCGTCGTCGGGAAACAGCTCCCGGTCCGCGTGGGTGATCTCGATCTCGCGGCCGTCGGCTTCGAGAATCTCGGTGACTTCAGTCATGATTCATAAGGGCGCTTTGACCCCCGCTCATTGTCGGCTAATCGGCGTAAAAGCAATTGATCTTTCTCAATGAATGCCCCCTTTCCAGGGCCCGAATCGCGGTTGCCCGCGCGGCGCCTGATCTTTATTCTAAAAATCAGCCGGTTGTGAGGGGCGCCCGTACGAATTACGGGGAATTCAATCAGTTGTGAAACCCAGTGCCCGCCAGTCGTCCTGGACACCGGTAACGCCGCAGTCCTATGCTGCCAGGCCTGCCCCGGATAAGGGGCGGAGGAGGGTTCGCACGATGGCTGATCAATGGCTATTCAAGAGCGAAACTTACGATAACTGCAACTGCGCCATTAACTGCGGCTGCCAGTTCAACCTACCCACCACCCACGGATATTGTCAGTCGGCCTTCGTCGGTGAGATCGTCGAGGGCCATTTCAACGACACGCCGCTCAAGGGACTGAACTGGGCCGCAATGTACAAGTGGCCCGGCGAGATCAAGGACGGCAACGGCAAGCGCCAGATCATTATCGACGAGCGCGCGGACAAGGCCCAACGGGCCGCACTGGAAACGATTATCTCGGGCGAAGCCTGCGAGCCGCTGAGCAATCTGTTCGCGGTGATGGCAACCACCCTGTCGGAATCCTGCGAGACCCTGTTCCTGCCGATTCACCTGGAAGCGGACCTGGAAGGCAGAACCGCAAGTGTTGAAATCCCGGGCGTGCTGAAAAGCAAGGGCAGACCGATCATCAACGAGTTCACCGGCAAGCCGTTCCACATCGCGCTGGCGCGCTCGAGCGGCAGCTTCGAGTTCACCTACGCGGAAATCGGGCTCGGCACGACCAGGGTGACCGGGGACATGGACATGGCGTACGAAGATTCCTGGGCGCATTTCTGCATCCACCACTGGAATCAGGACGGCATGGTGCGGGAGCGACCGAGAATCACGGCGTGGCTTGGCTAATGAGCAGCACTTAGTCCAACAGACATCTCTCCATGCACGCTCCGCACGACGGATAAATGCTTATTCGTCGGGAGGGTATACAGATGCGATGCCCAATTTGCTCTGGAGAAATGGCAGAGCTTAGCCAGACGTCTCGCCCCGATCTCAAGATCGACCGCTGCTCATGCGGAACGCTTTGGTTTGACTGCAGCGAGCTGGCGGAGTACCTGCGCACCGTCGAGAACCAAAAGCACGTTGAGGTGGACTCAGACGTCCCCTACCGCCCGAGGGTCGACGAATCTCTGGTCAAGTGTCCTCGGTGTCGGGACGAGGCGCTTCATGCGTGCTTTCTCAAAGAAGCTCACGCCCATTGGTGTGTGAGCTGCTTCGGGTTCCTGATTCATGAATCCCAGATCACGCGAACTCACACTGATCCGAGGTCTGCCCTCGCCGAGGAGAATCTCCTCGAACAGCGTGTACAGCGTACTACGTACGAAATTGCGAACGCGGAAGAAGGCACTAACGCATCGGCGGAAGAAGACCCTGAAGCATTGCGCGAGCTTAGGGATTTCGTACGTGACATTCTTGACGGCCCATAGGAACTGCCGCCTCGCCAGAAGCATTGAGACGGCCGCAGCAAGTAGGGCGCAATAGCGAAGCGTATTGCACCGACCGGCGTACTCCCGGCGCAGCCTGCACAAAAAGGGATTGGATGACGTGGTGCAATGCGCTGCGCGTATTGCACCCTGCTTTTCTGGCAATCCGAGCGTGTTGCGACTAAGTTTTGTGGGAAAACCAGGATTAACGGTAGCGCGATAGGTGGAAAAATGTCGTGTTGTAAGACGGCGTAGGCCCATCTAATTAGAAGTTTTGACTATCGATGGCTTATCTAAGGCGTGCAAATGAAAGACCACCCCGTATTTCAAACATTACCGTACCAAAAGCTCGTGGATCTAATAACTCCAAACGCCCCGGAGAATTGGAAAGAGCTTTATGTGATTGGGTTGTACCATGATGACGTCATGAAAATTGAATCGTTCGGTCTTACAGAAAATGATACCGAATGGCGTAAATACAACGGTGGCGGTTTTGAGCTCTTTGACTGGTTTGAAGAATTGGTTGCAATCGTAAACGAGTCAGAAGGCTCTGACCTAAAAAGTGTCAAATTCTCACTAGACCGGAGCGGAAAACTCAAAGGCAAATTTGGTTATGATCCTGTCGATGCGTTATCTCATCGTGACCTACGCGTAGAAATCGAGCCCCTGGCGGACACAGATTCAAACTAAATTTGATTAACGCTAATCTCGGCCAAATCAGCACCTAGGGCGCAGTAGCCAAGCGTATTGCGCCTTACCGGTTTATGTGCGCGCTTCGCGCAAATTGTCTACTGGATCCCCGCTTCCGCGGGAATGGCGGGAGAGCGCGAGAAACGCGCCAGGGGTTACATCCAACTCTACAGCCGCTTACCCACCGCCCGCATCGTTCCTTCGGAAAAGCGAATGGTGAGCACGCCGCCTGATTCGCTGAAGGCCGAATCCAGCGTGCCGGAAGGATTGAAGTCCAGCACCCGGTCGATGAGCAACGCGCCGGCTTCGGTCTCCATGCGGTAGTGCCGGCCCATGAGCGCGGTGGCGCTGACGAAGCGAAACGCGCGCCTCGCACTCCATCCGGGATCGAGGGAAAAGTCCTTGTCTTTCGGCCACGGGTGAGCGCTCGCTATCGCCTCGTCCTGCGGCGTCAACTGCGCCTTGCCGGAAACGATGTCTCGAAGCGCGAGCGCGAAGGCCCGCGCGCCGGCCGCCGCCAGCATCGCGTTCAGGGTCGCCAGGTTGTCCTCCGGGTCGATCGAGTGG
>JBFHVA010000303.1:0-4057 GCA_041589735.1 Gammaproteobacteria bacterium | reverse complement strand
CCGCGCTTGCCTCCCTTGCCAACTGCGACTGCCCCGAACGCGAGCATGCGCTCTCCGCGTTCGAGAAGAAATGGCGCGGGGAAGCGCTGGTGATGGACAAGTGGTTCTCGCTGCAGGCGACTTCCCGACTTCCCGGAACTCTCGACCGCGTGCGCGCGCTCATGGGTCACGAGAAGTTCGATCCGCGTAATCCCAACAAGATCCGATCGCTGATCGGCGCCTTCTGCCACGCCAACCCGGTGCGTTTCCATGCTGCCAATGGCGAGGGCTATGCTTTCCTCGCCGATCAGGTCATCGACATCGACCGCCGCAATCCGCAGATCGCCGCCCGTCTGCTGGGCTCTTTGAGCCGCTGGCGAAAATTCGATCGGAAGCGCCAATCACTTATGAAATCCGCGCTCGAGCGCATTCTCGCAACGGAGAAGCTCTCCAAGGACTCCTACGAAATCGCTTCCAAGACGCTCGCCTGACGGCTGAAATCTGTCATCAAGCTGCAATATTCCGGGTCCACTCTTTACTCAGCAAGATAGGACCTTGGAGTAACAATCGTGTCTAGGAGTCAACGCGATTTCTTGATCTACACCCTGCACCGATTTGCGGTGGCGGCCGCCGGCCAGCGCCTGGTCTTCGTTAAGAAGGCGCTCACCGACATATTGGACAAGGCATAGATCGATTCCTTCCACGCGCTAATCGATGTTGACGACGCCGGCCGAAGACAAATCGGGCTCAATGTGCTGGAAGCGATGAAGTTGAGCGGTGCCTACTGGATCGCACGGAGGAATCCTTCGATCGGCCGTCTGCGCCCGAGCATGTGCTGAATATGACGGTAACGCGAAAGTTACTTTTCTTGGTTCTTATTTGTCCTTGCGCCCGTCGCGCAATAGAGACTCTTGACGGCAGAGAAAAGGACCTCAAAAAAATCGTAAAGGTCCGTTTGAATAGAGAGGTCATCGGGGATTGATTCTGAACAGCCCGCTGAAGAGGGGCCCCCAGGGCCCCTTTCAGCCGTGACTGCAGTCTTTTTATAAGCTCCTTGAAAGCCGCATCAACTGATCCTTCAAGTTGCTGCGGTCCGGCTCGTTTAGTTCTGACCAGGCTTTCGCCACCGCTATCGCCTCGGGCGGGAGCTCTGCGGTTTCGCTGGCGCCGAACATGAGCCACGAGGGCTCCACTTCCAGGGCGTCGGCGATTGCAACGATATTGCGCGGGCGCAGGCTCTTCCCGTTCTCGATCTTCTGAATTACCGCCTGAGTCGTGCCGGCGCGGGTAGCCAGGTCCTGCTGCGACCACTTGTGGCTCTTGCGCGCTTCTCTCAAACGCGTGGCCAGCGTGCCGGCCACGGGGCGCTGCCCCTGCTCGGATAACTCTTTGTCGCTCGACTTCACAATCTGCACAGTGCTGCGACTCTCCATAGCTCCTCCTGTGACCCGAAGGTCATAGGGACCGATACCAACGACCCACCCTGCGGGGCGGGCCCCCTGTGTCTCTGTTTGGAGACACTTTTTACGCCGGCTTGCGATTTAGAGTCTTGATTTTCAAGACTTTAGGGCGCATCGGCCGAACGTCGGGGGGATATAGAGCAATCCCTGTGCCAGAGATTCCCAGTCCCCGGATTCCCGGGAACGGGCGGCGGCCGGAGGCCGAGTTTGGCGGGTTTTGTCGGGATCTGGCGGGGTCGGCGCCAAGGAATGAAAGACGTGGGGCGGTCTAGAGAAGTGTGAAACTGTCGACAAACCGACTGGTGCGACGGGCAGACGACAAAGCGCCCTGGGAACCTAAAGCAAAACGGCGCGGAGGCAGCCCGCGCCGTTTAGTAATAAACCAGTTTTTAAGCGGAGCTTACTGCTTGCCGTGCCGCATGCGGAAGATGGCGTCGCGCATGGCCGAACGGTGGGGCTCCGGCAGATTGGCCCAGGCCTTGGCCAGCTCCAGGGCCTCCTCGTCCAGGGCGCTCACCTCCTCCACTCCGAACATGAGCCAGGAAGGGGAAACGTCCAGGGCCTTGGCCAGATCCTCGAGGATCCGGGGCCTTAAGCTCTTGCCGTTCTCGATCTTCTGGATCACCGCCTGGGAGGTGCCCACCTCTTCCGCCAGCTGAACCTGGGTCCAGCCGAATTCCCGTCTGCGCTTGCGCAGCCGGCCCGCCAGGGTGGTGGTGTCGTCACGCCGACTCCGTTTGCCCTGATTGGTCACGTCCGGTGCTTCCGATGGATTGGGATTGAGGCTCATGGGCATCCTTTTGCCGCCGCAAGGCGCGTTGTTTCAAGCACTTAAAGGTTAGTAGGTATTTGAAAATAACCCCATAATTACAGCATTTTAGCGGAGACATTTTGGTGAACCGGTTCACAAACAGGAAAAAAACCAATTCTCCGCGGTAAGTTTCTTCCCCTCATATGTGCCCTGGCAAGATCCTGACAAGCGAGCTGACCCTTGCCTCACAACCGATGCGTGGAGAATCGGCCCATCCTTAGCCGCTTCCGCCGGGTGCTTTTTGGCTTGGGCCCTAAATACCAGACGGCGCGCGAGAATACCCTGCGCCGCGGGTGGGGCTCATCTCGCCCCGGGGCGCCGTGCCAGATCTCGCCGGCTCCAGAACTATAGCTTCCGGAAGCGAGGCTTTCGCGGAAGGCGCCGGGTGTTGAAGGCTGAGAGAAGGGTGCGCCGGCGCGGTCGCCTGCTCGCTTGCGGCCGGTCCATTGAGCGCCGAGTATGCGGAGATGAAACTGCCTATCAAAACCACCAGGCCCATGCCCACCATGGCCGCGGACACGCCGCCGACGTACAGCAAGAAGAGCTCGAGCCCGGCAAGTCGTGACGATTCCTGCTCGCCGTCCTCCTGGTCGTCGTCGGCCGTTGCGCACGCGAGCTCGTTTGCCGAAACGTGGGGATACTCATCCAGACGCTCCGCATTCCAGAACATCCAGGTATCGTTCAATGGTTGTTTGTATTTCATGTTTCGATCCCCTCAATATCAAAGCGGACAATGACCTGGCGGTCGAAGGGATAGCCTCCGCGATCGCCTTTGGGATACACGGCGCCCTCGACGCCCACGGCTCGAGCGGTAATTCTTCTCAGCGGCACGCCACGACTTAAGAACACGTGCCTCACGGCGCGCGCCCGTTCGAAGGCCAGCTTGCGGTTGAATCGCCGACTGCCGCGTACATCGGTGTGCGCCTCGATATCAATGCTCACCACGGGAATGTTTCTGAGCGCATCGGCCAGCTTTACCAGCTCGCTCTTCAAACTGATTTCGAGCGCGTGGCTTGCGGTGCGAAACGGCACCGTGACCTTGACCGACTTCACCATCTCGCGCATGGAATCGGTGATTTCTCTGGCCTGGTAGCGTCCGATTCCGTTGCCGCTGAAACGATCCAGCGCCGCCTGGCGGCTGCCGAGATCGCTGGCCAGCTGAACGAGACGAGTCTCGCCTAGACAAAGCGTGCAATTTGAGTTCACCATCTTTTTCCCCTCGGGCTTTTGGCGGCGGCTCTGCATGCCGCCTTGCAGGTTGAAGTAAATACCGCAACGATGGGCACACAGGCGGCGGCCCGTGGCCAAGCGGAGAGCAAATATGGCGAAAAGGTGGCGAGCTGGCCGGCCGCAGTTGCAGCAAAGCGCTAAACGGAATCGGGCGCATCTTGCGTGGAGATCTGGATGAGCGAAGCAGTCGATCCCCTCACGCGGCAGCTTCAAGCTTGGCGGCCAAGGAGGCTGATTGCCGTTGGAGACGACGCCCGGCGTCTGTTGCGCGACTACGCCGAGGCGGAATCCGAATGCACGCTGGAAGTCGTGGAGACGAAGAGCGCGGCGGAACGGCTGCTGTCGCTCGAAAACGAGCGCTGCTATGACTTTGCGCTGGTGGCCGGTTATCTGGAGCGTGTCGACAGCGCGACCGGCAGCGCCATCGTTGCGCGCCTGCGCGATGTGCTTACACGGCGACTTTGCGTCGTAATCGGAACCGAAAAAGAACCCAGGGGTGAAACGATCTGGTCAGACGCGGAGCTGTCCGCCTTCGGACTCACTCTGCTCAGTCGTTTTGAAGAGGACGGCAGTCTGG
>JBFHVA010000302.1:0-4070 GCA_041589735.1 Gammaproteobacteria bacterium | reverse complement strand
TCAACACGGCGAAGCTCATGGACGACAACCCGACGCTGAAGCGCCTCAAGGAGCTGGAGGTGCTGGAGAAGGTGTCGGAGAAGGTCGACCGTCTGACCGTCTTCGGCGGACTGGACGGCGTCCTGAAGGATACGGTGAAGATCAATGTGCGCGGCGAATAATGGGCCGCTCAGCGGTCGACACCGTAGCAGGTGAGGGCCCGGCGAATGGGCGCCGGGCCCTCGGCTGGTAGGGCGTTCAGATTTGGCAAGTCGTCAGTCCGCCTCACCGATACCGGGGATTTCAGTTGGTAACTTGCAAACTCTGAACGTCTTTGATTGTTCGGTTACTTGAACCGTTCGGATCTAGATTGCCTAAAGCGATACCCGACGACGAGCAAGCCGAATATCCGCCACGCTGAGCACGAAAGCGGCGGCAATACCGAAGAAAACCTTCGATGCCAGACTTACCTCGAGCGGCAGTAGATGCACGAACTCAGGATTGATTAAGGGCAAAACGACATGGAAGTTCAACGCCCAAACGCCTACCAGGCCCGCGACAACGAAGCACGGCTCCAAAAGCGCGGATCGGGAGAGAGGAATAATCTTTCGCGACAAGACAGCTATTGCTATGCCGAGCAGAACCGCGATTAGCATGTGAATAACGACCCCCAATATTACGCCCATGGACGAAGCGGCCGCAGCGCTCGAGAAGGTGAGCGTGACTCCCCGGGCCACCTCGATCGTATCGACGTTGCCCAGCCCCGAGTAAAGCAGGATCCAGGCGATCTCCGCTGCACCACCGGCAAGGCCTGCCAGGGTGCCCATAGTAAATCGGTTCGCATTGAACCACGGTAAAAACGGGTGAGTGTTGCTCATACCCTTCCCCTTCAAAATATATGATGTGCGCAGCATCCTATTGAAACGGGGCTGGTGCATGAATGATCTGGGTCAAGAAACAGCGTAGTGCGGGATCCAGGGCATAAGCAAGTAATCGTGAGTCCTGAGTTTGTTCGAACCACCGCATAAAAAACGTTAATGGATGCGGCGCTGCGCCCAGCGCATGGTAATCAGCGCGGCAGCGCCAAAAACAAGGAAACCCAGCGAGAGCGCCATCACGGTGCCGTCGTAGGCTTGGCCGATGGCCGCACCGATCGGCACCGAGATCAGCGTAGCAATAAATCCCACCACCGCGGCACCGACGCCCGCAATGTGCCCCAGCGGTTGCATGGTCAAGGCGTTGAGGTTGCCGAACAGCAATCCGACACAGAAAAACATGGATAAGAAGAAGCTCATGAAGAGCCAGAGCGGCGGCACTCCGTCCAGCGACCACGCAACCAGCACCAACACCAGCGCGAGGCAAGCGAGCAAATGCACTGCCGTAATCGAAATCTTGCGCATGCCGTGGCGTATAACAAGGTGTCCGTTGATGACCGACGCGGCTCCGATGGCCAACGCGAGCGCGGCAAAGTACGCTGGAAACCATCTGCCCACGCCGTACGTCTGCTGAAAAATCTGCTGCGCCGAGCTTAAGTATCCGACGAAAGACGCGAACACGAGCCCAGTGGCAAGTGTATGGCCGATGGCGACACGGGTGGTGCAGACCTCCCGCGCTGCGGCCAGGATTCTGCGGACCGAGAACGCGGATCGACGATCGGGTGTAAGCGTCTCCGGCTGGCGCAGCGCAAACCAAACAGACGTCATCAGCGCAATGACTGAAAAGGTCATGAAAATCGCTCGCCAACCAGCTATCAATAGAATTCCCTGGCCAAGCGCCGGGGCTAGAGCGGGGACCAGAATAAACACCGACAGAGCAAAGGACATGATCCGCGCCATGGCGCGGCCTTCGTATTGATCACGCACCAGCGCAATGGTGACGATACGGGGTGCAGCGGCGCCGATGCCCTGAAGCACCCGGCCGGCGATCATCCACTCAAAGCTCGGAGCGAAGATGGACAGTAGACATCCGACCATGAACAGAACGAGACCGGCGTGAATGATGGGCTTGCGCCCAAAGCTATCTGATAGCGGGCCAGCCAGCAGCTGACCAAAGGCGAGACCCAGAAACAGCGACGACACCACCAGCTGCGTGTCATTCGGGTCTACGACGTTGAGGTCGGCACCTATGGCGGGCAGCGCGGGCAGCATGCCGTCTATGGACATCGCCACCAGCGAAAACATCAGCGCTACGAGTGCGACGAACTCGCCGAGCGGCAATTTCCTGTCGCTGTCTCGACTGACCACCGAATGTTTTTGACTCAGTTCTGAATCTATAGGTTAAGACCCGACGGAGGGCGGGATTATACAGAATCAGAACCCAACCGAGCGTATGGACGGTGGTCCCATTGAGACTCGCTCGGTCAGTTAGCGATTGCTTCGCTATCTACTTGTGATTATGAGTTTATTGATAAAGAAATTCGTCCCAAGACGGAACCTCCGGTTCTCAAATCAGATTGGCGTCTACGCCACGTACGCGCTTTTGTATTGTTCGAGTATTCGAACGTAATTGCCGCGTTTAAACGCCGTGGGATCGGCGACGTTTTGCTCGCTCATCGACCCCTTTATTTGCTCAATGGACGCGTACTCCCGTGCCTCCATCCACTCTCCGAGCTCGCGGACCAAATGTTCGGCATGGCCTATCCCGTTTTTCAGCAGCGCGGATGTGGTCATGACTGCGTCGGCACCGGCCATCACATACTTAATGATCTCGGTGCTGCTGTAGACGCCTCGCGTCGCCGCCAGCGAGGCGCGCACTCGGCCGTGGAGCATGGCGATCCAGGCAAGCGGAAGGCGGATCTCGGAGGGTGCGCTGAGTTCGAGGCTCAGCGAGACCTCGAGATGGTCAATGTCGAAGTCCGGCTGATAAAAGCGGTTGAACAGCACGAGCGCGTCTGCGCCGGCTTCGTCCAGTCGGCGCGCCATGTTTCCGAAGGCGCTGAAGAATGGGCTCAGCTTGAGCGCCACCGGTATCGTCACAGCGCCTTTGACGCGCTTGACGATTTCGACGTATCGCTCCTCGACGTCTCTGCCCGTAGTCTCTATGTTGGCGGGAATGTAGAAGACGTTGAGCTCGATCGCGCTTGCGCCCGCTTGCTGCATTAGCTTGGCGTAGTCGATCCACCCCTCGTTGGTGAGACCGTTCAGACTGGCGATGACCGGGATTTCCACGGCCTCGCGCGCTCGTTGGATAAGGTCAAGGTACTGCTCGGCCCCGACTTGGAAGTCTTCCACCTCCGGGAAATAGCTCAAGGCTTCGGGAAAGCTCTCCGCGCCGTAGCTTTTCAAGTGTGCCATCGCCTCTTCCTCGTGGCGAATTTGCTCTTCGAAGAGGGAAAACATCACCACGGCGGCAATGCCGGCGTCCTCCATACGCCTGATATTTGCAATGTCCTCTGAAAGAGGCGAGGCAGATGCAACGAGAGGATTTCGTAGTTCCATGCCCATGTAGTTTGTTCGAAGATCCATGACTGACTCCTTCCGACTGTGCTGTTTCTTAGTTCGACGTCGGTTTATTCTTCGCGAGTGAAGTGGAAGCTCGGATCGCCGCGGGTTGCCATCTCCTGGTAGACGCGCCACTTCACCTGAATATTTTCCTGTGCGAGCGCCATCAGGCGTTCGGCCTCTTGAGGATGGCTACGGGTCAGCATCCGGTAGCGGACCTCGTTGTATGCGTATTTTTTTAACGCAATACGCGGAGGCTGCGAGTCCAATAAGAATGGATTGCTGCCTTTATCACGAAGGGTCGGGTTATAGCGAATGAGCGGCCAGTGGCCGCTGTCCACGGCCAGCTTTTGCTGCCGAAGACCGTGCTGCATGTTGATGCCGTGCGCGATGCAATGACTGTAGGCAAGGATCAAGGAAGGACCTGGGTAGGCTTCCGCCTCACGAAGCGCGAGCAACGTCTGCTGCGGATTCGCGCCCATCGCTACCCGCGCGACATATATATTTCCGTAAGCGATAGCCTGCAGCGCGAGGTCCTTCTTGGCAGCGGGTTTTCCCGATGCCGCAAACTTGGCGACCGCCGCCAGTGGCGTCGCTTTCGACATCTGTCCGCCGGTGTTTGAATAAACTTCCGTATCGAGTACCAGCACG
>JBFHVA010000301.1:0-4076 GCA_041589735.1 Gammaproteobacteria bacterium | reverse complement strand
TTTATCTCGTGCTCGAACGCAACCAGGGCCTGGTGCAGCTGGGCCTCATCTCGTTCGTCGCGGTGGCGCAGTTTCTTCCCGGCATCGTCGGGCTGCTCTACTGGTCCAGAGCGACCCGCTCGGGGTTCATCGCCGGACTGCTCGGCGGCGGAACGATTTGGGCAATGACGCTGATGTTTCCGCTGCTGCAGCGCTCCGGGATTCTTCATTACCCGATCGAGCTGCTCTCGCTGCAAGCCCCGGCGGACATGGACCCCTGGACCTTTGCGACTTTCTCCTCGCTCGGAATCAACATCCTGTTGTTCTTCGGCGTTTCCCTGCTGACGCGCCCGTCCACCGAGGAACGCGAAGCCGCCGACGCCTGCCGGCTTTCGCCCTTTGCCATCCCCACCGGAACGCTTCTGAGCGCGTCGTCGCCGGCCCAGTTCAAGGAGCAGCTGAGCCGCATCCTCGGGAGCGAAGCAGCGGATTTCGAGGTCAGTCAGGCCCTCGACGATCTGGATATGAATTTCGATGAAAAGGATCCATCGGAACTTCGGCGTCTCAGGGAGCGTATCGAGCGAAACCTGTCCGGTCTGATGGGCCCGATGCTTGCACGCATGATTGTTGACGATCGTCTGCAGATGGACAGCAGCGCGCGATCCGCGCTGGCGGATAACATTCGCTTCATCGAAGAACGTCTCGAGTATTCTCAGACCCGGCTCGAAGGCGTCGCCGCGGAGCTCGATAACCTGCGCCGCTATCACCAGCAGGTGTTGAGCGACCTTCCGCTTGGCGTCTGCGCGCTGGGACCCGACGGCCGCGTCGTGACCTGGAATCAGGCGATGACCAAGATGTCCGGGGTCAAGCGCCGTCACGCCTGGGGCGTTACCATCGATCGGCTTCCGCACCCCTGGTCAGATCTCTTTCGTCAATGCCTGAACTCGGACGAGCCGCATCTGCACAAGGTGGAAGCCAAGCTGGACGGCCGCTCCCGTTCGTTTAATTTGCACAAGGCGGCCATTGAATACCCCGCGGACGCGGAGCAATCGGGCGGCGTCGTAATTCTGGTGGAAGATCGCACCACGATGCAGTCGCTGGAATCAGAGCTCGCCCACAGCGAGCGGCTGGCCTCCATCGGACGGCTTGCCGCAGGTGTTGCTCACGAAATCGGTAACCCGGTCACCGGCATTGCCTGCCTGGCGCAAAATCTCGAAACCGAAACAGGCGACGACGAGGCGCGCATCACCAGCCGGCAGATCATGGAGCAGACCCGGCGCATTTCAGAAATCGTGCAATCGCTGGTCGGCTTCAGTCACGGCGGCGGCGCACCCGGCCTCGATGCCCGGCCGATCATGCTTGGCGCCTGCGTGGACGAGGCCATGCGGCTGGTAAGTCTGAGCCGCGAGGGCAAGCAGGTTCGAGTCATCAATCACTGCAAAGATCTTCTTTGCATTCGCGGCGACGGCACTCAGCTGGTTCAGGTATTCGTCAACCTGCTCACCAACGCCTGCGATGCATCGGAGCCGGGCGCAAAGGTGGACGTATTCTCTTCAAGAGACGGAGATTTCGCTCTGGTGGATATCGTCGATTACGGTCACGGCATTCCGGAGGACATCATCGACCAGATATTCGATCCCTTCGTAACCACCAAACCACCGGGGCGCGGAACCGGTCTTGGGCTGTCCGTGGTCTATCGCATCGTCCAGGATCACGGCGGCCACATCACTATCGAAAACGAAAGTACGGCCGGAACACGGGTAAAGCTCCGCTTTCCGATCATCAAACCCGGCGCCGACAGGCTGGGCGAAGCCGCGAGCGGCGGATGAGCAGAATACTCATCATCGAGGACGAGACGATCATCCGCAACGCGCTGCGCCGTTTGCTGGAACGAAACGGTTACGAGGTGCTGGAAGCGGAGTCGGTGGAAGGCGCGCGACAACTCGACGGGCTCGACGGCACGGATCTCGTCATCGCGGATCTGCGTTTGCCGGGAGAACCGGGCACCAAAACCATCGGACTGATTCCCAACGCGCCGGTGCTGATCATGACCAGCTTTGCCAGCGTCCGTTCGGCGGTGGATTCAATGAAACTGGGCGCGGTCGATTACATTGCCAAACCCTTCAATCACGACGAGTTGCTGCTGAGCGTGGAACGGGTGCTGGGGGAGCGGCGGCTGGCGCGCCAGAATCGGGCGCTCAAATTCGACGTCGCGCGCAGCTACCCGGTCTCCGGCATGGTCGGGAGCTCGCGCCCGATGAGGGAAGTGTTCCAACGCATCGACAAGGTCGCGCCCACCGATGCAACCGTGCTCGTAGTCGGCGAATCCGGCACCGGAAAGGAGCTGGTGGCGCGCGCCATTCACGACAAGAGCCAACGAAGCGCGGCGCCGCTCATTGTCATGAACTGTGCGGCCATTCCCGCCAACCTGATCGAAAGCGAGCTTTTCGGGCACGAAAAAGGCGCCTTCACCAGCGCGGTCAACGCCCACGAAGGCTTGATCGAGGCGGCCGACGGCGGCACCCTTTTCCTGGACGAGATCGGGGAGCTGACCGTGGACGCGCAGGCGCGCTTGCTGCGGGTGCTCGAAGACGGCGAGATCCGCCGCGTCGGTGCGGCGCATACGAAGAAGGTGGACATACGCCTGATTGCCGCCACCCATCGCGACCTCCAGAGAATGGTGAGCGAAAATACTTTCCGCGAAGATCTTTTCTTCCGACTGAACGTGATGGAGATCCATCTGCCGCCCCTCAGGGAACGCGGTAACGACGTCCGGGAGCTGGCTGAAGCCTTGCTCCAGCGAAGCTGCGAGCGACTACACAAGCCCGGCGTCCGGCTCACCGCCGAGGCCGTCGACGCCATGTGCGGATACGACTGGCCCGGAAACGTGCGTGAGCTCGAGCACGCCATCGAGCGGGCCGTGATCCTTTGCGATTCCGAGGTCATCAGCTGCGATCTGCTGGCGCTGGATTCCCGCCGCACCCGGCAGGGACCGTCCAACGGCGGCACCCGGACCGATTTGTCTCTGGAGGAGTACTTCCGCGCTTTCGTCGAGGCACACCAGGGCGAGCTGACCGAAACCGAGCTGGCCAAGCGCTTAGGGATCAGCCGCAAGGCGCTTTGGGAGCGCCGCCAGCGCCTGGGGCTGCCGCGGCCGAAGGAGCGCTGACCGTCCCACGGCCGGCCGGCAGTGCTACGGAACCACGCAGCTTCCCGTTACTTTAGGTAACAATGTCCCGGGTTCACGAGGGCCTTGGTTGTTCTAAGTGTCTGAACTCAATAGACTCATCTCCAAGGCACGATACTTGCAGACCTTCATTTGAATGAGCCGGCCGCCTCTCGTACCGGTGCGCCAGGTTCGTTCAAACAAGCACCCGCTGATCGCCCCCGAGGGCGCCCGCCTGAGGGACGGTTACGGGATTAACCAATAATTGGCCAATAGTTGGGGGAGACAACATGGAAGCAAAAGTTGTCTGGTTGTTCATCTTCGTAGTCCTGTACTGGGCGTATTGCATCTTCTGGGGTATCCGGGGTGCGATCATGTCCAAGACAGCGAGCGACTACTTCATCGCCGGGAGGCGGCTGTCGCTGTGGGTATTCGTGCTCGCGGCCACGGCGACTTCATTCTCCGGCTGGACCTTCATGGGGCATCCCGGCCTGCTGTACCGAGACGGTTTTCAGTACGCCTATGCCTCTTTCTACGCCATCACCATTCCGTTCACCGGCGTCCTGTTCCTGAAGCGCCAGTGGATGCTGGGCAAGCGCTTCGGCTTTGTCACGCCGGGCGAGATGCTGTCGCACTACTTCAAGTCCGACCTCATCCGCATTCTGGTGGTGCTCGTGGCGCTGGTTTTCTCGGTGCCGTACCTCGGGCTGCAGCTTCGCGCGTCGGGCTTCTTGTTCAACGTGTTGACCGACGGCCTGCTCGGCGTCGAGGTCGGCATGTGGCTGCTCTCGGCGGTGGTGTTCATCTACGTGGCATCCGGCGGCCTTCGCGCCGTGGCTTACGTGGATACGCTGCAGTGCATTCTGCTGGCGATGGGTATCATCATCATCGGCATCATTGCGGTCAGCTACGTGGGCGGCTTCGGAAGGCT
>JBFHVA010000300.1:0-4104 GCA_041589735.1 Gammaproteobacteria bacterium | reverse complement strand
TGCCGCCATGAAATACCTGAAACGGGTTAAAATTCCCGAGCAGGCAAAGAAATTTCCCGGGCAGCTTTCGGGAGGCCAGCAGCAGCGAGTGGCCATCGCCCGCTCGCTTTGCATGAATCCCAAGATCATGCTGTTCGACGAGCCGACTTCCGCGCTGGACCCGGAAATGATTAAAGAGGTGCTCGACGTAATGATCGAGCTGGCCAAGACCGGCATGACTATGCTCGTGGTCACCCATGAGATGGGCTTTGCCAAGACCGTTGCCAACCGGGTGATTTTCATGGACGAGGGCGAGATCATCGAGGAGAACGAGCCGGAAAAGTTTTTCAATAATCCTCAGCACGACCGCACCAAGCTTTTCTTAAGCCAGATTTTGGCGCACTAATAAAAGCCAATAACAATGCCAGGCTAACTAACGGCGGCTTCGGCCGCCGATTTTTTTGGTCGGGCGGCATTGCGAAATCCTGGAATTGAACAACATATTGGCGCCATCCGAACGCTCTGAACCTGTGGATGGTAGATCGTAGATGCTAGATGTGCAGACTCGTGCGAGGTTATGGTTCGCTATCTACCATCTACCGAACTCCACTCAGCAGTCAGAATTTTTACTCGCAATTTGAATATCGCTATGCGTGAACACTCTTTCCTCTCACTTAGCCCCAACGGCTTTCATCGCGTCGTTTACAGCGACTTTGGTGACCCTGATAACGAGAATGTCCTGGTCTGCGTTCATGGACTCTCGCGTAACGGCCGCGATTTTGACTTCCTGGCCCGGTCGCTTTGTGATCATTACCGAGTGATTTGTCCAGACGTTCCCGGACGGGGCCGCAGCGACTGGCTAAAAATAAAGGAAGATTATGGATATCCGCTCTACTGCGCCGCGATGGCGTCACTCATCGCCCATCTGGATGTGGAGACGGTGCACTGGGTAGGCACCTCCATGGGCGGGCTTATCGGAATGCTGCTGGCCGCTCAGGCAAACACGCCCATCAAGCGCCTAGTAATGAACGACGTGGGACCTCTTATCCCTAAAGCGGCTCTGGAGCGTATTGTTGCTTATGTGGGCGAGGATCCGCGCTTTGCCACGATGCGGGAACTGGAGGCGTATATCCGTGAGGTTTATTCTCCTTTCGGCCCGCTCACTGACGCCCAGTGGCAAAACTTGCTGGAGAGCAGCGCGAGAAAAACCTCCGACGGAGACTACGGCCTCAACTACGATCCGGCCATCGCCACGCCGTTGAAGTCGGCGCCCGTAGAGGATGTCGATCTGTGGCCGGCCTGGGACAGCGTCGAATGTCCGGTACTGCTGGTTCGCGGTGAAAAGTCGGACCTGCTGCTGGCCGAAATCGCTGAAGAAATGCAGCGCCGCGGTCCCAAGGCGGACCTCGTAGAGCTTGAAGGTATCGGACACGCGCCGACGCTCATGTCCGAAAGCCAAATCGCCACGGTCAGAGACTGGCTGCTGAAGTAAAGTAATCAGGCCGGTCGGAGCTCCCGGACGGCTGTAGGCGTCCGGAAGCGCAGCTATAAGGAGCTCAAATTGCGCGTGGAATCAAATCGCCGACGGGCGGCGCAATAGAAGGTCCGGCTGGGCGGACTCCCGCTCGCCACCGGAGGCTTCCGATCCCACAAGCTCCCGGACCATGGTAATCCGGCGGACATCGACGTAGCGCTCGAGCCGGCGGTACAGGTCGGGATAAAGCTGCAGTGAAATCACCACGTCCCGCGATTTGCCTTCGCCGCCTGCAACGGGCATTTGGCGAATAATCTTGCCTCTGGCGTCCAGGGAGAGCCCGCAGCCGGGGGCGAGCTTCGGAATATGGACCTTCACCATGTCGCCGTTCCGTATCCCTTCGAACTCGGATTCGTCGAAGGATACCGCCACCGAGACCACCGACAAATCATGCAGCCGCCCGGAACGCTCCTTGTCAAAGCATTCCAGGCAGACGTTAATGTTGAATTCCGGCTCGACCCTGGGATTGATTCGCTGCTCGGCGCCCCCGCGGCGCTGGGTGACGAACTGGGCGAAGGATGCGCGACCGGCCTCAGCGTCCACGCCGGTCGGCGTGACCTTGAAGCTCATACCGTGGAGCGGGCTCATGATCACGGAGCGGCCGGTGCGCGCGATGGCTCTGGCGTGCAGCTTGTCCATGCCAAAGGTCACGTCAGACTGCCCTACGGAGAGCACGCTGGCGTTGCAAGAGAGTGGCACGCCGCGGTAAGTGGTATGAATTTTTGGAGGGGGGACCGATTCGGCAGCAATAGGCGAGACCCGGTAGACGTTGAAAGCCGCGACGAGCTGTCGGTAACGCCTGCCCTGGAACTGCGGGTCGTTTGGAGAAAATCCTGCCGTGCGACCGTAACCGGGGCTTAAATTCACGGGCGGGGTTCCTCCTTTTCCGGTAGTGAACCTGAGGCGCGGATTCCAACTCCGGTTACGACCGCTGGGTCCGTATGCCGGAAAGCAAACTCACTAACCTCGTCTTTGAATTTTTGTCGTTGTTATAAGACGGCGCTTTTAAGCACCGCGTTACCGGACCGCCCGCCGGTTGGACGCGGATTATAACGCGAATGCAGAATGGCATCCTCTGAATTGAATTCCTCAGTGCCTGCTCGAGATCTCCTGCTTGTGGGAACCACTATCTTTTTGCAGCGTGCGCTGAGTTTCAGCTGCCGAAGTTTGATGAATCTTCTTCTTTAGTTTTTATAGCGTACGCTTAATACTCGTTTACTTCGGTGCTGGCGGAACACAGCGTGGAATCAAATTGGTCTCGAATGGCTCCCCGTCAGCGACGTTTGAATAATCCACCAGGCTATAAGAAGAATCGACCAATCATGGACTACGTCATTCCATTTGAAGGCGTCACCACTGTCGAGGTGAAGGGCACCCCTAAGCGCTATCCCGTCCGGCGCATCTATCTTGTTGGCCGAAACTATGCCGAGCATGCTCGGGAGATGGGACGCGATCCTGATCGCGAGCCGCCGTTCTATTTTCAAAAGCCGGCCTACGTGCTGCTCCCCAGCGGAAGCGAATTTCCCTGTCCGGTAAAAAGCAATGACGTGCACCATGAAATCGAGCTGGTCGTTGCCCTGGGCAGGGGAGGGTCAGATATCGCCGAGTCGGCCGCGCTTGAGCACGTCTACGGCTACGCCGTGGGCATAGACATGACGCGCCGGGATCTCCAGGGGGAGGCTAAGAAGATGGGCCGCCCCTGGGAACTGGGCAAGGCCTTCGAGCATTCCGCCCCCATTAGCGCTATTGTTCCGGCCGCCCGAATCGGCCATCCGGACAAGGGTCGCGTGTGGCTGGAAATCAACGGCGAGCTGCGCCAGGAGGGGGATCTGGGGCAGCTCATCTGGAACATTCCGGACACCATCGCCGTTCTGTCGGGCCTTTTCACCCTGGCCCCCGGGGATCTCATCTTTACCGGCACCCCGGCCGGCGTGGGGCCGGTGCAGCGCGGGGACCACATCCGGGGCGGCGTCGACGGGGTAGGCGAGATTGAGGTCCGGGTGGTGTGAATAAAAAAGGCCGGGTTGCCCCGGCCTTCTCATTCCGAGAGCGCGGCGCCGTCAGGCGTCGATTCCCCCCATGCACAGATATTTGATCTCGACGAAATCGTCGATGCCGTACTTGGAGCCTTCGCGTCCGATGCCGGATTCCTTGATGCCGCCGAAAGGCGCCACCTCATTGGAGATGATGCCCTCGTTGATGCCGACGATGCCATACTCGAGGCCTTCCGAAACCCGCCAGATGCGCCCCATGTCGCGGGCGTAAAAGTAAGACGCCAGTCCGTACTGGGTGGCGTTCGCCATCTCGATGGCGTCGTCCTCGTCCTTGAAACGGAACAACGGCGCTACCGGACCGAAGGTCTCGTCGTTGGTCACCAGCATGTCGGTGGTGACGTCGGCGAGCACGGTAGGTTCGAAGAAGGTGCCGCCCAGCTTGTGGCGTTTTCCCCCGGTGACGATTTTTGCGCCTTTCTTGGTGGCGTCGGAAATGTGCTCTTCGACTTTCTCCACCGCGCGCATGTCGATGAGAGGACCCTGCTGCATGCCGTCTTCTAGACCGTTGCCGACCTTGAGCTTTTTGGCCGCCTCGGC
>JBFHVA010000299.1:0-4154 GCA_041589735.1 Gammaproteobacteria bacterium | reverse complement strand
GTGGTGCGGGTGCTGGATCATCCCGCGCAGCCGAATTCCGACTGGAGCGGCGAGACTCCGGACCCTGCCACCAGCAGCGCGCCTTACGCGTTATATAACATCGGCAACAACAACAGCGTTGAGTTGGAGCACTACATCAAGGTGATCGAGGAGTGTCTCGGCAAGAAGGCAAAGCGTAATCTTCTGCCACTGCAGCCCGGCGACGTCATTGCCACTTGGGCGGACGTGGACGATCTGGCGCGGGACATAGGCTACCGGCCGAACACGCCCGTGGAAGTGGGCGTGAAGCGTTTCGTCGAGTGGTACAAGGATTACTACGGAGTCGCCTGATGTCGCTGGCAAGAAAAATATCGGTCATCGGGCTCGGCTACGTGGGCCTGCCGGTGGCGGTGGCTTTCGGCAAGATCGGCCCTGTGATCGGCTTTGACGTGAATCTTAAACGGATCGATGAGCTCAAGTCCGGTCACGATCGTACCCGGGAGGTGCCGGATGCGGAGCTTAAAAAAGCCGACGTGCAGTTCTCAAGCGACGTCAACGCGCTCAAGGCGGCAGACTTTCATATTATTGCCGTTCCGACCCCCGTTGACGACGCGAAGCAGCCGGATCTTAGAGCGCTGATCGCGGCGTCGATTACCGTTGGACAGGCGCTTAAGAAAGGTGACATCGTCGTATATGAGTCGACGGTATATCCCGGCGCCACCGAGGAAGAGTGCGTGCCTGTTCTTGAAAAAACCTCGGGCCTGAAAGCGGGGTCGGATTTCAGCGTCGGGTATTCTCCGGAGCGAATCAATCCCGGCGATTCGCAGCACTCGTTCGCACACATCACCAAGGTGGTTTCAGGACAGGATGCGAAGACGTTGGAAATCGTGGCCGAAGTCTATGGTTCGGTGGTCAAGGCCGGCGTGCACCGCGCGCCCAGCATCAAGGTGGCCGAGGCCGCCAAGGTCATCGAGAACACCCAGCGGGATCTGAATATTGCATTGATGAACGAGCTGGCGCTCATCTTCGAGCGCTTAGGAATCGATACCCTGGACGTGCTGGAGGCGGCCGCTACAAAGTGGAACTTCCTGCGTTTTTCTCCGGGACTCGTCGGCGGACACTGCATCGGCGTCGATCCCTATTACTTGACGCACAAGGCCACATTGCTGGACTACTACCCCCAGATCATTCTCGCCGGGCGTCGCATCAATGACAGCATGGGCGCGTTCGTGGCCAGCCGCATCGTCAAGAACCTCATCCGCCGCGGGCGCACGGTCAAGGACAGCCGGGTGACCGTGCTGGGCCTGAGCTTCAAGGAAAACGTGCCCGACGTGCGAAACACGCGCGTAATCGACATCATCCGTGAGCTGAAGGAGTACGAGATCCAGGTACAGGTGCACGATCCAATGGTGGACCCGGAGGAGGCAAAATCGGAGCTCAAAGTTGCGCTTTCACCGGATAACGGGCTGAAACCCGCCGACTGCGTGGTTCTGGCGGTGGCGCACAATATATATAAGGAGAAGGGCTGGCCGGGCATATCGGCGCTGCTCAACTCGGACGGCGGCGTGGTGGTGGACGTCAAAGGCGTCCTGCCGCGCAACTCCGTCCCCGCCGGCGTCCAGCTCTGGCGACTGTAAATGAAAGCGGGAAAGCGAGATCAAGCTCTCCACTGTCATTCCCGCGAACGCGGAAATCCAGTGGAAAATTTACCTTATGCTGAAATGACGACTTCGACCATGTCCAATCAAATTAAACAAGGCGCTATATAAATGAATGTCGTCATGGTCGGCGCAGGCTACGTCGGGCTGGTCTCCGGCGCTTGTTTCTCCGAATTCGGCGCCGAAGTTGTCTGCGTCGATGTCAACGAAGATCGCATCCGCCGCCTCAAAGCGGGCGAAATGCCCATCTACGAGCCCGGCCTGGACGACCTGGTGGAACGCAACGTCCGCGGCGGCCGACTGCAGTTCAAGACCGATCTGGCCGAGGCCGTCCCCGATTCCGATCTAATTTTCATTTCCGTAGGCACGCCGTCCCGCCGCGGCGACGGCCATGCGGACTTAAGCTACGTCTACGAGGCCGCGAAAGCCATCGCGCCTCACCTGAACGGCTACACCGTCATCGTTGACAAGTCCACGGTGCCCGTCGGCACCGCCCGGGAAGTCGCGCGGGTGATCCGACAGGCAAATCCCAAGGCCGATTTCGACGTCGCCTCCAACCCCGAATTCCTGCGCGAGGGCGCGGCCATCGCCGACTTCATGCGACCGGACCGCGTGGTCATCGGAGTGGAAACCGAGCGCGCCGAAGAGCTACTTCGGGCGCTGTATCGGCCGCTTAATCTCATCGAGACCCCAATGGTGGTCACTAACCTGGAGACCGCCGAGCTCATTAAATATGCCTCCAACGCGTTCCTTGCTACCAAGATTAGCTATATCAACGAAATGGCGGCGCTGTGCGAGGCCTTGGGCGCCGATGTTCACGACGTTGCCCGGGGCATGGGTCTGGATGGCCGCATCGGGCGCAAGTTTCTGCACCCGGGCCCAGGCTATGGCGGCTCGTGCTTCCCCAAGGACGCCCTGGCGCTGATCCGCACCGCTCAGGAAAACGACCTCTCCTGCCGAATCGTCGAGGCGGCAGTGGAGGTCAACGCAGCACAGCGGGCAAGAATGATCCGTAAGATCCGCGCCGCACTGGGGGGCAGTGAAGCAGACAAGACCCTTGCCGTGCTGGGCTTGACCTTCAAGCCCGAGACCGACGATATGCGTGAAGCACCAGCGCTGGCGATCCTTCCGGCGCTGATCGAAAAGGGTGCGACCATCCGCGCCCATGATCCCCAGGGCATGGACGAGGCCAAAGCGGTGCTTCCAAATTCAGTCACTTATTGTGACGATTGCTATCAGGCCGCAAAGGACGCCGATGCGATCGTTTTAATGACCGAATGGAATGCGTACCGCGGTCTCGATCTGGAGCGAATCCTCGAACTGATGAAGGGCAACGTGTTCATCGACCTGCGAAACGTTTACGAGCCCGATACCATGCGCGATTCTGGCTTTAACTATACATCTGTAGGCCGGAGTTGATACCTCTACGTAGCGAGCCCATGCTTGTTAATCATTAATCACTAATCACTATCTCTATGCACGCCTGGTACCTCGTTTACAGCAAACCGCAGCAGGAGCGACTGGCGCTTGAGAATCTGGATCGCCAGGGCTACGCCTCGTACCTGCCCAAAGTGCGCGCGAGGCGAAGGCGGCAAGGGCGCTATGTCAAAGTCGTGGAGCCCATGTTCCCGCGCTATCTGTTTATCCATCTGAGTGATCAAACCGACAACTGGGGTCCCATCCGCTCCACCATCGGCGTCTCCAACCTGGTCCGTTTCGGCATGCAGCCGGCGAGGGTGCCGAACGCACTGATTGAGATGCTCAGATCCCGTGAGGACGAAGAGGGCATCCAGCAAATCGAGCCGCGAGAACTGCACGTCGGCGACCGGGTGCGTCTTGTCGAGGGTGTGATGGCCGGCTACGAGGCCATCTTCGAGGCCAAGTCAGGCAAAGAGCGGGTCTCCGTACTGCTCAAGATCGCCAACACCACCGCCCGGGTGCAGGTGAGCAGCGACGATATTGAGCCGGTTGACATCCGTTGAGCCCCGCCGACGGTCCATTACTATTCGCTGAAACTCGACGGAATCCTTCGCCAAAAAGTCCAGACTGAGAAATCTATCCTCGGTCGTTTGTTAATTAATTAGTTCTGAACAGGAGTCTCACCCCATGTGGGTTTCAAGTGGCACTCCGCAACTGCGTGAGTACTACCGAAGCTGGCACAATAGCGTCGGCCAATACGCCAGGGATTCGAAAACTACGGAACATCAGAGACTTGCTGCGATGATCGGGGAGGAGATTTGAACTTTCCCCGCGCGGCAGGAGGCGTGTCTCGCCGGCTAAACCAGGTTTTATGCCTTAGATGCAGGTAGGTTTGGGCAACTTGACTCGCGCTACGAATTCTCACTCCTTCGTGGGTCGAGTAAGTTTTTGGAATCAGTTAAGATTTCGCCTACGAGAGTTTTTGAGCTGCTGAGTCTTTCCGCCGTGGGGCGGCGGGAACCTACAGCGATTATTTCAGCTTATCTCGCACCGGCGTCGCGCCAAAGGCGCAATTAAGCAGATCTCCGCCGCAGCGAT
>JBFHVA010000298.1:0-4158 GCA_041589735.1 Gammaproteobacteria bacterium | reverse complement strand
CGGCACTCCAGTCACCGATGCCGTCGTCCGGATGGGTGGTTATATTTGGTACCGCCTCGCCCTCGGGACCATCCGGATTCCCTCCGAGATGTTTCTCTCGGTCGAGCGCGCCGAAAATGTTACGCGGGGTATGGCACTCTCCGCAGTGGCCGAGCACGTTTACCAGATAGGTACCGCGGTTCCACGCCGCGCTCTTATCGTCCTGACTCGCGAAGGGTTCGGAAGAATGAAACAGCAGCTTCCAAAAATAGAGCAACGGACGATAGCGCAGGTACCACGGAAGCTCGTGCGGCTGGTTGAGATTATCCGCCTTAGGCACCCGCTCCAAGTACGCCATCAGTGCGCGTATGTCCTCATCCAGCATCCCGGCGTAGGAGGTATACGGAAACGCCGGATATAGGTGGGTGCCTCCTGGAGATTCGCCATTTCGCAGCGCGCGGGACAGATCGTCGAAGCCCCAGCGACCGATTCCGCGTTCCGCGTGCGGGGTGATGTTGGGACTTATGAATGTACCAAACGGCGTCTCGAGCCCACGCCCTCCCGCAAGCGGCGCCGCGTCTTTTTCTTTGGAGGTGTGACATCCGGCGCAGCCCGCGATCTTGAGCACGTACTCGCCGCGTTGCTGCAGCTCCGCGCCCGTATCACCGGGCGCAGATCCCCACGACAACGAAAGTGAAAGCAACAAGAGCGATGCGCCCACGCATCGGTGGGCGGAATGAACGAACATCGAGGTTTGCGCGAGTGCGCCGTTGTTCAACAGCCTGAGGCGTTACTCCTTTTTCTCCCGATACTCCCTGTGGCAGCCTTTGCAAGTATCCAGGAGCGTGTCCAGCTTTTCGGCGATCTCCGCGTCGTTACCGGAACCCGCAGCCGACTCGAACGCGCCGGCCGCGGTCTGTGCATCGTTGACGGCGCTTTCGAATCCCGAGGCGTCGGTCCAGACATTCGCTTTGGCCCTCGTCTTGCCGCCATTCGTCTTCTGTCTAAAGGCACTGGCAGCCATACCCATGAGATCATGAAGCGCGCGTGCGTGCGCCTGCAAATGACTCCTGTTTGGATTGTTGTTCTTGACGATCTGATAAATCGCTCCGGTGTGCCCGCCAACGCTCTTCATGACGCTTTGGCGATACTTGATTGTTCCTTCCTCCTCCTCGGCGCCGATCACCTCGGCGCCCGTCATTCCAATCAGCAAAGCGGCGCCCAGCGAGGCGCACAATTTCCAACGATACATGCAGTTTCTCCTTGTTTGGTTCATCAGGGCGTCATACTCCAGGCGCTATCGCACCGTCAACAGCTTATACCACAGGAAGCACGCCGCAAAAGCCGGATTGAACGGATTTTTAAATCCTGCCCGCTGCCGCGATCTACAGTTTCCATAATTACCCGCTTCCGTGACGCCCCGGCATGACCATAAAGTATCCCACGCCCCTTGTCGCACCACCGGCGCCGGCGTCAATCACGGGAGCCACCGCACCGGACACGCTGGTGCTTCGGTCCGGAAAAACACTAGACGGAAATTTCGTCGGCACAAGCCAAGACATGGCCTACCTGCGCGTGGTGACTACGCGCTAAGCAGCGCTGCGGAGGTCGTTTTCGCGCTTATATTTTTTATTCCTCGTCCGCGCCCGGCTTGAACTCGGACATCAGCTGCTGCTGGATCTGCCCCGGCACCGGGTCGTAGTGACTGAATTCCATAGTGTAGACGCCGGTACCGCCGGTGACTGATTTGAGCTCGGACTGGTAGGTGCTGAGTTCGCTCAACGGCACTTGACCGGTCACCGTTACCATGCCGCCTGCCAGCGCGTTGGTGCCGTTAATACGACCGCGCTTGGAGGAAAGGTCACCGGTAATGTCCCCCATGTTGTTCTGAGGCACGGTCACGCTGATGTCGACAATGGGCTCGAGCACTATGGGACTCGCCTTGTTGACGGCGTCGAGGAAGGCTTTCTTACCGGCGGCGACGAATGCGACTTCCTTGGAATCTACGGTGTGATACTTCCCGTCGTAGACTGTGACGCGCACATCTTCCATCGGGTAGCCGGCAATTGCGCCCTGCTCCAGGACCTGGCGTACGCCTTTTTCGACCGCCGGAATGAACTGCTGCGGAATCACGCCGCCGACAATCTTGTTCACGAATTCGAATCCGCTACCCCTGTTCAGGGGCTCCACTTTCAGATAAACCTCTCCGAACTGTCCGGCACCTCCGGTTTGTTTCTTGTGGCGATGGTGACCGTCTGCCGGCTTGGTAATGGTTTCGCGATAAGCAATCTTGGGCGTGCTGGTATTCACTTCGACGTTGTAACGTTCCTTCATCTTTTCGAGGATGACCCGAAGATGCAGGTCGCCAAGCCCGCGTATGACCGTCTGGTTCAGCACCGCATTGTGCTCCACGCGGAAACACGGGTCTTCCGCGGAGATCTTCTGCAAGGCGTCGGAAAGCTTCTGCTCATCGCCGCGCGCCTTGGCTTGTATTGCGAGTCCGAACATCGGTGCCGGAACCGAAACAGGCTCCATACGGATATCGTCTTCGTCGTGAGAATCATGCAGCACGGTGTCGAATACAACTTCCTCGACCTTGGCTACCGCACAGATGTCTCCCGGAATACCGGAGTCGATCTCCTCGTGGTCTTTACCCTGTATTCGGAAAAGATGGCCGACTTTGAACGGCTTGCGTGCGTTTCCGATGATCAGCTGGCTGTCTTTCGACACCGTGCCCTGGTGTACGCGAAACACGCCGAGCCGCCCGACGAAAGCATCGACCGATACCTTGAATACGTGCGCAAGCACATTCTTAGCGGCATCGCAGCTGATGGTGACCGGCTCGGCGCCGTCGCCTTCGCCTTTAAAAAACGGCGGTGGGTTACCTTCCTTCGGATTCGGCATCAGCTTGGCAACCACGTCGAGCAGTTCGCCGACACCGATCCCCGCTTCAGCGGCGGTAAAGCAGACAGGCACCAGATGCCCTTCACGCAGCGCCTTCTCGAATGCGTCATGAAGCTTCGCAGGCTCTAAGTCTTCGCCCTGCTCCAAGTAGAGCTCCATGAGCTTTTCGTCCACCTCCACTACCTGATCGACGATTTGGGTGTGCGCGTCGGATACGGATGAGAAGGCAACGTCGTCGCCCTCGGGATTGAAGAAACAGTCGATTACCTTCTTCCGGTCCTTGGAAGGCAAGTTGATCGGCAGGCATTCACTGCCGAAGGCTTCGTTAATTTGCTGAAGAAGCGCCTCGAGGTTCGCGTCCTCGGCATCCACCTTGTTAACGACGATCATCCGGCAAAGCCCACGCTTAGATGCTGCTTCCATCATTCGCCGTGTATTCATCTCGATGCCCGAGCGAGCATCTATGACCACGGCGACCGTTTCCACGGCGGGCAGGACCGACAGTGCGCGTCCCAGGAAATCTGGATATCCGGGCGTATCAACCAGATTGACGTGCACGCCGCCATAGTCGAAGTTCATCAACGAGGAGTTGAGCGAGTGCTGGTGTTCTTTTTCCAGAGGATCGAAATCCGAAACCGTCGTGCCCCGGACAATTTCGCCCAGCGATGCAATTGCCCCAGATTTGAGAAGCATTGCTTCGGCGAGCATCGTCTTGCCGGCGCCTCCGTGGCCAACGAGCGCGACGTTGCGAATGTCTTCAGTAGTGTAGTTGGACATCGGTCATCCTCCGTTGATCGCATTTTTCTTATACGAGGTCCTCGTGTTTACCGCTCCGCTCCGGACCGGGTAAGCACGAGGGCTGGGCGCCCGCCGGGCCTGAGCGCAGCATTCGCCATCCGGCGAGCGCTCGCTCGCGGCAACCTCGTCAGGGATCCGTTTGACCCGGATCCAGCATCTGCTTAAAAACCGGCCGGGAAACGAAAATTCAAAGCAACGCTCGTTCTCGACTGTGAAACCAGAGTGAATATCGAAGCTTCGGTTTGGTTCCGCTTCGAGCCGTGCCCCGGCTCAAATTCCGGGTACTCGCACATCCGCGAAGCGCGCAATAGGCGCCCGGCCGCTGAGGCCATCAGTATAAGAGTCGCGCGGGTCGACGCAACAATGGCAGCGGACGGCCCGTCAATCGAGGGCCGCGACAAGTATGACCGGGGTCGTGGGGCAAGTGGTGCGAGCCGAAAACGCTCGCACTTTGAAACCGCTCCGCTGCGCGTCCGG
>JBFHVA010000297.1:0-4176 GCA_041589735.1 Gammaproteobacteria bacterium | reverse complement strand
GATATGCGCAATTTGTTTGCGCCGTCCAATCGGAACTCCGACGGCTTGCTCTGCACCAGCCGCACAATGCAGGACGGATCCACCTCTGCCTGATCGCGAAACTCGATGCGTCCGCCTTTCGCTCCTAAATCTGCCTTGCGGATCCCAAGGGGAGCGGCCCTCAGTTTCAGTTCCGTCACTTCGAACAGCGTCTTCGCAGGGTCGGGCAGTAGGCCGAAACGATCAATCATTTCCACCTTCAGGTCTTTGAGCTGCTCGCTGTTCTCCGCACTGGCGATACGTTTGTACATAATCAGGCGCGTATGCACGTCGGGCAGGTAGTCATCCGGTATCAACGCCGGGGCATGGATGTCAATCTCAGTGCCGTCGTCCAGAGGGCGATCCAGCATCGGACTCTTGCCGCTGCGAAGTGCCTCGACCGCTCGCTCCAGCAGGCGCGTATAGAGAGCATAACCGACTTCGTGGATCTGGCCGCTTTGTTCATCACCAAGCAGTTCGCCGGCGCCGCGGATCTCCAGATCGTGAGTCGCGAGCGTGAAGCCGATCCCGAGATCCTCCAGCGACTCGATGGCTTCAAGACGCTTCACCGCGTCCGCGGTCATGGCCCCGCGCGGTGGAACGACGAGATAAGCGTATGCGCGGTGGTGCGATCGACCGACGCGCCCGCGCAGCTGGTGCAGCTGAGCCAGTCCGAATCTATCCGCGCGGTTGATTACGATAGTGTTAGCGCTGGGTACATCGATGCCGGTTTCGATGATGGTGGTGCACACCAGCACGTTAAAGCGGCGGTGGTAAAAATCCAGCATCACCCGCTCCAGGTCCCGCTCGCGCATTTGGCCGTGGGCGACGCGCACGCTGGCATCGGGAACCAGCTCCGCCATGTTCGCGGCCACGCGATCGATGTTTTCCACTTTGTTATGGACGAAATATACCTGGCCGCCGCGGCGGATCTCGCGCAGCACCGCCTCGCGAAGCAGCACGGCGTTCCATTCCCGCACGAAGGTGTTGATGGAAAGGCGGCGCTCCGGAGGCGTGGCAATCAGCGAAAGGTCCCGGATTCCGGAGAGCGCCATGTTCAGCGTGCGCGGAATTGGAGTCGCGGTGAGCGTGAGAACGTCGGTTTCGGCGCGTAGGGTTTTGAGTTTCTCCTTCTGTCTCACGCCGAAGCGGTGCTCCTCGTCGATGATGGCAAGCCCTAGGCGCTTGAACGAGATGTCTCCCTGCAACAGCTTGTGGGTGCCGATGACGATGTCCACCTTTCCGGACGCAAGATCGGCAACGATGGCATCGCGCTCGGCACGATTCTTGAAGCGGGACAGCTGCTCGACACGCACCGGCCAGTCGGCGAAGCGGTCGAGGAAATTCTGGTGGTGTTGCTGGGCGAGAAGGGTGGTCGGAACCAGCAGCGCCACCTGCCAGCCGTCATTGACCGCGACGAAAGCGGCGCGCATCGCCACCTCGGTCTTGCCGAAGCCGACATCGCCGCACACCAGCCGGTCCATGGCGTGTTCCGACGCCATGTCCTGAAGCACCGCCTCGATGCACTGGCGCTGGTCCGGCGTCTCTTCGAACGGAAACCCCTGCTCGAATGCCCTGAGCTGGGCATAGTCGATGGAGAAGCGGTGGCCCGGGCGGCTGCTTCGCCTTGCCTGGACTTCCAGCAGTTCGGCGGCCACGTCGTGGACCTTTTCCGCCGCTTTGCGCCGCGCTTTCAGCCACTGTTGGCTGCCTAGCTTATGCAGGGGCGCGCTCTCGGCATCGGCGCCGGTATAGCGGGTCACCAGGTGCAGCGAAGCTACCGGCACGTAAAGCAGATCCCCGTCGGCATATTCAATGCATAGAAATTCATTGGTGATGCCGCCGACGGTCAGAGTCTCGAGACCGCGGTAGCGACCGATTCCGTGAGATTCATGCACCACCGGCGCACCGGTTCGTAATTCGGTCAGGTCGCGGACGACGCTTTCCGAATCCCGGCCCGCAGCCCGTCGGCGACGCGTTTGACGCGCCCTCTCTCCGAAAAGCTGGGTTTCCGAAATGATGGCGAGTCCCGGCGAATCGATGAGGGCGCCGTCTTCCAGCGGCGCCACGGTAACCGCGACCGGAATGTCGCCGTCCAGAAACGTACCCCACCCCGGAACCACCGCGGCGTTCAATTGGTGAGCGCGGAAAGTTTCCAACAAGGTTTCTCGCCGTCCGGGAGATTCGGCGACGAACAGCACGCGGCCCGGAAAATCGCTGACGAAGCGCTTGACCGGCGCCAGCGGCTGCTCCGCGCGGGCGTCCACCGGGAGCCTGAGCGGTGCTCGCGTGGCGAAGGCGTGCTGCGCCTCGTCGGTGGATTCCTCAAAGCGGCGCAAGCGCACCCGCATGAAAGGTTTGAAACGCGCGTAGGTTTGCGAGCCATCGATGAACATCTCGTCCGGCGGCAAAAGCGGCCGCTCGCGGTCGTGAGCGCGCTCCGAATACCGGCTGCGCACATCCGAGCTGAAAGCTTGCGCCGCCTCGTAAACGTCCTCGTACTCTATGAGCAGCGTTTCAGTCGGCAGGTAGTCGAACAGCGTCGCCGTTTGTTCGAAAAACAGCGGCAGGTAGTACTCGATGCCTGCCGGGCGCAGCCCGCTGCTTACGTCACGATAGATGGGGCAGTCGTTGGGGTCGCCTTCGAAACGCTCCCGCCAGGCTTGTCTGAATCGCCGGATAGCTTCGTCCGTCATGGGAAATTCCCGCGCCGGCAAAAGGTGGACGTGCTCCACTCGTTCCGCCGAGCGTTGCGATTCCGGATCGAAGGTTCGGATGGACTCGATGTCTTCGTCGAGCAGATCGAGCCGCAGCGGTTCGCTCCCCCCCATGGGAAACAGATCGATGATTGCGCCACGCACCGCAAACTCGCCATGTTCCATCACCTGACTTACGCAGCGGTATCCCGCCGACTCCAGGCGGTTGCGAAAGCCTTCCAGCTCGAGGCGCTCGCCGACCCGAAGCTCGAGGCTGTGGGCGTTGACGTAGCGGATCGGCGGCATGCGTACCATCAGCGAAGTAACGGGGACAACCAGGATGCCGCGCTGAACTTCCGGAAGCTGGCGCAGAATCTCGAGACGGTCGGAGACGATGTCCTGGTGCGGAGAAAATACGTCGTAAGGCAGCGTTTCCCAGTCGGGAAAATGCATGACCGGGACCGAGTCGGTGGTGGCAAGGAAGAACTTGAGCTCGGTTTCCAGCTTGATCGCCGCGGCGGGGTCGGGCACCGCTACCAACACCAGACCGGCGTGTCGTTCGGCGGCACTTGCGACTGCCAGCCCGCGGCTGGCGCCGTAAAGACGCGTCCAGTCGATCCGCGTCCCGGCTTCTTTTGGAGCGGGAGGGTCGAGCGGGCTTAATTTCTGATTTTCGCTCACAGTTAAAGGATCGTGCTGGAGCCGGTATCAATGCACAGCGGCCCGGATTACGGGCGCGGTATTCTGCTAAATAGCGCGGCCTGCGGCAAATGAGACCGGCAGACTATCACTCCTTCCTTGGGTCAGCGTCCCGCCTTCGCTTGCCAGCAACGCACACCGAAGCCGTCGCGCTCCGTTACCAGCGTCGCTACGTAGCCTTCGCCAGGCTTGAGCGGGCTTACCGTCCAGTCGCCATGAAAGCGTCCGTTCCAGCGATTGTCGAGAAGCGCGGGCGGTGAGTTCGGGTCCACGCTCACGTCAAAGCTTCCGAGTCCGCCGCCCAGTCCGGTGCCGATGGCTTTCAGAACCGCCTCCTTTCGGGTCCAGCAGGTGAAAAAAGCCCGCAGGCGCACGGCCTCCGGCAGGGTCGAGAAGTCACGGTATTCGAGCGGTGAGAAATATCGGCGCGCGAGTTTCTCCCACTGGAGATTTTCGCGAATACGCTCGATATCAACCCCGACCTCGCGATTCAGCGTCATGGCAATGAGCGCCAGGTGCGAAGTGTGGGTCATGTTGAACTGAATACCGGCGCTGGCGAAAGCGCCACCCAGGTAGGGCTTTCCCTTGGGCCCGCGGTCGAATTCAAGCGCTTCCGGATCGGCATCAAGCACCGTGCCGAGCAGCGTTCGGGTAAGGCCCTGGGCAACGATGTATTGCTGGCGCTTCTCGGCAACGCGCATGCGTTCAGCCCTGGCGCGCTGATCCGGTGACAGCACCGAAACGAATTTCGCGACTTCGTCGT
>JBFHVA010000296.1:0-4211 GCA_041589735.1 Gammaproteobacteria bacterium | reverse complement strand
AGGCCGATGATGTCCTCGATCTGCTCGATTGCCCTCTCGGGTTCGGCCGACGGCAGATCGATCTTGTTGAGCACCGGAACGACTTCGAGTCCCTGATCGATCGCCGTATATGAGTTGGCGACGCTCTGCGCCTCGACGCCCTGCGCCGCATCCACGACCAACAGCGCGCCCTCGCAGGCCGCCAGCGACCTCGACACCTCATAGGAAAAATCCACGTGCCCTGGCGTATCGATGAAGTTGAGTTGATACCGCTTGCCGTCCAAGGCGTCGTAAAACAGGGTTACGCATTGGGCCTTGATGGTGATACCGCGTTCACGCTCGATATCCATGGAATCAAGCACCTGATTGGCCATCTCGCGATGGCTCAGGCCCCCGCAGATCTGGATGAAGCGGTCGGCCAGGGTGGATTTCCCATGGTCGATGTGGGCGATGATAGAAAAGTTACGAATATGATCCATGGCCACGCAACCCGCCCCTTTGGTCCATTCTGGGCACGCACGCCCTCAGGCGGGCCCTGCGTCCAGGGGCCCGAGTTCGCTCGATGCTCATGGGGAAAAAAGGGCAGCGCGCCGCTTAAAGATAGGCGAAAAATTAAGCCTCGGGTGGACACAATGGCGGCGTAGTCTACTTAAACTCCCGGCGGCTCACCACACGACTGACCGCTGAAATCAAAAGCAGATACGATAGACGCCGATATTCCAGGCGCCCTGCCCTGCGACCTATGACGCCGCGGCAAACGTCACTCGTCGGCTTTCAGGGCGAGAAAAATGGGATTGCCCTGGCGCTGGACGAGCACCGACACGGCCTTTTCCTTCGGCAGGTCTTTTGCCAGCTCCTTGAAGTGGGTGCTGTTTTTGACCTTGGTGTTGTTGAGCATCAGGATGACGTCGCCCTTTCTCACACCCGCCCGGCTCGCCGGCCCCGAAGATACCTTCTCGACCAGCACGCCGTTTTCCTTGATCTCATGCTCTTCGCGCTGCTCAGGCGTCAAGTCGATCACGGTTAGGCCAAGCTTGTCGGCCGTGGTGCCGCTATCGGGTTCCCGAGATGCGAGCTTGAGTTCTTCTTCCTCGGGAAGCTCTGCGATCAGCACCTTCAGCGTCCTGGACTTGCCTTCCCGCAGAATCTGAACCGGCACCCGCTCTCCGACCTGGGTGCTGCCGACGATGGGCGGAAGCTCGGATGAGCGGTTTACGTGCCGACCGCCGAACTCCAGCACGATATCGCCCACCTGAAATCCGGCCTCTTCCGCCGGGCTGTCGGGAAGCACCTTGGCGATCAAAGCACCCTCCGGCTTTTCCATTCCAAATGATTCGGCCAGCTCCCGGGTCACGTCCTGAATGAGGACGCCGAGCCAACCGCGGGACACGCGGCCCTTATCCCGGAGCTGATTGGCGACGTTCATGGCCACCTTGATGGGAATGGCGAAAGACAGCCCCATGAATCCCCCTGTGCGGCTGAAAATCTGGGAATTGACGCCGACGACCTCGCCATCGAGGTTGAACAGAGGGCCGCCTGAATTGCCCGGATTGATGGCCACGTCGGTTTGGATAAAGGGCACGTAATTTTCTCTCGGCAGGCTACGCCCCTTGGCGCTTACAATCCCTGCCGTTGCCGAGTGCTCGAAGCCGAAGGGCGAGCCGATGGCCAGCACCCACTCCCCGACTTTGAGATCCCGGCTGTCTCCGAGTTTCACTACCGGAAGATTCGCGGCGTCGATTTTTAACAGCGCGATGTCGCTACGGTCGTCGCTGCCGATGACTTTGGCGAGGAACTCACGGCGATCACTCAAGCGGACGATGATCTCGTCGGCATCCTTAATCACGTGATTGTTGGAAATCACGTAGCCGTCAGGAGAAATGATGAAGCCTGAACCCAGCGACTGCGTGTTGAACTCTTCAATATCGCCTTCACCGAAGAATCGCCGAAAGAACTCGTTGAACGGGCTGTCCTCCGGAAGATCGGGAATCTCGAAACCTTTCGGCAACTGGGGGCGCTGCGCGGACTGACGTCGTTTTTGTGAGGTGCTGATATTGACCACCGCCGGGCTGTACGCTTCGACGAGTTCGGTGAAGTCCGGTAACGGGCGCGCGGAGCCCGAAAAGGACAGCAGCATGAGCCCCGCAAACATCAATGCAGTAAGCGGTCGCGTAAAGGCCTGGGGTACGGTCATCGTTCCTCCGGAACGTCAATTCAATGGGCGCTGGGGGGATATTATAAACCGGTAAAATTTCAACGTCGCTCGACGGAATCGGCGACCCGCTCCACGGTAATGCTCGGGACCTCTCCGACGACGGTGATCTGGTAGTCGTCATGCACGCGTCCGTAGGCGTTCATGGCGCCCATATTGGAGTGTCCCTCTATGCGTTCGGTCGCCGACGACGTGCGCTCAATGAACACCGACACGGAAGCGAGGCCGTCTGTGTAGACCAGATGCTCGATCGGCATCTTGGAGAGACTGGTCGGGTCGAAAACTCGCTCGCTCATCTCGAAGCCATCCGGGAGCCAGCCTACGGACCAAGCGTCGCCCGTATCCGTCGCCGACAACGACTTTGATCCGTTGTCCGTATACCAGGTGTAACCTTCGCCCGAAATGGCGGGCTCTAACAGCTCGTCTGGGATGGTCGCGGGCATTTTGATATCGGTATAAACGATCTGCTCCAGCGCCCTGCCCGCGTCACCCACCAGCTCCGATTTGAGCAGCAGACCCGTGACCCGGTCGAGCCAGAGTCGATAGCCGTATCGATATTCGTCCTTAGGCGTGACCTTGATAAGCGCCGTTTTTCTTCCGGCAACCCGTTCTCCAGGCTGGGAAGACAGGGCATAGTGCCTGGCGAAACCCTCTTTGGGGTCGAACACCCTCAGCGTCACTGAGCGCGGACGGCTCTTGGTCACTACGACGGACTGACTGTCCGGGAGGATGCAGGTGACCTTCTCGCTGTCGCGCAACACCTCCCGGGCTGCACCGGTGAGGGAAAACATGCGCTCGCGCTCGCCGCCCGGCGTCGCGCGGTGAATTATCCGCATGGATTCCATACGGTCTCCGTTTCGATAAACAAAGGTGCCGTCGTAGTTGAGGCTTTGGGAGGCGTTGGCCATTTTTTCGAGCCATTCGCTGGCCGGTCGTTCTGTCCAGGTACCGGCAACCGACGAATAAGACCAGGCTGTAAAGGCAACGCCGAAAACGAATGACGCAAATCCCCGTCGCGCGGCGAAAATCAAAGCGTCGGCACGGCCTGAACCGTCTGAACGCACGTGCGACCGCAGCACTCCGGGACCTCCGAATCAGTTCTGACCGTGGTCGTAGGCCACGATGCGAGCGTAAGGCAGCATGCCGCGCATCCCGTTACTCAAGTGTTCGTTGTGGGTAACCAGATATCCGTTCAGCCGATTAGTCACCGCCGGTGCCGCGTCGTTCCATGTCATGCGCGCCAAATCTATACCCACGGCGCCGGCCACGACAGAAGTCGGCTCAGATCCGGCGGAAATCGGGGCCTGGACGCTCGGCGAACTTTGGGCGACCTCGACCGGCGCGTTCTCCGTATCGGTCAAGGCGAAGATGCCGAGCACCGCCACCAGGGCCACTGAGGCGGCAAGCGCGAGCCCGGCCAGGGGATGCAGCCCGACTATTTTGCCCCCGGCCACTCCTGGTTTCCGTGTCGCCGCATTGGCGATATCGTCAACTCGCCCGTTTAGCCCCTGCTGGTCGATGACGTGCTTTCGCATGACATCGCCGATGAGATGATAGGTGCCCCAGCGTCGCTTGAGGGCAAGGTCCTCGAGCACCTGATCGAGCAGCTGTTGCCCGTCGTCGGTGGAGAGCTCGCCGTCCACCAGCGCTGAAAGCGCCTCGTGTCTTTCTTCACTCATGTTCTTATCCGCATTCCGTCAGTGCAAAAGGGGTTCCAATCGCTTGTTGATCGCCTCGCGGGCGCGAAATATTCGCGACCGCACCGTGCCGATGGGACAATCCATCGTCTGCGCAATCTCCTCGTAACTCATGCCTTCCAGCTCGCGCAGCGTAATGGCCGTCCTCAGGTCCGGAGGCAACTGATCTATGGCGTCGATGACCGTGCGCTCAATTTCCTCTTTGAGCAGCATCCGCTCCGGCGTCGCGTACTCCTTCAGGTCTGATTCACCGTCGAACTGCTCCGCTTCCGAAGAGTCCACGTCCGAATCTGGCGGCCGCCGGGACTGCGACACCAGGTGGT
>JBFHVA010000295.1:0-4254 GCA_041589735.1 Gammaproteobacteria bacterium | reverse complement strand
TCGCGGGCACATCCATCAATTCGAGTAACGCCGGCAGATGTGGTTCGAGACCGCGGTCCAGAGTGAGCAGTTTTCCGGTCAGCTTCTCTCGAATCGCTCGATGATCATCATTAGTCTCGATCTGGAAATAACCTTTCAGAAAGTCGCGAGTTGGTAAATATGGAGTCGCTTTACCATACGACACCGAACTCGCTTGAACGATGACCCAGCCTTCGACCCGATGAGAATGAACCACCTCCCAGACAAGCCGGGATTTCCCGACCCCGGCCTCGCCGACGATAGCAACGACTTGGCCGTGCGAAGCAGCAGCCTGATCAAGCGCCCGGTAAAGTTGCGCGAGCTCTGTTTCTCGCCCCACAAAAGGAGTAAGTCCGCGAGCCATAGCGGCATGAAGACGCGATCGGACCGGACTGGCGCCAGTCAACTCGAACACTTCGACCGGCGCGTCCAGTCCCTTGACCGGGATGGGGCCGAGAGACCTGACTTCGACGAATCCCTCCGCCAAGCGCAGCGTATTGGCGGTCATCAGAATGCTGCCGGGATCAGCCAGCTGCTCCATGCGTCCCGCAAGATGCGTGGTCCGCCCAACTGTCGAGTAATCCACGCGCAGATCACTTCCGACGGCACGAACCACTACCTCACCGGAATTCAGACCGACACGGATCTGCGGCTTGACCCCGTGGGTATGTATCACCTCTTCGGAATAGCGCTGGACCGCCGCCTGCATATTAAGAGCGGCATAACACGCACGCTGGGCATGATCCTCGTGCGCGATTGGAGCGCCGAAGATTGCCATGATCCCATCGCCTCTGACCTCGCTCACGGTGCCTTCGTACCGGTGGACGGCATCCATCATCCGCTCTACAACCGGATCCATGAGGTTGTGCGCTTCCTCAGGATCGCGGTCGGCGAGCAGCTCCAGTGAGCTCTTGATATCCGCGAAAAGATTCGTGACCAGTTTGCGTTCACCCTCGATCGCACCGCGGGATGAGAGGATCTTTTGGGCCAAGTGGGCGGGTATATAGCTCTTGGGCTCAGCAAACTTTTTCAGCTTTAGTGAGGAAGCAATCCCAGGCTCGCGGATGGCCTGGCCGCACTGATTACAGAACTTCGCAGTCGGCCGATTGGCCTCACCACACTTGGGACAGACAGTCTCTAGCCGTGCCCCGCATGCGTCGCAAAAGGCAGCGTTGGCCACATTTGCCGTCTGGCATCGTGGGCACTTCATTCCGACTCTTCCACTGGCAAGAGTCGCCAGTAGGTGATGTGACGTCGCTAGGCTAGTCCTGAGGCAAGGCGGGGTCAATCGCGGTTTTTAGGTGCAGAAATGCCGGAAAAGTGCACTTATCTCCGGCGCAGTCTGTCTCGAGCCAGGAGATAAGTAAGCTGTCCCCGCGAACTGATTTCTAGAACAGATTCAACGCCAGCGTCAGGCCGCGGACGCTCAAGACGATGACGGCGACTCCAACCAGGACCATCAGCGGCCGGGCCGGCAGCGTCTTGGTGACGTACGCCGCGAACGGCGCCGCGATAACACCGCCGACGATGAGGCCGGCGATAATCGGCCAAAGCGTAAGCCCGATTGTGGATAGGAAAGTCACCGAAATTGTGACGGTGACAAAAAACTCGGCGGCGCTGACGGAGCCGATGACGTAGCGCGGCGTGCCGCCGCGGCCGACCAGCGTCGAAGTCACGAGCAAACCCCATCCCCCGCCACCGATGGCATCAAGGAAACCGCCGGAAGCCCCGAGCGGCGTGATCCAGCGAACGGGCTCGGTCAAAGCTGGGCGCCATCGCCACGCCTTACCAATGATCCAGATGCCCATGAGGAGCAGATAACCGTTGATGATCCCGCGAATTTCATCGCCCGGGCTGACGGCAAGGATGTAGGCGCCGAACGCGCCGCCCACCATGCCAGGGAGCGCGAGCTTCCAGAGATAGCTAAAGCGGATGTTGCCGAAGCGCCAGTGTGACAGCCCGGCCACGCCGCTGGTGAAAACCTCTGCGGTGTGGATGCTGGCGCTTGCGGTCGCGGGCGGAATGCCAAAGCTCAGCAACACCGAAGTGCCGGTCACGCCATATGCCATCCCGATGGCGCCGTCGACCATCTGCGCCGCAAATCCTACGGCAACAAAGAGGAAAAAGTCTTCCCACAAAGCAGTATCGGGAATAGGTAGTCCAGGGTCCGTGTTGGCTTATGTTACGACAACGGGAATCTCGGAAACAGTGTGAAAGCCTCGAAACGAGAGTCCTTCCGAAGTCTAGGTCGCAATAGAATTGAAAGAACCGATCCCCGAGTTGAGAATTCAACGCTTGGGTTCAGTGTCTACTTGCTCCTTGGCTTCAGCAATTTTTCGCAGGGGGCAATCGGGGGCGGGATCCGAGCATCCCGCGCAGGGAGTCAAGCCAAGCAATTTTTTCAAATTATTCAACCCGCCGCACGAGCCCTTGATGCGGCGATTTCCGAAGATGGCGCCGATCGACATTGCAAACAGCACAATGCCTATGACGATTACCGATGCAACGAATTCGGTCATCAAGTATTAACCGTACCGGACTCAGCTAGTTGACCAATAACAGAAGCAGAAACGCGAATTTGAATTACGTTTACTCGCTCAGTTTCGCTGCGAATCTTCTCTTACCCACATGGACTCCGCCAACCGGATTCAAAACCCCCAGTCTGATGGCGGATCCGCTCTACTTTTCCCTCAACCACAGTCACAATAATCGGGATGCTTCCTGTACGTTTGTATGTCCACCTCTCGATAGTTACGCTGCCGTAAAAGCAGCGCTCGCCCAGCGTACCCCCATTTGAGAAGAGCCGGGCTTGACGTTCGACGGAAGCAGGCTCGCCACAGTTGTCCCGGACATACTCGGCGGTATCCCCCACCCGGATTACTTTGTTGCCACAACGCACCGTTCTGGCGTCAGCGTAATCAGAAAAGCCGAACAGGAGAAGAAAGATCCAGATTAAATGCAGTTTCTTCGACATCGACTACACAATCAGGAGGAATTACAGTCCCGGAGTTGACTATTTGACTATCGGCGCATCTGCATAGGGGAAGGGGGGCGCTACATTGTTCCGACCTCTTCGGCCCGCCAAGACGGACACTGCTCGGCCGTCGCCCGGCGAGCATTCACTGAAACCTCCGCCCAGTCGTCGCTCACCTTACCGCTGGTAAGAACCCGTGGCGCCGCTACTTTCTCGCGCCCGCTGTAGCCGAACGGACAAAAAACGCCCCAGAGGCCTTCTCGGCCACCGGGGCGTCTCTACTCCAGTTTAGCTCGTGTGGTCCACTAATAAATTATTGGGCAAAGTTGCAGCTGCCCATCTTTTTACCCACGCCGCCAGCTCCGCCTCGGCCCCAACCGATAATCTTGGCTTCTCCTTTGCACTTTATTCCGGTGTACTTTCCCGTTCCACCGACGAATTCGATCGTTATCGGTGCCGGATCAGTGTGAAGTCGATAGGTCTCGTACAGGCGATCGCCGTCACTGTCCTCGTAAAAACACGCTCCGACCCCCTCGCGACTTCCGCCCATGGTAAGACCGAAGTCGGCACACTTGCCAGCCGTGTTGTTCATAAACACGCCGCCCGCATCGTTGATAGCGACCATGTCTCCCTGCCAGGAATTTCCGTAATCGTTTTCTCCAAGTTTGATATCCTGAGACGATGTAATCGAATAAGTAAAGGTCACTACGAAGTCGAATTGCTTGGGTAACTCATTGGCGCCTAGCCCGACAGACGCTGCATACAAGATCAAAGCTGCAATCGCCTTGAATAACGATTCATAGCACGGTTTGTTGATCACGAAGCTTTTCATTGTCTGCCTCCCACCGGCCGCCAGAGACCATGGCAGTACCGGTAATTTGATTGTTGCGAGCACCGCTTCGTGCCCGCGAACTTCCCATCTAAGAGACGTTCCGGCCATAGTCGCCTCGCTGACAGGATCGCGCCGTAATCGCCGGCAAGCAGAATTCGAATGCCGAAAAAAATGAACGCAGACCAGCCAGGCAGCTTGGCTACAGTCGAACGTCGCATGATGGGAACTCCCACTCCTCGGTCTAGAACGATCGTCCGAACCGATTCGTTTATGAGTTCAGTGGCGGTCGCCGCAGACGCGGCTAGAACAAGGGGGCCGCTATTCCTTCGAGGAAGGAGGCGCGCACTCTGGATGGCGCTTGGGCGTCACCATACGCCCCCGCGGAAGCGATGGCATGTCGCAGCGCAAAAGAAATGAACTCTGAAAGCTG
>JBFHVA010000294.1:0-4262 GCA_041589735.1 Gammaproteobacteria bacterium | reverse complement strand
GGCGAGGTTCGCCGGTGGTTAATTCGAACAGAGCTTCATAGATCGAGATCTCGATTCTGACTGAGCGGGCACAAGATCGCTCTCTCAATCTGCGGGCCCGGCCAGTCCTTTCGTAGTCGCGATCCCGCGCTGCCGCAAACCTGAGGGGTTGTGCCCGCATGCCGTCGTTTTTGTCCTTCTTAAGTAGCGGCCAGTGAATCGGATTCTCGCTCATGCAGACGAGAGAATCCCGCCGCCCGTAGGCTGCCTTGTGCCTCAAATCTGTTGGCAGGGCACCGGATTCCGCATATATTACGGCCCAATAATAATATGGTTTGCCGTTAACCCAAACACCATCAGGAGGAGTCAGATAGAATGAAAAAACGTGATTTTCTCAAAACGGCAGGCGTGGGAACTGCTGCTGCGGTTGCCACGGTGCATGCGCCCTTCGTGCATGCTCAGAAGAAGACGACCATCAAGTGGCGGCTCCAAACCTACGCCGGTGGTCCCTTGGCCGAGCATGTCATCAAACCCTCCATCGAAGACTTCAATAAAGTGGCCAATGGGGAGATGGTCATCGAGTTATACACTGCCGATCAGCTGGTCCCTACCGGTGAGTTGTTCAGAGCAATGCAGAAAGGGACCATCGACGCCGTGCAGAGCGATGATGATTCCATCGCCGCGCCGGTGGACGTGTCCGTCTTCGGCGGCTACTTTCCCTTCGCCACTCGCTACAGCCTGGACGTTCCCGTTTTGTTCAGTCAGTACGGACTTAAAGAAATCTGGGAAGAGGCCTACGGAGAAGTGGAAGGCGTCACCTGGCTCAGCGCCGGCGCTTGGGATCCGTGCCATTTCAATACGAAGCAGCCGATTCGCAGCCTCAAGGATCTGCAAGGGTTGCGCGTGTTCACCTTCCCGACGGCCGGCAAGTTCCTTTCCCGCTTCGGCGTGGTGCCGGTAACCCTTCCCTGGGAAGACATTGAGGTCGCGGTTCAGACCGGCGAGCTGGACGGAATTGCCTGGTCAGGCATCACCGAGGACTACACCGTCGGTTGGGCTGACGTGACCGACTACTTCCTGACCAATAATATCTCGGGCGCGTGGTGCGGCTCGTACTTCGCCAACACCGCTTCGTGGAAAAAGCTGCCCGAGCATCTGCAGAGATTGTTCCGTCTGTGCATGGACAGCTCGCACTACTACCGCCAGTACTGGTACTGGGGCGGCGAAGCGCATCTTCGGACCAAGGGCAAGAAACTGAAGCTCACCTCGATTCCCGATAACGAGTGGCAGAAAGTCGAAGACGAAGCCCAGAAATTCTGGGACGAAGTCGCCGCGACGAGCCCGAGGCGGGCGAAGGTAATCAACATCTTCAAAGAATACGCCGACGTCATGAAAAAGGCCGGGCGTCCCTATCGATACACCTGATTCGGGCTTATAAATCGAGTACACAAAAAACCTTCCCTGGCACTGGATTGTATCCAGCCAGGGAAGGTGCCTTGTCTTGTCTCCGGATGGTCAGGGATTTGAGTGGCAGGTTCGGGACCCTCCTTGAAGCACGCCCGGCAGACCCGGCGTCGGGGAGGTGGCGGTTGAGCAATGCCGCGCATGAAACGCAATTTGATCGGTGACCTTCCCTCATTTCGCAAAAAATGCCTAAAGCGATAAGAATTTACGTACGCTACGTCGACGCGATCAGTCGCGTTGTCGGCAGGATCACGATGTACATGATCTTTGCCATGATGGGCATCCTGCTCTTCGGCGCCATTTCGAGAAGTTTCTTCAACGTGCCCTTCATCTGGGTGGTGGAGATGGCGCAGTTCGTCATGACCGCTTACTACCTGCTGGGCGGCGCATACTCGATACAGCTCGATTCCCATGTGAGGATGGACTTGCTCTACGGCCGCTGGTCGACGAAAACCAAAGCCATTGTCGACGCGGTAACCGGCTGCTTTCTCATTTTCTACCTCATCATTCTTCTTTATGGCGGCATTTCCAGCACCCAGTACGCCATCGAATACAACCAGAAAAATTACTCCGTGTGGGCGCCGCCCATGGCCCCCATCAAGATCATCATGACCATCGGTATCGCCATGATGCTGCTGCAGATCATTGCCACCTTCTTCAAGGACCTGGAAAAGGCCAAAGGGTAGTCGGAAGCATGCACCACGAGTTAATTGCGCTGATGATGTTCGTGGGCATGATGCTGATGCTGCTCACCGGGCAGCGGGTATTCGGCGCCATCGGAATTATTGCGACCGCCTCTGCATTGATGCTTTGGGGCGAGGGCGGGATCGAGATGCCGTTCAGCGCCGCATTCAAGCTGTTCAACTGGTACCCGCTGTTGACCCTGCCGCTGTTCATCTACATGGGCTACATGCTGTCGGAGTCCGGCATCGCAAGCGATCTCTACCGCGCCTTCCACGTCTGGTTCGGGCCTTTGAGCGGCGGCCTCGCCATCGGCACCATCGGATTGATGGTCGTGATCTCGGCGATGAACGGACTGAGCGTCGCCGGCATGGCTATCGGGGCGACCATCGCGCTGCCGGAAATGCTCAGGCGTGGTTACGACAAGAAGATGATCACCGGGGTGATCCAGGCGGGAAGTTCGCTCGGAATTCTGGTCCCACCAAGCGTGGTTCTGGTGCTGTACGGGATGATCGCGCGTCAGCCGGTGGGTCAGCTCTGGCTTGCAGGCGTTTTCCCCGGTCTGCTGATGGCGACCTTGTTCGTGCTCTACATTGCGATTCGCTGCAAGCTCCAGCCCGAACTCGGCCGGCCGCTGCCTCCGGAAGAACGGAACATCAGCTGGGCGGAAAAATTCAGGCTCTTAAGAGCCGGGATCATCCCCTTCGTCATTTTCTTTTTCATGACCGGGCTTTTCATAATGGGCGTTACCAGCCTGGTGGAAAGCTCGGCGGTGGGTGCAGCCTCGGCCACTATCGCCGCGCTGGTCAAGGGGCGGCTCAGCCGACAGGTAATGGAAGACACCGTTCGCAAATCGCTCGGCATCAGCTGCATGTTCATGTGGGTCATTCTTGCGGCGCTTTCATTCGGCGCCGTGTTCGACGGGCTCGGGGCGGTGAAAGCGATCGAATCCCTGTTCATCGAGCGGTGGGGATTGAGTCCCTGGGGCGTGCTCATCATGATGCAGCTTTCCTATCTGCTGATGGGCACTTTTCTCGACGATACCGCCATGCTTGTAATCGTGGCGCCACTGTATGTGCCCTTGATCATCAGCCTGGGCTTCGACCCCATCTGGTATGGCGTTCTCTACACCATCACCTGCCAGATTGCCTACATGACGCCGCCCTTTGGCTACAACCTGTTCCTGATGCGGGCCATGGCGCCTCCGGAAATTACCCTCGCGGACATCTACCGTTCCATTATTCCGTTCGTGCTGGTGATGTGCTTAGGCCTGGCTATCGTCACGGCTTTCCCGCAGATCGCCTTGTGGCTTCCCAATTACATCTACGGTAAATGAGGTGGCGGGGATCCGCGCACTGAATCGCGCCGCGGCCGATGCCGCTTGAGCCCGACGCTGGAACAAATGCTGCGAAGAGCGATCAGGAGGACTCGTCCTCGGCGCGGCCGGCGCTGGATTCGGGCCCCAGCATGATCGCCAGCCAGCGGGTTTCCTCGCTTCCGTCCAGCGCAATCTTCAGGGTCATGGTCAGCGGCACCGACAGCAGCATGCCCACGGGCCCGAGAATCCAGCCCCAGAAGACCAGCGATAGGAACACTACCAGTGTCGACAGCCCGAGACCGCGTCCCATGAAGCGTGGCTCGACGACGTTGCCGAAGACGACGTTGACGACCAGGTAACCGAGCGCGACCCATAACGCGCTGATGGGGCCGAGCTGCACTACGGTGAGCAGCAGCGCAGGCACGGCGGCGATGATGGAGCCGATGTTGGGCACGTAGTTGAGCAAAAAGGCGAGCAGCCCCCACAGCACTGGATACTCGACGCCCATGATCCAGAGCCATACGCCGATAGCGATACCGGTTCCGAGGCTGGTAAGCGTCTTGATAGCGAGGTAGCGGATCAGGTTTTCGGCGAACTGCTCGAATCGCTTGAGTTTCTTTTCGGGATCCTCGATGGCGGCACGAACCTTGCGCGGAAAGCTGTGCGCTTCGAATAGAATGAAAATAACGGTCAGGAAGATCAGAAACGCATTGGCTAGCACGCCGCCGAAGCCATTGAATATTTCGCCGACCAGTTCGATTGCCTTGCCCGGGTTCACGTAGCCCAGCACCTGCTCCCGGGTTACCTGGACGCCGTGGCC
>JBFHVA010000293.1:0-4262 GCA_041589735.1 Gammaproteobacteria bacterium | reverse complement strand
TGGAAAACCTCAAAGGCGAAGCGTTCGGCAAGGCAATTTCAGAGCTGCGTTATCAGCTGAGGAAAGAAGGACAGACTGATCGCCTGATCGCGCGTTCCTTCGCCCTAATTCAGCAGGCGTCCGAGCGCAGCGTCGGCATGCGTCACTTCGACGTCCAGCTGATCGGCGGCTACGTGATGGCGAGCGGCATGCTGGCGGAGATGGAAACCGGCGAAGGGAAGACGCTCACCGCCACGCTTCCGGCGTGCACCTCCGCCTTCGCCGGGCTTCCGGTCCACGTGCTGACGGCCAACGACTATCTGGTCCAGCGCGACGCTGAGCTGATGCAGCCGCTCTATCATGCCTTGGGGCTCACCGTCGGCACAGTCGTGGACGGCATGGACGTGGAGCAGAGACGCGCCGCCTACGCCTGCGACATCACCTACTGCACCGGCAAACAGCTGGTCTTCGACTATCTCAAGGACCGGCTGTTGTTGCGCAATATGCCGGGCCGCTTGAGCCTCACCGTTCAGAAGCTGGACGCAAAGCAAGGCCGGCTGTCTTCACTGCTGTTGAGAGGGTTGTGCGTCGCCTTGATCGACGAAGCGGATTTCGTGCTCATCGATGAAGCGCGCACGCCGCTCATACTTTCTCAACCGGGCGACGCGCCGGAGCAAAAGGAAACGTTCGTCCAGGCATTGTCAGCGGCAGACAATCTCGAGTCCGGCGTGGATTTCGCGCTGCGTAAACAAGAGCGGCGCATCGAGCTAACGGATGGTGGCAAGAATCGGCTCGCCGATCTTGGCGAACGATTGGGCGGCGTTTGGACCAGCGCGCGACGGCGGGAAGAGCTCGTTCAACAGGCGTTGAGCGCGCGTCATTTGTTCGAGCGCGACAAGCAGTACCTGATTCGGGACGGAAAGATTCAGATCATCGACGAGAACACCGGCCGGATCATGGCCGACCGATCCTGGGAGCGCGGCCTGCACCAGATGATCGAGGTCAAGGAGGGATGCGAAATCACCCCGCTAAAGGAGCCGCTGGCGAAGATCACCTATCAGCGGTTCTTTCGCCGCTATCTAAGGCTTTGCGGCATGTCCGGAACCGCGATGGAGGTGGCCGGTGACTTAAGCACGACCTACGGGCTCGAGGTGGTGCGCGTTCCGACCCATCGACCGAGCAAGCGCAAATTCCAACCCACCCGCGTGTACCCCGGCGAGAGCGGTAAGTGGCAGGCGATCGTCGAGTCGATCGAGCACCACCAGGAGCGCGGCCGGCCGGTGCTCGTCGGCACCCGTTCGGTGGCCGCGTCCGAACACCTGAGCAAGCTGCTCAATGCAAAAAATCTCGGGCACAACGTCCTGAGCGCCCGCCAGGACGCCCACGAGGCGCAAGTGGTGTCTCAGGCGGGCCAGCGGGGTCGAATTACCGTGGCCACCAACATGGCCGGGCGCGGCACCGACATCAAGCTGGGTCTGGGCGTCACTGAGATAGGCGGGCTGCACGTGATCGTGGCCGAGCGCAACGACTCGCGGCGCGTGGACCGCCAGCTCATGGGCCGGTGCGCGCGGCAGGGCGACCCCGGCAGCTGCGAGGCTATCCTCTCCTTCGAAGACGAGCTGACGGTCGCCCATTTTCCTTCCTGGCTGGTCCAATTTTTGCGCCGCTTTACCCGAAGAGGACGCCCCGCCGGACCCCTGCTGAGCTATCTGCTCACCACCCTCCCCCAGCGGGCCACGGAGCGGGCCCACGCCCGCCTTCGCCGAAATCTGCTGAAGATGGACGAGCATCTGGGAAACCTGCTGGCCTTCTCAGGCCCCCCGGAATAAGCCGCCCGGTGCGGGCGTCACAGTCCGGGCGTCTGGCAGCCCCCTTAACGTCAAGAAATTCCTGACCGGGCCGATATCCCGACTGAGGAGCCCCGATCCGCGGATGCGGGGCGAATTTCGACTTGGCGCGTGGTGGCCACAGGGCGCGGGCCGAGCCGAGTTCCCGGCCACCGGCAAAAATAACTGCCCTGGCCGGAATGGCAGGCGTATGGCGTTTGGATTAGACGGCAATGCGGACGATTTTAAGTTTTATTTCGAAAACTAAAGCGTGTGACCGCGGTCTCGGCGCCAGGCATGGCGTTACCGGCATATTGCTACGCATGTCAAAGCCTTGCCTGGTCATCATGGGAATTTCAGGTGCACCCCACGCGGTGGCGCAGACTGATCTGCGCGAGTTCGACTGCGTGATCGAGCCCCACGTGGTGGTCGAGGTCAGCAGCGCTACGGAGGGCGTGATTGAAAAACTGCACGTCGACCGCAACGACCTGGTCAGCAAGGGCCAGATGCTGGCAGAGCTCAACTCCGGAGTGGAAAAAGCGAATCTTGAGCTGGCCCTCGCCCGGGCTGAGATCACCAGCGAGGTCGAGTACTGGCAGGCCGATCTGGGACTGAACACTCGAAAGAAGCGCCGCGTCGAAGAGCTTTACCAGCGCAAGGCCGTTTCCGTGCACGAGCGGGACGAAGTGGTGACCAACGCGAAACTGGCCGGGCTTCAGCTGCGCCAGGCCAGGGACAAGCAGCGCCTGGCCGAATTGGACCTCAAGAAAGCCAAAGAAGCGCTGGCGCTGAGGTCCGTTCGCAGCCCGGTGACCGGCGTCGTGGTCGAGCGCTTCAAATCACCGGGAGAGTTCGTCTACGACCAGCAGCCGCTGCTCAAACTTGCGCAGCTGGATCCCTTGAGAGTCGAAATCATTGCACCGCTGCAAGCCTACGGATCCATACGCCCCGGTATGCGGGCCGAGGTGATGCCCGAATCACCTGTGGAGGGCACCTACATGGCGACGGTGACCAATGTCGACCAGGTGGTGGATGCGGCAAGCGGAACCTTCGGCGTGCGCCTCAATCTGCCCAATCCCGAACACAAGCTGCCCGCCGGGCTCAAATGCCGGGTTCGAATTCTGCCTAATCAGCCCGGGCTCGAGATGACGCTTTCCACCAACGGAGCCGACGGCGTCGCGGTCGCGCCGAAAGACAGTGTTCCGCAACCGGACGCGTTACCGTCGAACGAGCTACCGGATTCACCAGCTTCCGATCAACTCGCCGACCTCAGAATTTCACTCCCGAGCGACGCATCAACCAGCCCTAACCCATCGAGCATTGTCTGCCGCACGTTGGGCCCGTTCGGGAACAAGGCACAGGCCAAAGCACTCGTGTCTGCCCTGGCAAAGGACGTCATCGCCGTAAACACGCGCGAGGAAACCGAGTCCACCGTCACCGGATACATGGTTCTCATTCCTCCCGCAGAGGCCGGTGTCGCTCCAAATACTCTCACCCGAAAGCTTAGAGACAGCAGCGTGGACGACCAGGCGCTGCTCGGTGCCGGGCCCTATTCCGGACAGGTTTCGGTGGGGCTTTATTCCGGACAGCGCTCGGCGGAGCGGCGGCGTGATGAAGTGGCGGCCCTTGGCTATCCGGCGTACGTGCGTCCGCGGGTAACGGAACAGGTGCAGACCTGGCTGGACATTGAGCTCGTCGATAACGGCGGAAGCGAAATGAAATTGCTCAACGCCGTCGACCGGATACATCCAAGACTCGACGTGAACATTTCACCCTGCCGGCAGATCGCGCGGAATGTGAATGGAACACCCCGGAGCACGATTCGATAAAACTGGAGATGGTTGACGAGTTCACCATGTCTTAGAGCACCCAATCCAACATTCGAGAGTTGTCATATACCTGAGCGGTTGAAACAGAAGACGAGTTGATGAAAGCAAGCCCAACAACGACCGCCAGGGAACCCTTCCTGTTCGAGGAGCTGGAGCCTCGCGTGCTCTTCTCCGCCGACTTCGCGCCGGGGCTTGTGGATATCGCGCCGCGTGAAGATGACCAACAAGAAGACGCGGCCATCGGTGCGGACCTGGCGTACGAGCAAAGTCAGGATCAATCCGACGCCACGGCCACCGTTTCCGGAGCAGAGAGCGAAGACGCCGTGGTGCGCCACGAGGTCGTCTTCGTCGACGCCAACACGCCGGACGCCGAGCAGCTGGTCAACGGCCTGCTGGAAAACCCGGACGACAGCCGCCAGATCGAGGTCGTCTATTTAGACAGCGAGCGCGACGGCATCGAGCAGATCACCGAAGCGCTGGCGGGTCAAGAAAACCTCGACGCCGTGCACATCATTTCCCACGGCAACGACAGCGGCGTTCAGCTCGGCGACACCTGGCTCGAGGCCGGCAATCTCCAACCTTATTCCGAAGCGATCAAGTCCTGGAGCAGTGCTCTGGACGGCGAAGC
>JBFHVA010000292.1:0-4275 GCA_041589735.1 Gammaproteobacteria bacterium | reverse complement strand
TGATTTACGACCCGGAGGGCCAGCTTCTGACGGGATCGTTCATGGACTATGGTCTGCCCCGGGCCGACGACATGCCGCCCTTCGAGCTGGCATTTTTCGAGGGGGCCCCGACCGCCCACAACCCGCTGGGGGTCAAGGGCTCAGGCGAGGCGGGCTGCTGTGGCTCGCTGCCGGCGGTGGTGAACGCTGTGGTCAACGCCCTGGCACCTCTGGGGGTCCGTCATATCGACATGCCGCTGACCCCGGAGCGAGTCTGGCGCGCCATCCAGGCGGCGCAGTCGGATTAGATGCGCTAATCCGAGTTCGAACAAAATGTATGGTAAATCTTTGTTGCATCGTTCTTGACGCAGCGCACCATCGTGACTATATTGCATCGCAACATCATTCTTGATGTTTCTCCTCCAATATCCTCCTTTGGTGGTTTTAAGCCCCGCACATTGCGGGGCTTTTTTTTATCTTGATCTGAACCGTGATGCGTAACGCGAAGAAGCTCGAAGCCGGGCTTCGGCCTGCCGCCCACGGCCTCCATCCTCCAGTCCTCCGGTGCTCCGTCAGGCCCTCGGCGTCTCCGCGATCACCGTGGTCCGGTGCATGTAGCGCACGCCCTTGCCCTCGTAATCGGCGATGGCGTAGTGCATGAGGCAGCGGTTGTCCCAGATGAGCAGATCGTGCGGGCGCCAGCGGTGGCGGTAGACGAACTCCGGCTGCGTGGCATGGCGGTAGAGGAGCTCCAGCAGGGCGCGGCTCTCCTCCTGGCTGAAGCCTTCCACATGTGAGGTAAATCCCGGGTTCACGAATAGGGCTTTGCGACCGGTTTCCGGGTGAGTAATCGCTAGCGGGTGCAGGGAGCGGTTCTGGCCGTCGAAATCCCCCTCCTCGATCACGTCCCGTGAATAGCTCATCCCTGCCGCCACCGCGAAGTCGTGCACCGCGCTGAGACCATCAAGCCTGGCCCTGAAAGCCGGCGATAGCGCGTCGTAAGCCGCCGTCATGCTGGCGAACAGGGTGTCGCCGCCCACAGGCGGGATCTCGATGGCGTAGAGGATCGACGCCATGGCCGGGCGCTTGCGGAATGAAACGTCCGAGTGCCAGTAGGTGCCGGCGCGCGCCCTTCCTAACGGCTTGCCGTCTTCCACCTTGTTGGACACGCGATAGATCCCGGGGTGTTCCGGCAGCAGGTATTTTTTGACCGTGTCCTGAAGCTGCTCCGCCTCGCCGAACAGCGGGCCGAAGCGGCGGCTGAAGGCGAGGTGCTGCTCCGGCGTCAGTGTCTGGTCGCGGATCACCAACAGGCCGTTGTGGTCCAGCCAGGCTTTTTTGAGCGCCGAGAATTCTTGCTCGCTGATCGATCCGGAAACGTCGATGCCCGTGACTTCAGCCCCCGCCAACCCGGTCAGCGGAGTGACGGTGAATTTCACGTTATCCGTTTTGGTTTCAGAAATCGCGGTGCTCATAAAGTCAGATCATACCTTCGGTATCACCACTGCGGATCCGCCGATTCAAAAACTAGATGCTGCTCAAAGTGAACAAGACGATAACGGCCGGCTTTTAAACTCGCGAACAAGATCAGAAATAAAAAAGGCGCCGGTGAAATTCACCGGCGCCTTTCGCTGGTATTGATTCAACGCGTTTAAAACGGAATGTCGTCGTCGAAGTCGTCGCCGGCGGATTCCGCTGCGGTGGCTTTAGGCTTCTGCCGCTGACCGCCGCCTTCGCTCTCGCCCGACGGTGCCGGATAGCTGCCACCTCGCCCGCCCAGCATTTGCATATCGGACGCGACAATCTCGGTAGTCCAGCGATCCTGGCCGTCCTGGCCCTGCCATTTACGGGTTTGTATACGCCCTTCGATGTAGCACTGCGATCCTTTTCTCAGGTACTCGGCAGCGATCTCGGCTAAGCGACCGAAGAACACGATGCGGTGCCACTCGGTGCGTTCCTGTTGCTCTCCGGATTCCCGATCCTTCCAGCTGTCCGTGGTGGCGAGACGGATGTTCGTCACCGCAGCCCCGCCCGCGGTGTACCGGGTTTCGGGGTCCGCGCCGAGGTTGCCGATGAGAATCGCTTTGTTGACGCCACGTGCCATGGTCGACCTCCTGTCTTTACTGGTGTTTCGTTGGATGCGCCCGAAATTGATTGGCGTAATCAATCACTTGTGCACGGCGCGATGTCCCGGCTTAAGGGCCGGAGACGCGGCTTACTTTAAGCGCTGGCCGTGGAAATTGCACGCAAGGCGTCCCGATCGAGGATGCGCCGATCCACCTTTAGATAGGCGATACCGTCTTCCGCCACCACCACCGCCTCGGCCACCCCACGCACCTTCTTGAGGCGCGCGGCGGCAGTCTCGGCTTGCGCCTCGGTCACGCGCCCTAGATTGAGCAGTTGGGTGGAAAGCGGCGGTGGATTGCGCATCCCTGCGGCCATTAAAAACCAGACCACTCCGAGCAGCGCACAGAAGCCGAAAGCCGCGCCCGTATCGAAGCGCCCGTGCAGCCATCCGCCCAAAGCGCCACCGATGAAGGCACCGAAATATTGCGCCGTGGAGTAAGCGCCCAGCGCGGTGCCCTTCATGTCCGAGGGCGCGATGCGCGACACCAGAGAGGGCAAACTCGCTTCGAGGATGTTAAAGGCGGTGAAGTAGAGCACCATCAATACGATGATTTCGATCAGGCCGCTTTGATAACGAAACATGCCCGCCTCGGCGACGACCAGCAGCACGACGGCGCCGACGAACACGTGCTTAAGGCGATTCTTGCGGTCGGCGATCATGACGAAAGGCGCCATCAGCACGACCGAGAACGACAACACCACCAGGTAAACCATCCAGTGGTTGTTCGCCGCTACTTGCGCCTGGTCCCGAAGCACCAACGGCAAGCTGACGAAGGTCGCGGTCATGATCATGTGCAGGATCATGATGCCGATATCCAGGCGAAGCAGCTGCGGGTTGCCGAGGATGCGGGCGAACTGCGCCGGTACCGGCTCGGTGTCCCGGTGAAAGCGGGTGATCGCCGGATCCGGCACGTAAAACAGCAAAACCGCGACCCCCCCCAGGGTCAACACCGCGGTGAGCCAGAACAGCCCCGGCAACCCGAAATCGGTCTCGGTGATAGCAGGGCCGAGCACCATGGCCACGGCGAAAGCGAGGCCGATGCTGACCCCGATGATGGCCATCGCCTTGGTGCGCTGTTCTTCGCGGGTGAGATCCGCTGTCAGCGCCAGCACCGCCGCGGCGATGGCGCCTAAGCCCTGCATGGCGCGCCCGCCGATCACGCCCCAGATGGTGTCCGCCAGGGCCGCCACCACGCTGCCGATGGCGAACACGATAAGACCGGCGGCGATGACCTTCTTTCGCCCGATGCGGTCGGACAGCATGCCGAAGGGGATCTGGAATATCGCCTGGGTGAGCCCGTAGACGCCGATGGCGAGCCCGGTGAGCAAGGGCGTGTGACCCGCATATTCGTGGGCGTGGAGGCTGAACACCGGCAGGATCATGAACAGCCCGAGCATGCGCAGGCTGAAGATCCCGGCCAGCGAAAAGGCCGCCCGGCGCTCATCCAGGCTCATTTTCTCCGCGTCCACCTCGGGCGCGGGGGGATTCAGGGCAGGGTTGTCCAACTTTTGCGTCACGCTTTGAAAGGCGCGTAATATAAACAGTTTGCCGTTTCGGCGTCCAAGACCTGGATCAATAGCTGTTCAAGAATTCATGGATTTCGTTCGCATTCGCGGTGCCCGCACCCACAATCTGCAGAACATCGACGTTGATCTCCCGCGGGACAAGCTGATCGTGATCACCGGGCTTTCCGGCTCGGGCAAATCCTCGCTGGCATTCGACACCATGTACGCCGAAGGGCAGCGGCGCTACGTGGAATCACTTTCGGCTTACGCGCGCCAGTTTCTCTCCATCATGGAAAAACCCGATGTCGACCTCATCGAGGGTCTATCGCCGGCCATTTCCATCGAGCAGAAGTCCACCTCCCACAACCCGCGATCCACTGTCGGCACCATCACCGAAATCTACGACTACCTGCGTCTGCTGTATGCGCGAGTGGGCGAGCCGCGCTGCCCGGATCACGATATCGTGCTCAGAGCGCAGACCATCAGCCAGATGGTCGACCACGTGATGGAGATCCACGAGGACACCCGGCTGATGCTGCTGGCGCCGGTGATCGAGGACCGCAAGGGCGAGCACGTGCACATCGTCGACGGTCTCCGCGCCCAGGGCTACGTGCGGCTGAGGATCAACGGCACGGTAATGCCGATTGAGGAAGTTCCGGTGCT
>JBFHVA010000291.1:0-4277 GCA_041589735.1 Gammaproteobacteria bacterium | reverse complement strand
GCCACCGCAATCTGGCCTCGCTCGTTTCGAACGGGACCGGAAAGCTGAATGACACCGGCAGGCGCGGGAATTTTTTCCACCGAATCCGCATGGGCTTTTCGTGCGCGCCGAAGGCCGCCATAACCGTCATCGGGAAAGATGACGATCCAGCTTTCGTGACCGCGACGGCCGACAGCCACGCGTCCCGGGCCCGGATCCCAGAGCGAATACAACTCCATGGAGGATTCGGTTTTGTCGCCGTAACGGTAGATCCTCGAGCTACCGTCATATTCCGAAAGCCACAGGGTGCCGGAAGCATCGATATAGCCGTACCTGCCGCGCTGCCCGATACGCAGTTTTCCCGGAAATACTCCGGCGTTGTTCCAGAACACCAGGGGTGCGCTCCAGTAGCCGCTGATCAGCAAACCCGGATCAGGACCGTCGCCCCTTGGATGAAAACTCTGAAAGTCCCTCCACAATGCAGCGACCGACTTTCCAAATACTCTGGTCGCCTTCAGATCGATCTCGTAGGGAATGATCCCGCGTCCGTGAACGTTGAGGAACTCGAGGATCTTGTTCCAGCCGTATTGCCGATATAGCCATTCGATGAACGGCCGACCGTAAATTCGGTGGGCGTAATATCCCGGCCAGACTTGCGGATGGTGGCTGATGACATCGAGATCCGGGACCGGCGCTAACTCGAAGATGGTCGCGCTCATAGGATCCTGAAGCGCTTTGTTGTCGTACAGCGAGTACAAGAGGCTGCAGATTCCATCGTCCACCCAGGGCGGCAGAACGCGGTTGGGGGAGATGATTTCGCCGAATCCTTTGTGCAGCACGCCCGGTATGCCGGAGCGGATTCCATAAATGCCCTGAAGGCACAGGCCCTTGAACAGGAAATACGCCCAGGGGTCGGCCTCGGTGTAGCCGTCTTCCAGCACTCCGGGCGCTCGAATTGGGATCCGAACCTCTTTGTGGGGGATGACGCGATCCTTCACCTCCGGAGCGTCGAGGCGATCATCCAGAATTACATGCAGCGGCGGCTGTACCGTCAGCCCTTTATCGGACAGAAATGCGAGCATTCCCGGCAGCTGCGCGGTGAATCCGGCGACCAGTTCCGCTTCGTGCTTCGGAAAATAGACATAAAGCCCTTCCTTTTCCACCATCTGCAATGCCACCACATTGGTGCTCAGCGGGAGAAGGACGGCTGCGACTAAGACAGGGATCCGTATCATCCACTCAAATATTGGTCTTTTTTGCCCGCATCAACAAATCGCCTCTCGACAAGCTTCAAATGTAACTGACCTGCGAAATTGTCCGCCGTTCATGGAATTCGACCCGCGGGCAGCGAAAATCGCCTGCCCTGCCTTTTCGACGGCGCGCGCATTTCGTAACGTCGAAGGCGGGTTTGAGGCTGGCGCTAACTCGTCACGCTCGACTGAGTCGATTGCGCCGTAACAGAGGGTTAATTGCTTGGCTTTGTCTGCGACAGGATCTCATCGATCAGCTGGTCGCTCGTGCGGACGCGGCAGTAGCTCTTGATTCCAATCAGTGATTCCTGGTGGCGCTGCTCTGAAGTCGTGGCGCAGGCGTCTTCGACGAGCGTCATCAGGAATCCACGGTCGCAGCCATCCCGCACGGCAGTTTCGACGCACTGATCGGTCAGGATCCCCATCACCATGATGTATTCGATTCCAAGATTGCGCAGGACGTAATCGAAGTTGGTGGAGTTGAACAGGCTCGATGACGTCTTTGGTATGACGATCTCGTTCTCCCGGGGCGCCAGCGGCTCGATCACTTGCGCTTCCCAGGAGCCTTTGGCGGCGAAAATCCCGGAGACCTTATAGTCAAGGCTACGGTCGCGTCCGTCGAGGGTCAGGCATTCGACCACGGTGTAGATCACTTCTACACCAGCCCCTCGACATCCTTCAATCAGGCGCTGCCCATTCGGGATCACGCTGCTCTCGATCCGATCCCACAGGTAACTTTTCTCCGGGTGGGCACGCCGGATCTGCTCGTTGTATTCACCGTTTTGCAGGTCGACCACGAGCAGCACGGCCCGATCAATCTCGATGGAGCGTTGCCGGAACGACACGTCGCCTTCCGGGGGAAGCTCGTCGATTTCACTTCGCAACATGGCGCCAATTCCAGGAGTTGTGTAGTTGGCGGCGCATCGCCGCGCTTAGACGGATTCGAGGTACATGTCCCGTTCCCACGGGTGAACGGCCAGGTTATAGGCGCCGAGCTCTCCGCGTTTGACCTTCAAAAACTCAGGAGCGATCACCGGCCCCAGCGCACCGGTGAGCGTTTCGTCCGCCTCGAATGCATCCAGGGCCTGACGCAGGGAGTTCGGCAGCACAGTGAGATCCCGTGCTTTCACCTCCTCCGGCCTCAGGTGGCCTACGTCCACATCTACCGGCGGCGGCGATGAAGCGAGTCAACATGGGAGGTCGACCGATCGCGAAAGCAGCAGACTTAAGATGAAGGTTGCTAGTCAAGCTTGAACGCGACCGGTTCGCAATTACTGCGGGTTGCGATCTAGCTGATGGCCCGCGTTCGTTTCGTGATTTTGGCTTTTTTTAATGCACACGGGTAATCGAATTCGCGGTCGGCTTCTCGCATGCGCCAAAAAGCAAAGGTTGGCAGGGAATTCAGCCACCGTAAACAAAAAAGGGCCACGGGACAGGTCCCGTGGCCCTACGCTCATGAAAACTTCTATTCGAAGATTAGGGTTTTGAAGGCACGTGCTTGTAGATTACCAGCCCTCTGTCACGATCACTTGCGAGAATCAGCTCGCCGTGCACGTAGACGCCCCAGTAGTTATCGCCAGCGCTCACGCCTTCGGCCACGACCTTGGGGTCAGTCGGCTTACTGATGTCGACCACCACCAGACCATCGTTGTACCAGGAGACGTAGGCGAAGTTGCCGCGCACCATTACGTTGTGGGAGCCAAACGGATTGGGCCCGCTCGGATCGAACGTCGAGGGCAGGGTCACGTTGGCAAGCAGCTGAACGTTAGCTGGATCGCTGGTGTCCCAGATGCGCACGAACCCCCAGCCGTTGAACCCGCCGGGAGTCATGGTGGCCTGCACGGGAGTGTTCGCTTCCCGCAGAGCCGCCATCTCGTTCCCCCGCGAGCCGCGGATGAAGACGCCGGGGATATTGACGATGGGATTCCCGCCCATGGTGATTACGTCTTCGCGGGCGTCGTTGAAAACGATTGCGCCGATAGCACCTTCGCTCTCGGCGACGGCGAGCTTCTCATCAAACCGGCAGGCCCCGCGCTGGATGAGCGCAATCTTACCGGCGACCGACTCCCCGTAGGCCACAGCGGGACCGGACGTGTTGGGGTTACTCGGATCGGCAGCACAGCCAAAAGCTTGGGCCGTGAAAATTCCATCAGTCTTGCCGACCCATGCAACACCGTGGGGTCCAAAGGATCCGGTAAGAGCTGGGGTAAAGGCCGCCTCGGCTGCCTCGTGAGCCGTACCGAAAGGACCCAGCGCGACGTCGGTAGTCAACGACCCGATACCCGTTCCCGAAAAGTCCTCGTCGGAGGTCACCAGGAGATTGCCGCCCCGAGCCGGCCACGCGGCGTGGGCGTTTCCCTCATCACCCGTTTCCCACGGATTGACGCCGAGGAAGCTCGGGCTAGACGGATCGCTCACATCCAGCAGCACGTAGCCCGCGTCCCAGTAGGACAGGTAGGCGGTGCGTCCTTTGCCGTCCACGGTCACGTCGTGCAGGCCGAGGCTGCGCGAAGTGCCCAGCGTCTCGGCCGGCGGTGCGTCGGGGCTCACCGTGGAGCTCCACCGGCCCACTTCCATCGGCGCGGTCGGATCAGAGACGTCAAGGATTCGGAAGTCGTAAGAATCAGGGCTGATGTTGGCCACCAATCCCACGTAGGCGCGATTGCCCTGCTCGAAGATCCAGGTGTTGTGCACGCCGAAGGCTTCGAAGTGCGGGCCATCGATAAAGTCTTCTATGTCGTAAGCGGCTCCGAGTCTCACCGGATTGGTGGGATCACTCACGTCATAGAGCACGACGCCGCCGTCGCCGCCACCGGCGCAAGGCTCGTTGGTGTGCACCAGCAGGTCGCCTCCAAAGTGCTTCGTGTTAATCCGCGCCACCTTGACGTCGTTGGCCCGGGTCAGCGTCGGTGAAGCCAGGTTACCGACCAGCGTGGGATTCGTCGGGTCGAAGATGTCGACGATTTTCACCCCGGTCTCGGGGCAAAAACCCGCGGTGCCGCTACTGAAGGTCCCCACATAGGCGTAATTTCCGTGCGCCCATACGTC
>JBFHVA010000290.1:0-4288 GCA_041589735.1 Gammaproteobacteria bacterium | reverse complement strand
TGGTGCCGGAGCTGCTCCAGGGCGAGGCCGTGGCGGAACGGCTGGGTCCGGCGCTGCTTCAATTTCTCGAGTCTCCCGAGAAGGTCAGGGCGCTTGAGCAGCGCTTTGGCGAGATTCATTCGAGCCTTAAGAACGACGCCAGCGCAAAGGCCGCCGACGCGGTGCTCCAAGTGGCCAGCGGTACCAAATGAGCCGGTTACGGCTGCTGGTGGCGGGCGTCGACGAAGCCGGCCGCGGACCCCTGGCGGGGCCGGTGGTGGCGGCCGCCGTGATCCTCCGGGACGAGGTCGAGATCGAAGGCATTCGGGACTCGAAACAGCTGACGCCTTCCCGCCGAGAAAGCCTGGCCCGGCTTATTCGCGAGCAGTCGCTGGCCTACGCGCTGGGCCAGGCGGACGTGGCCGAAATCGACGCGCTGAACATTCTTAAGGCAAGTCTTCTGGCCATGTCCAGGGCAGTTGCATCGCTCGCGGTAGCGCCCCATCGGGTGCTGGTGGATGGCAATCACTTGCCCCAGGTGAGCTGCGAGGCGCGCGCGATTATCGGCGGAGATCGCCTGGTGCCGGCGGTGAGCGCCGCATCCATTCTTGCCAAGGTGGCTCGAGACTCGATGATGCTTAAGCTGGATCGGCGCTATCCGGAATACGGCTTTGCGCGTCACAAGGGCTACCCTACTCAGGCCCACCGCGAGGCGCTCAAGCGCTATGGGCCCTGCCCGGTGCACCGGCGCACCTTCGCTCCGGTACGCGATGCCCTGGAAGCCCGCGCCGGACGGGCGTCTACGGAACACGTCCTTTAACTGCGCGGCATTCGTTACCATAGCGGACTGCCATGACGGACGGATTCGTACACCTTCACCTGCACACCGAGTACTCCCTCGTCGACGGCATTTTGCGCATCAAGCCGCTGGTTGAGGCGGTGGCCGCGGCCGGCATGCCGGCGGTGGCGGTGACCGAGCAGGGGAATCTTTTTTCCGCTATCAAGTTTTACCGCGCCGCCGTCGCCGCAGGCGTCAAACCCATCGTTGGCGTCGACTTGGCGCTGCATAACCCGGCGGATCCCAACCAGCCGGCGCGCGTCGTCCTCCTTTGTCAAAACCTGGAGGGTTACCGCAACCTTTCCCGACTGGTGACGCGCTCCTACGTCGACGGGCGTGTGCGCGGCGTGCCGATGCTGCTGCCGGAATGGCTGGACCGCGACAACGAAGGCCTTATTGCGCTGTCCGGCGGTTGTTCGGGCGAGATAGGCCAGGCGCTGCTCTCGGCGCGCCCGGACGAAGCCGGGCGGCGGCTGGACCTCTGGCTCGACCGCTTCGGCGAGCGCTTTTATCTGGAGCTCACCCGCACCGGGCGCGAGAACGAGGAGGCACACTTCAATGAAACCTTAGAGCTCGCCGAGCGCGCCGGCGTGCCGGTGGTGGCCAGCAACGACGTGCGCTTCCTCAGCAAGGAAGACTTCGAGGCCCACGAGGCCAGGGTCTGCATCCACCATGGACGCACGCTGGCTGATCCCAGGCGTCCCCGGCTTCATTCGGCGCAACAGTACCTGCGCAGTCCGGAGGAAATGTCGGCTTTGTTTGCCGACGTGCCGGAGGCGCTGGAAAACAGCGTCGAGATCGCGAGGCGCTGCAATCTGGAGCTGGTTTTCGATCAGAGTTTCCTGCCCGACTTTCCGCTGACGAAAGGCACGTCGTTGGAAAGCTGGCTCGAATCCGAGTCGCAGAATGGCCTTAGGCGCCGCTTTCAGATGCAGCGGGCAGAGAAACGCAGAGAGCCCGACGAAGTTTACGCCGAGCGGCTCAAAACCGAGCTCGAAGTGATCAACGGCATGGGCTTTGCCGGCTATTTCCTCATCGTCGCCGATTTCATTGCGTGGGCGCGCCAAAACGGCGTTCCCGTGGGCCCGGGACGCGGCTCCGGCGCTGGGTCCCTGGTGGCCTACGCTCTGGGAATCACCGATCTGGATCCCATCGAGCACGATCTGCTGTTCGAGCGTTTCTTAAATCCCGAACGCGTCTCCATGCCGGATTTCGACATCGATTTCTGCATGGAAGGACGCGACCGGGTCATCGATTACGTGGCGCAGAAATACGGCGCCGGCAAAAAGGGCGGCGCGCGGGTAGCGCAGATCATCACTTTCGGCACCATGGCGGCGAAGGCGGTGGTGCGCGACGTGGGCCGGGTGCTCGGACATCCCTACGGCTTTGTCGATCAGCTGGCCAAGCTTATTCCCTTTGAGCTGGGCATGACCCTGGAAAAGGCGCTGGAAAGCGAAGACCGGCTGCGCGATCGCTACCAGCAGGAAGAGGAAGTGCGCGCGCTCATCGATTTGGGGCGCAAGCTCGAAGGACTCGCCCGCAACGCGGGCAAGCACGCCGGGGGCGTGGTCATCGCACCTACCGCGCTGACCGATTTTGCGCCGCTTTACCGGGAACAGGGCGCGACTGGTGTTGTGACCCAGTTCGACAAGGACGACGTGGAAGCCGTGGGTTTGGTGAAGTTCGATTTCTTAGGCCTTCGAACCCTCACCATCATCGACCGCGCGGTGCGCAGCATCAACGCCGCGCGGGAGAAAGCAGGCGAGAGTCCTTTGGACATCGTCAATATTCCCATCGACGACCCGCCCACCTACGAGCTCATTCGCAACGCCCGGACCACCGCAGTGTTTCAGCTCGAGTCCCACGCCATGAAGGATCTGATCCGGCGGCTTCAGCCCGAGAACTTCGAGGATCTGACCGCGCTGAACGCGCTGATCCGTCCAGGCCCGTCGGAGCTCGCCGACGACTTCATCGCCAGAAAGCACGGCCGTCAGGTGGTGGAATACCTGCATCCGGAGCTCAAGAACGTACTGAAACCCACCTACGGCGTGATCCTCTACCAGGAGCAGGTGATGCAGATCGCCCAGGTGCTCGCGGGCTATTCGTTGGGCTACGCGGATCTGCTCCGCCGCGCCATGGGTAAGAAGAAGCCTCAGGAAATGGCCAAGCAGCGCAAATTTTTCCTCAAGGGCGCAAAGCGGCGCGGCGTCGACGAGCGCAGGGCCAGCGAAATTTTCGATTTGATGGAAAAGTTCGCCGGCTACGGATTCAATAAATCCCACTCCGCCGCATACGCGCTGATCGCTTACCAGACCGCCTGGCTCAAAACTCATTACCCCGCAAACTTCATGGCGGCGGTGCTTTCATCGGACATGGACAACACGGACAAGGTGGTGGTGTTCATGGACGACTGCAGCGACATGGGGCTGAACATCGAGTCGCCCAGCGTCAATGTCTGCGAGCATTCTTTCACCGTTGCGGACGAGCGCACCATTCGTTACGGGCTGGGTGCAATAAAGGGCGTGGGTTCCTCCGCAATTGCCGCCATCGTCGACGAGCGGGAAAACAACGGCCTCTTCGAGGATCTGTTCGATTTCTGCCGCCGAGTGGACGGGAAAAAGGTCAACCGGCGCGTCATCGAGGCGCTCATTCGATGCGGAGCGCTTGATGAGCAGGGTCCTTCGCGCGCGGCGATGATGGCGACACTGACCCGCGCGCTCAAGCTCGCCGAGCAGCACGCCCGGGATGTGTCGGCCGGGCAAAACGACATGTTTGGCGGCGCCGTCAGCGCCAGCAACGGCGAGCGCAGCTTTGCAGACGTGCCTGAATGGCCGGAAGAGGAGCGGCTCGCAGGAGAAAAAGACACGCTTGGCCTTTATTTGAGCGGTCACCCGGTATGCCGTTTCGAGGCAGAGCTCAACCGGCTTACCGGCCGGCGCATCGCCGAGCTCAAGACCGAGGGCGGGGAAAGCTGTCTGGTCGCCGGACTGCTGATGCGCATGCGCACCATCAACACTCGCAACGGACGCATGGCGGTGCTTACCCTGGACGACAACACCGGGCGTATCGAAGCCGTGGTGTACGCGGATCTTTATCAAAAGCACCGGGACGTCCTCGTGACCGACAAGGTGCTGGTGCTGGAAGGCACCCTCAATCGTGACGACTACACCGGCGAGCCAACACTGAAAGTGAGCGACATCCTCGATCTGGATGGCGCACGCGAGTCGCGGGCCAGGCATGTGCTGGTGCATCTCGAACGGGAACAATCGCAAAACGGTACGGTACAGGCGCTGGCGGAGATACTTTCGCCGTTTCGCCAAGGCAAGACCCCGGTGTGTGTCGAGTACTGCAGCGGAGACGCCAAGGTGCGGGTACCGCTGGGAGACGACTGGCGCGTGTCACCCACGGAAGAGCTGTTGAGCCGGCTCAAACAGCTGGCGGGAAAGGATCAGGTGGAGCTGGAGTATTAGT
>JBFHVA010000289.1:0-4385 GCA_041589735.1 Gammaproteobacteria bacterium | reverse complement strand
TTTTTATACGGGTGATATTTGTTTGTGTGTATCGCCACCCAGTTACGCTGACCCTTGCTTCTTGCCTTCGCGTCAAGCTTTGCCCGTTCGCTGTAGCGAGGATGAAATTGCCGTAGATAGTGAGAAGGGGCGTAAATGTACTCGGGTCGGGTGCCCGCCAGAGCGGGCAGAAAGAACGGGTTTGGCTTGGACCAGCTATACCGAACCGTGTGTGAATCGATAACTTCGAACAGCGGCGGCTCCCCGAGCACCATGAGCGCCGAGGGCAAGCCGAATGGAGAGAGCTCTTCGTTGTTTGCAATATCCTCCCAGTAGTAACGGAAGTCCTCCGCGGTGAAGGGGTGACCATCCGACCAGCGATGCCCTTTTCTTAAACTCAGGGTAAATATTCGGCCGTCCTGTTCGTCCATCGACTCGAGAATGTCCGGAACGATCTCGAAGCTCTGATCGTAGCCCACCAGGCGCGCATAGCCGTAAACCACCATTAGCCGTACATCTTTGCTTCGCCCCATCAAAAGTTTCAGCTCACCGCCGTAATATCCAGGCGTGCTGTTTTCTTCGAAGCGAACCACGCTGGGCGATTCCGGCAGGCGACTTTTCACCGGCGGCAGCTCGCCTCGATTCACCTTTCGGGCAAGCTCCGGAGACTCCGACCAGGTCACCGGTCGGGCCGGAAGCGCGGTCGTCATCAGGACCGCGCAGTAGCAGAGCACCATGATGAATCGACCCATGGACTTATGTACTCGATGGTTTGGAAGGGCCCGGTGGCTTCGGAGCTTTGAGGGCTGAGCGCATCGGGAGTCCCGCAGCACCGGGCCTAAAGCAGCTAAAATACTGGCCTTGAGCGGGCAAATCCAGCCTGAGCGAGGTGCGTTCGGCAAGCTGGTTGGATTTGAATCCAAGGTTAACACGACGAATTTCGTCGACTCTCTGAGTGACGGTCGGCTAGAATAAGCGATTCCTCACGGGCAGCGCGGACACCGCTGTTGCCTTTTGTGGAGTGTCATTAAAGTTATGGACTTCCTCGGCGTACCGATACGCTCCTTCAACCTCGAAATTACGAATCGATGCGTGCTCGCCTGCTCCGAATGTGCGCGCACGGGCAATCCCTGGGTTCGGGAGAACCTGAGTGACTTGCCTCTATCGGTAATCGAGCGCTTGTTTCCCTTAGCTCAGCGACATCGTTTCGAAGGACTCAGGGTCAATCTCTGCGGCGCCCACGGGGACTGTATTTACCACCGCCAGTTCCACAGCGTGCTAAGCCATCTCAAGGCGGCGGGGCTGAAGTTGATGATTGAAACCAACGGAAGCCATCGCAAGCGCGAGTGGTGGGAAAAGACCTGCGATCTGCTGACAGCGGAGGACGTTATTACGTTCTCGGTAGACGGGCTCGAGGACACCAATCACCTGTATAGGGTCAATGCCCGGTGGGAAGACATTCTGGCGGCGATGCGGCTTTGCGCCAGACGCGTCACGGTCTCCTGGAAATTCATCGTATTTCGACACAACGAGCATCAGATCGAAGAGGCCAAGTCTCTGGCGCGGGAGATCGGTGTTCGGGATATCAGCTTCAAAAAGAGTGCCCGATTCCGCCGGCGCGACCCGCTGGCGCCAAGCAACGAGGAATACATTGGCGTAGTTACACGAAATCGCAGGGCCATTCGAAGTCTCGTGGACTCGGGCGTGAGTGACGAAGAGTTCAATCAACAGGTTTCGATTAGGCGCAAGTGCGCCAGCGGTAAGGACTTGGCGGTCACCGCGCTTGGATATTTTTATCCCTGCACCTCCTGTGAAACTTCGGACACCAGCACTTGGTTTCATCGAAACCGTGCGCATTTCGATCTACGCAGGCACACGGTTGAGGAAATTCTCAAATCTCCGAAATGGCGCGAGCTTGAAACGCTTTGGGAGCGCGCCTCGACGGCACCTTCCAGCTGTCTTGCCTACTGCGGCGTTCACCGCGATTATCACGATGAGTACGACCAGGAGGCGCAGCCGGACTCGCCCAACAAACCTCGCGATACCGTTCGGGTTAAATTCGTGGCCTAATCGGCATCGCTCGGAGCGACAACGAGCTTGCTTAAAGGAGCGGGTCGGTAATATCGCCGCTGGCGCGAACGTAGTGCCGATCCCCGATGTCGCGTAGCGCCGGTCGCCGATCCGTCCCAAGCGTGAAAGGTTCCGGCCAAGCCAGGGGATTGGAAACGCGACCCTCCATCAGGGCGGTGAGATCCAGTTTCTTGTCCAGCTCCGCGCGGGGCACCGCTGCCAGCAGCGCCCTGGTATAAGGATGCACCGGGCAGCGGAACAACACTTCGCGTGGCGCGATCTCGACGATGCTCCCTGCACACATTACGGCGATTCGGTCGGCCATGTAGTCCACCACGGCGAGATTGTGGGAGATGAACAGGTAGGTCAGGCCGAGTTCCCGCTGCAGATCCTTGAGCAGATTGAGCACCTGGGCCTGAACGGAAACGTCGAGGGCCGAAACCGGCTCATCGCAGATCAGCAAATCGGGATGCAGAGCGAGTGCGCGGGCGATGCCGATGCGCTGGCGCTGCCCGCCGGAAAAGCTGTGCGGATAGCGTGAGGAAAACCTTGGATCGAGGCCCACGTACCCAAGCAGCTCCGTGACTTCGGACCGCAGGCGCTTGTCGTCACGCTCCCCGTGAATTACCAGCGGCTCGCTGACGATATCGAACACGGTCATCCTGGGATTCAGTGAGCTGAACGGATCCTGGAAAATGTACTGAATCTTCTTGCGCACCTCGAGCAGCGCGTCGTCTTCGAGCTCGAGTAAAGGCACAGGTCCGTGCCCGTCGTTGAACACCAGCTCGCCCGCGTCCGGCTTGATAGCCCTGAGGATGATCTTACTGAGCGTCGTTTTTCCGCAGCCACTTTCGCCAACGAGGCCCATGCATTCGCCCGGCTCGACATCGAAGCTCACGTCGTCAACGACCACAACCTCCGTCTGCGATCCCGATGAAAACATTCCAAACTTTCTATTTCGGTATCGCTTCGTGATCCCCCGAACCTCGAGCATAGGGGTCGCAGACACCTGCGCAAGCGCCGCCTTCGGGGCGCGACGGGTTCGATGGTTGCTTTCTACTTCACGAATCGGGGTAAGCCGCTCGCCCGTCTTCATGCCCACCCTGGGCACGGCACGCATGAGGGCTTTGAGGTAAGGGTGACGGGGGCGAATGAAGATTTCCTCCAACGTGCCGCGCTCCATCAGCTTGCCGTGATAGATCACCACCACCTCTTCGGCCATGTTGGCGACGACTCCTAGGTCGTGAGTAATAAGCAGCACAGCCATTTCGAATTGCGCCTGGAGGTCGTGGATAAGCTTGAGGATCTGAGCCTGGATGGTCACGTCGAGTGCTGTAGTGGGTTCGTCGGCAATCAAAAGGGCCGGTCGGCAGATGAGCGCCATGGCAATCATGGCCCGCTGACGCAGTCCACCGGAGAGTTCGAACGGGTAGGTATCGAATGCCCGGTCCGGGTGCGGAAATCCCACCATGTTGAGCATTTCTAAAGTGGCCTCCCGCGCTTCGCGCTTGTCGGCGGGCCGGTGCAGGCGCAGCGCTTCGGATACCTGATTGCCCACCGTGTGAAGCGGAGACAGAGAAGTCATCGGCTCCTGAAAGATCATTGCGATCCTGCCGCCGCGGATATCGCGCATAGCTGCACTGTCCGGATCCAGCGCCGCGATATCTACCCCGTTCTTGGCCTGCCCGCCCAGCCTGGAGGCGGCGGGGTCGTGAAAGCGAATGCTGCCCGCGGTGATGCGAGCCGCGCGCGGAAGAATCCCCATAATGGCCTGGGAAATCACCGACTTTCCGGACCCCGATTCACCGACCACCGCCACGGTGGCGCCTGGGCGTACTCGAAACGAGACGCCATCAACCACGCGCAGATTGCCGGCGGGGTGGAGCCGGAACTCCACCTGGAGGTCCCGTACCTCGAGCAGGTTGTCAGCGCTCATCGCCATCAGAAACGGCCGCCTCTTTTGCGTGAATTCCAAGCGCGGCTAGGTTCGTCACCGTGGCCTGGTCAAGTTCCACTCCGTTGTCTTGCGCCGCCCGCGCTGCGCAGGCCGCGACCTCGGTGAAGCCTTCCAGACGCGAGTCTAAACGGACGCTTTGTCCTCCGGAGACCAGCTTGAGCTCCATCCATCCATTCGATCCTTCCCGGCGCACGTTAAAGTAAGAGAGAACGAGCTTCGAAAGCGCGCGCCACCTCAACGCCCGACCAGCCGGCGCTATTAAGATACCGTCATCGGAAAGCTCAACGCGGGTTCTGTGACGGCGATAGCTCTGCAGGCCGAAGATCAGGAAAAGGCCGGCAAGCGCGGCGAAAAGCAGATCTGTAACCAGCGGCAGGCT
>JBFHVA010000288.1:0-4397 GCA_041589735.1 Gammaproteobacteria bacterium | reverse complement strand
CGAGTCGACCGGTAGGCGTCTCAAGGTCCCGCACATGGGCTGGAACGATGTCCGCTTTGTCAAAAAGCATCCGCTATGGCAGGGAATCAACGACGGAGAATATTTTTACTTCGTCCACAGCTACTACGTGGCGCCGCAGGACGATGATGTCACCGTGGGCCGCACTCGCTACGCGGTGGAATTTTCCTCTGCGATCGCGGACGGGAAACTGTTCGCGGTACAGTTCCACCCGGAGAAAAGCGCGCGGGCGGGACTGACCCTGCTGAAGAACTTCCTGGAGTGGAATGGAAGAGAGTGATTGGGTGCTGGCAATAGCCCGCTCCTTCGATCAAAGCATGTCAATTCTCGCTCCTGACAAATTTCATCTCCCCTGCGAGAGATTATTTCAACCACAGATCGATTAAAGCGGTGGAGAACTTGAGCCTGTGGTCTCCAGTCTCAAGCCTTTTTCTTCTCCCTCGCGATCGCCCGGTAACCGATGTCGGTCCGGTACTGGACGCCATTCCAGTGGATCTGCGCCACACGTTGATAGGCAAGTGCCTGCGCCTCGGTAACGCTTTTGCCCAAGCCACAGACGCAGAGCACCCGCCCGCCCGCGGTGATCACGCGTCCATCATTGATCGCTGTTCCCGCGTGGAATACTTTGGTGCCCTCAACCTTCTCGCCAAGGCCGTCGATGGGATCGCCGTTGGCATATTCACCGGGATATCCGCCGCAAGCCATAACCACGCCGACGCAAACCTCATCGCTCCAGTCAGCTTTCAAGGATCCCAGATTACCGTCTACCGCCGCTTCACACAGGCGTACCAGATCCGATTTAAGCCGCATCATGATGGGCTGGGTCTCGGGATCGCCGCAGCGGCAGTTGTATTCAAGCACCCGGGGCGTTCCGTCTTCGCCGATCATCAAGCCGGCGTAAAGAAAGCCCGTGTAATTTAGACCTTCCGATTGAAGCCCCGACACAGTCGGCTCAATCACTTCACGCATGATCCGCTGGTGCATGCCGGTATCGACCACCGGCGCCGGCGAGTATGCGCCCATACCGCCGGTGTTCGGACCCATATCGCCGTCGTAGACGGCCTTGTGGTCTTGGGACGACGCCAAGGACAGGATCTTGCCGCCGCCGACAATGGCAATAAAGCTTGCTTCTTCGCCTTGAAGAAACTCCTCGATCAAGACACGCCGACCCGCTTCACCGAATTTTGAATCCACCAGCATCGCTTTCAGCGCAGCGACTGCCTCATCCTCACTGGTGGCGATAACGACGCCCTTTCCGGCCGCAAGACCGTCGGCCTTGATGACTAAAGGCACCCCCTGCTCGGACACGTAATCGAGCGCCGCACCAAGCTTGGTAAAGCTTGCGTACGAGGCGGTGGGAATTTTGTGGCGCTCGAGAAACGCCTTGGTGAAAGCCTTGGATCCCTCGAGCGCGGCGGCATCACGTGTAGGCCCGAAGATTTTCAGCCCTGCGGCGACGAATCGATCGCTGACGCCGGCAACCAGCGGCGCTTCCGGCCCGACGATGGTAAGGCCGATACGGTTGTCGCCGGCAAACCGAAGCAGGCCGTCAATGTCACCGGCGCCTATATTAATGTTCTCGACCTTTGGCTCAACCGAGGTTCCGGCGTTTCCCGGGGCCACGAAGATCTTGTTTACCGCTTCGCTCTGCGCCGCCTTCCACGCCAGCGCGTGCTCCCGCCCGCCGGAACCAATGATGAGGACGTTCATGGGGAAATATGTGGGATGGTGTCCGTTTGTCTATCCCCGCGAGGAGCGAGTAACGCCGCCCGTTGATCCCCACTCAGCTTTCTGTCCCTACATACTACATACCACATACTACATACCTGATAGCCGGTCGCGTCGAAGCCCATCCGTTTGGCCTCAGTGCCGAAAATGCCTCATCCCCGTAAACACCATCGCCATGCCGTGCTCGTCGGCGGCGGCGATGACTTCGTCGTCCCGCATCGAGCCGCCGGGCTCGATGACTGCCGTGATCCCGGCTTCCGCCGCGGCGTCTATGCCGTCGCGAAAGGGGAAAAAGGCGTCCGAGGCCATCACCGATCCCTTGACCTCGAGACCCTCGTCGGCCGCCTTGATGCCCGCGATTTTCGCCGAGTAGACGCGGCTCATTTGCCCGGCGCCTATACCCAGAGTCATGCCGTCCTTGCAGTAGACGATGGCGTTGGACTTGACGAACTTGACCACCTTCCAGGCGAACTGAAGATCCGCCATTTCCTGGTTGCTCGGGGCACGCTTGGATACAACTTTGAGCGCAGAGGCCCCGACCTCGCCGATGTCCCGATCCTGAATCAGCAGGCCGCCTGATACGCGTTTGAAGTCCCACTCCGCCGGCCGGGTCTCACCCCACTGGCCGCAGGAAAGAATCCGCACGTTCTGCTTTTTCGAAAATACCGTCAACGCGCTGTCGTCGATCGCGGGCGCAATGACGACCTCCACAAACTGCCGCTTGATAATGGCGCTCGCAGTTGCCTCGTCCAGCGGGCGGTTAAACGCGATGATGCCTCCGAAGGCGGAAGTCGGATCTGTCCGGTAAGCACGATCGTAGGCTTCCAATACGCTCTCACCCACGGCAACGCCGCACGGGTTGGCGTGCTTGACGATTACGCAAGCGGTCTCCTCGAAGCTTTTCACGCATTCCAGAGCGGCGTCGGTGTCGGCGATGTTGTTATAGGACAGCTCCTTGCCCTGCAGCTTTCTCGCGGTTGAAACGGAAGGCTCGGCCGGTGTCCGTTCGACGTAGAAGGCGGCGCGCTGATGGGGGTTCTCGCCGTAGCGCATCTCCTCTGATTTCAGAAACTGCATGGAAAAGGTGCGCGGAAAATCCTGACGTACCCCACCTGAGTTATCTATGGCTCCAAAATAGTTGGCGATGGCGCCGTCGTAGCGGGCGGTGTGCTCGAAGACCTTGACCGCCAAGTCATAACGGGTCTTGTCAGATACTTCGCCTTCCGCTTCAAGCTCGGTAATGACCCTTTCGTAGTCCGCGGCGTCAACAATCACGGTAACGAAGGCGTGATTCTTAGCCGCAGCGCGCAGCATTGTCGGACCTCCGATGTCTATGTTCTCTACTGCGGTCGCAAGATCGCAATCGGGCTTTGCCACCGTTTGCTCGAACGGATAGAGGTTGACCACCAGTAAATCGATGGGCTCGATGCCCTGCGCATTCATGGCCTTTGCGTCCTTGTCGCGCCGTCCGAGCAGGCCGCCGTGGATTTTCGGGTGCAGCGTTTTCACACGCCCGTCCATGATTTCGGGAAAACCCGTGTGCTCAGAGACTTCTTTCACGGGCACACCGTTTTCGGAAAGCAGTCGGGCAGTACCGCCTGTGGAAAGGATCTCCACCCCGAGTTTTGAAAGTCTCGAGGCAAATTCTACTATTCCGGTTTTGTCAGACACGCTTACGAGCGCGCGGGTCACAGCAGACATTCAAGTGTTCTCCGAGCTGGCAGGAGTGTTGAAGATTGAGCCGTTTAAGGCCGATTGCTTTCCGGCGTGCTTTTGGATCCTAGGGGAAGTCGTGCGGCAAATTCTTCGCCGGAATCGTTTCAACTCACCTCGGCCTTGGAGCTGAAGCGCAAGCCCCGAAGTCTGCCCCCCGCCCGGGCCCTCTGCGCTCGGCTCATGGCGATGCTTCCCAAATGCCGCCCGGCGTTAATCCAGATTGTACTGCTTGAGCTTCTTGCGCAGTGTGCCGCGGTTGATGCCGAGAATGGTGGCGGCCCGGGTCACATTGCCGCGGGTGTACTCCATAACCGACTCCAGCAGGGGCACCTCCACCTCGCTCATGACCAGATCGTAGAGGTCACTGGCGTCGTAACCGTCGAGCTGCCGGAAATACTGGGTCAGCGCGTCGCGGACGCACTCTCTTAAAGGCTCCTTGGTGCGGGCCGCGTCTACGCGCAGCAAGTCGTCGGCGGGACGCGATTTGAGCTTGGCGGTTACGCTCACGCCGCAAGCTCCTGCGCCATGAAGCTCGACGGCGCGGCGCGGTCCGATTGGGCTTCGAAAAAGTTGCGCACCATCTGAAGCTGCGTCGCGGCGTCTTCCACCCGATTAATCCGGGACCACAAATCGGTCCCGCCCGGTCGAGGCTTTAGATACCAGCCAAGGTGCTTGCGCGCGACGCGCACGCCCTTGAACGTGCCGTAGAACTCATACAGCGCCTCAAGGTGCTCAACCAGGGTTTCGCCGACTTCATCGGCATCCGGCCCGGGCGGACGGTGCCCGCTTGCAAGGTAATGACTCACTTCGCGAAATATCCACGGATTACCTTGAGAAGCGCGACCGATCATGAGGGCGTCGGCACCTGTTTGCAGCAACACCCGTCGCGCACTTTCGGGACAGCTGATGTCCCCGTTGGCGATGACCGGCATCTT
>JBFHVA010000287.1:0-4418 GCA_041589735.1 Gammaproteobacteria bacterium | reverse complement strand
CGCAAAGGAATTCAGGCCTACGAGGAGGCGAGTAACCTGCCGGTCAACGGTCAGATTTCCGTCTCGCTGCTCGACGGGCTGATCCAGAGCACATCCAAGTAATTACCGCTGAGATGTCCTCCGCCGAAAACTAAGCTCTTTTCAATTAAAGCGGCGGCGCGGTCGCGCGCCGCCGCTTCACTTTCGGACTCAGACAAAAAAATCAGCTCCCGCCCGGCATCGACTGGCCCATCGGCTCTTCGATCTCGTTGTTCTGAATTCTAGCGGCGGCGTCGGCAATATCTCCGGCGGTCTCCTCGCTTACCTGGACGTCGACCTTTCGCGCAACTTCCTCCACCACTTCTTTGGTGATCGGTTTGTTGGCCTTGGCGGCCAGCGCTTCGGCCGCCTCATTTATGGTTCCAGACTCCACGGCGTCGACGAAGGCGGCAATACGGCCAACCATCGAATCGGACGAAGCGTTTTCCCGCGCCGTCGACGAGGCGTTCGCAGCGTTGAGCGAACCAAGAGCGGCCGCGCCGGGGACATCCGAGCGGCCATCATCTTCTCCGTCACCTCTGGCGTGACCGTGTCCGTGGGACTTTGCGTGGCCGCGCCCGTGCCCCTGGCTGTGGTGGTGGCCGTCCACGTGTTCGTGACCGTTGGTATGACCGTGTCCGTGCTCCTTGGCATGGCCGTAGCCATGGCTGACACCGGCAATGTCGCCGTGTCCATCGGTCTTTGCACCGCCGTGACCACGGCCACGTCCGCCACCACCGCCCTTGCCGCCGCCATGACCGCCTTTCGCATAGGTGACATTGTCGGAGACGGATATTCCGTTACCGTCGATGATGATGGCGCCACCGAGAAAAGCGGCAACAATGACCGCCGTAGTCGCAACACGAAGCGCTGCACGTCGCGGTCCGCGATCGATTGCGTTTCGAATAACTCGGGTTAGTGCTTTTGTCGTCATCAAAGCCCTCCTTGGAAGCTCATGACAGCCAGTAAATTCGACGATTCTCCGGGTCGCCACGTGAACCCTAGACTTGCAATTTATCCAGTATGCGCCCGTTTCAGCGCCAAGCGTAGTGCCCAGCCGACTGAAAGGTAAAAAGAATTAATAGATTCAAGCCGCTAAGCGACTCACCGGGTCAATTCCGAAGCGGGCGCCCGGCGGTCAGCATGTGCTCGATGCGCGCCACCGTCTGTGGCGTATCACAAAGAGCGATGAATGCCTCGCGCTCCAGGGCGAGCAGATCGTCCTCACTCACCTTTTCGCCTTCCTTTCGATCTCCGCCGCAGAGCACTCGGGCAAGGTTTCGGCCCACGACAAGGTCATGAGGCGTGGCAATGCCTTTCTCCTCGAGCTCGTCGAGAATCGCTTCCATGGCGCTCAAACCTCTCCGGCCGAGCGCGGTGAACACGGGTTTTTCTGGCGGCGTGTAGCTTTTCGCCAGCCCGAGCGCGAGGGACCTTGCTTCGGCCAGCAGTCGATCGCGGTTCATGCTGAAATGGTCATGGTCTTGGAATAAACGTAAAGGCCTTGCTTCCAGCGGCGAGGCCGCGGTTTTGCCCATGCCGATAATCGAGAACGCTTCCAGTGCACCATCGAGTGCGCCATCTACGTCCATTTGCTCGCGTGTCCAGCGGTGGAGCATCTGCTTGCAGCCGCCGCCCGATGGCACCAGTCCAACCAGGGTCTCGACCAGGCCCATGTTCGTGTTGGCGTGGGCCTGAAGGGCGTCGCAATGAAGCAGCACCTCAAAGCCGCCGCCCAGCGACATACCGGCGGGCGCAGCAACGACGGGAAAAGGCGCGTAGCGGCAGGCAAGACACGCCGACTGGAACGCGTCCAGTGCGCCGTCCAGGCGCGACCATGCTTTTTCCTTTGCCGCCGCCAGCGCGAACTCGAGGTTGAAGCCTACGGAAAAGTGCGGCGCGTCGTTATGAAAAACCAGCGCTTCGAAATTGTCGTTGACAATGTCAAGCGCCTCCACGATGAGCGCCATCGAGTCGGGACCAAGCGCGTTGGCCTTCGTGTGAAACTCTACGCAGGCAACGCCATCGCCCACGTCCCATAGGCTCGCGGCCCGGTTCGAGGCGACGGCTGTCTGGGTTCTGGTGATATCACCGAGGCGCACTACACCGGGTGCGCGCTCCACCGCCAGGTAATTTCCGGAAAACGTAAGGCGTTCGAGTTTAGCTTCGTTGGCGCGATAAAAGTCGCCCCCGCCGGCGCGCTCGAGAAACTGCGGCACCGCCATACGATCGGCTTCGATTCTTTTCCGGAACCACGCGGACCCCAAATCGTCGATCATCTCGAACGGGCCCTTACTCCAGCTGTAGCCGAGCTTCATGGCTTCGTCCATCGGCAGGGGGTCGTCGGCGACTTCAGGAATCAGCGAGGCGGCGTAGGTCAGCACTTTTGACAGCACCCGCCAGGCGAAGCGCCCAAATTTGTCGTCGTGCGTAACAAGCGCGCGCAATCCTTCAACCTCTCCGGCGACAGCGGCATCCAGGAGCGGGCGATCAACGGGTCGGTACTCGCCGGTCTTAAAATCAATGGCTTCGCGCAATCGATCACTGTTTTCATCGCGCTCGCGATAGAACCCCCCTTTGCCCTTATTGCCCGTGTAGCCCTGCTCGATCAGCTTGGAGATCAGCGGAATGCCGGCAGCGACTTCGTGAAACGCATCTTCTTTAGACAGCGCGGATTTGAGGCTCGAAGCCACGTCCACCATCAGGTCCAGCCCAATGAGATCGTAGAGCCCGAACACGCCGGTCTTCGGAATCCCCATGGGACGTCCCATGAGCGCGTCGGCTTCCTCAACTCTCAGACCCGCCTTGGCCGCTTCCACGATGCCCACCTGAAGCGCGTAGACGCCCACCCGGTTTCCAAGAAAACCCGGCGTGTCGCGGCAGGGCACGACGCCCTTGCCGAGCATGACGTCGCAGAACCGTGACAGAGTATCGATGACTTCCGATTGCGTAGTCGGGCCGGCGACGATCTCCAGTAAGCGCATGTAGCGAACAGGATTGAAGAAATGAGTGATACAAAAATCACTCTTGAGCGATTCAGACATCTTCTCCGTGAGCATAGATAAGGGAATGGTGGAGGTGTTGGAAGACACCATCGCGCCGGGTTTGCGTACGGCATCGATTTTTTTATAGAGCGCATGTTTTACATCGAGTCGCTCCACCACTGCTTCTGCAATCCAGTCCGCGTCGGCAACTAGCCCCAGATCGTCTTCGATATTGCCCGCAGTAATGAGCTCTGCATTGCTGCGCTGCATGAAGGCGGGCGGCTGTGATTTGAGCAGCCGCTTGATCGCGCCCTCGGCGACGACATTCCTGTTATTCGCCCCGTCGGGAACAATGTCCAGCAGAACCACGGGCACGCCGGCATTGGCCAGGTGGCTGGCGATGCCAGAGCCCATCGTGCCCGCACCGATGACGGCGGCCTTCTTTATCTCAACCAAAGTACTTTCTTCCTGGGTTCAGCCGGCGCAAGATGCGCAATTTAAGCGAGTAAAGATCAGAAAACGAGCCATACAATGGCCTCGGCTACGCAGGCGGGTTTTTCTTCACCCTCAATCTCGACGGTCAGTTTCTCAATCATCTGTATTGCGTTACGAATCTGTTTCACGTTGACGAGTTCGGTATGTCCGCGCACCCGGCAGCCGGCGCGCACGGCGTTGGGAAATCTGAGTTTATTCAGGCCGTAATTAATACTGCTTTTAACACCAGGGTAAACGGGTACTCCGTCGACCACGCTTCTTCGCATCTGCGGGTAAAGTGAGATAATCAGGTAGCCGTGCGCAATGGTTGCGCCGTAGGGGGAATCTTTGGCGGCGCGCTCCGGATCGGTATGAATCCACTGATGATCGTTTGTCGCCGCGGCGAAGGCGTTGATTTTCTCCTGGTTTACGGTAATCCAGTCACTGGTAAAGATTTCCGTCCCGATTCGGGACTTTAAATCTTCAAGCACACTTTGCTGTGACATGACTGTTTGAGCATTTCCTGGTAATCGGATATTCCCCGCTCGTCATATCCTGGCAAATTAGCGGATTTCACAGGCGCGAGCTTCCGCCACGGTCTCGCCCAAATGTATCAGATATGCGGGATAATAAAATTGAATCGTGACCTTCGGAACTGCCACTTATGCCGCCGAGGGCACGGAGGTATTGTGAGAGCGTGATTAATTACCCAGCCATGACGTCTGTCCCGTGAGCTTTTTCAAGAATCAAGAAGAATGGAGCCCGCCGAAATCGAACGCGCGCGATGACCGCGGGTTGAGTTGCTTCTTGCTCACTCGGCAGTGGCGCGACGGGCCCGAAGGTCTGGAGCTCAGTTTCTGGGCCTGCTCGACGGCTGGCCCGGTGCGCATTCTTGTTCGCGGCGAGCGTGCAATTTGCTTTGTCGAGCATCAGTCCCACGTG
>JBFHVA010000286.1:0-4419 GCA_041589735.1 Gammaproteobacteria bacterium | reverse complement strand
TTGGCCTCGGGGCCTGTCCAAGCAGGAGGCGCAAATCGATCTGTGGCTGAAAGACATTGCGCCATCGACGGAGTTGCGCAAGTGGTTCGGCCACGTGCCCAGGCGCTGGGACGCATTCAAGCGACGTTACTTCGAAGAGCTTGACGCCAGGCCGGAAACGGTCTCTGTGCTGCGGGACGAGACCCGTAAAGGAAGGGTGACCTTGCTCTATGGCGCGCGAGACGAAGCGCATAACAATGCGGTTGCACTCGCCGAGTATTTGCTGAAGACGGGGCCGGAAAAATAGGAAAACTACACGTCAGCGTGAGCTTGCGAAGTGAAATGGACGTCAACGGAATCTCGGAAGAGACCGAATTCAAGGTGCAGCGCGGCAGGCTGGAGCGGATCCGCGCGCAGATGGTGGCGCGGGACATCGGCGCGCTGGTGTTGGTGGATCCCGTAAACGTGCGCTATGCGACCGGCACTCGCAACATGCAGATTTTCACTTCGAGAAATCCCGCCCGCTACGTTTTCATTCCCGCCGAAGGCCCGGTGGTGCTGTTCGAGTTTGCCGGCTGCGCGCACCTTGCCGCTGGCAACGCGCTCATCGACGAGGTTCGAATCGCGACCACGGCGAGCTACGTGGCGGCGGGCGACCGGCTCGAGGCCGCGACGCGGCGCTGGGCCGCAGAGATCGCGGACCTCGCGCGCAGCTGCTGCGGGGGCAACCGGCGCTTGGGGATCGAGCGTTTCAATGCCGCCGCCGCCTTCGCGCTGGCTGGCGAGGGCTTCGACATGGTCGATGCTCAGGAAGCGGTGGAGCGCGCCCGCTGTATCAAGGTGCCGGGCGAGGTAGCGCTGATGCAATCTTCGATTGCGGCGGTGGAGGAGGGCGTGGCAGAGCTGAAAGCGGCGATTCGTCCCGGCGTGAGCGAGCAGGCGCTGTGGTCGATGCTCTGGGCCCACGTGATCGAAACCGGTGGCGACTACGTCGAGACCCGCCTGCTCAATTCCGGCGCGCGCAGCAACCCGTGGTTTCAGGAATGCTCGGAGAAAATCATTGAGAAAGGCGAGCTGGTGCTGCTCGATACCGACGTGGTGGGCCGTCACGGCTATTACGCGGATTTTTCACGCACCTTCCTCTGCGGGGAGGCCAAGCCCAGACCCGAGCAGCGGCAGTGTTATCGCCTGGCCTACGAGCAGATCCATCACAATCTGGATCTCATGCGCCCGGGGCTTTCCTTCGCTGAAGTTTCAAACAAGGGCTGGCGGATCCCGGAGCGCTATCACGCTAACCGCTACTATCTGCTGGCCCACGGGATCGGCATGACCGGCGAGTACCCCTACATCTTATACAAGGATGATTTCGACTCCGGCGGGTACGATGGCGTCATCGAACCGGGCATGGTGCTTTGCGTCGAGAGCTTTATCGGCGCCGAGGACGGCGGCGAAGGCGTCAAGCTCGAGCAGCAGATCCACATTACCGATACGGGCTACGAGCTCATGTCCAAGTTTCCATTCGAGCCCGAGCTGCTGGGCCGCGAACTCTAGTCGGTTCAGCAATTTCGCGATGGCCCGGCTAAGATTGACCGCGCCGCCGCGGATGCTTAAGTTCTAATTCCGATTCTTATAGGGAGTAAGGAGAGTTGGCCCAAGCAAAACAATACGGCATCCGCATCACCCTGCCGCCCACGGATCCCATGCGGGCGCCGCATCTGCTTGGTGAGGACTGGGAAGCGCTTCGATGGTTCGATACAGAGGAAGAGCGCGACGCCGTCTTCCAGGACATGAACCGGCGCATCGAATATTACCGTAACGGCGACAATCCGAGCCGGATCCTGACCAAGGTCGAGCGTTGAGGCAGGCGGCGAAACGCATTGTCGACATGATGCACTCACCAAGAATCATGCGGGTTGACTGGGGCCGTATGGAAGTGGAGGGCCTCGAAGCGGGTAAGGACTTCAAGCTTTATCCCGGCGGCGGCCGGCCCTGGGACTGGACCGAAACCGGAACCCGCCACCGTCCCGGAATCCAGCCCGGGGACGTGAGGGAGCTTCTGGCCCAGGGCAGCGAGGTGGTCGTCTTGAGCCGGGGCATGCTGCTCGCGCTTCAAACGTGTCCCGAGACGCTGGCGCTTCTCAAAGCCGAAAACGTTAACGTTTACGTGGAGGAAACCCGCGCCGCGGTCGAGCGCTACAACGCGCTGGCTGCCAAGTTCCCGGTCGGCGGGTTGTTTCACTCCACCTGCTGAACTTCGTTGCGGGCGGGCTTCCGCGCGAAAGGAGTTTTATTTTTTGTGGTGCCCCAAATCGGGCGCCCGGTTGATGAGGACGGAAATGCAATCCAAGCCCGTCGTCGAGATCGAGTATTGCACCGGATGTCGCTGGATGCTGCGCGCCGCCTGGTTTGCCCAGGAGCTGCTCAGCACTTTCGAGTCGGAGCTCGGATCGGTGGCGCTCAAGCCCGGCAGCGACGCCATTTTCGAGATACGGGTGGACGGCCAACGCATCTGGTCGAGAAAGGCCGACGGCGGCTTTCCCGAAATCAAGGTGCTGAAGCAGCGGTTGCGGGATCAGATCGCGCCCGGACGCGACCTGGGTCACATAGACCGATGAGCGCGTCTCTTTGTGCTTATTCAATAAGCAGGCGGACAACATGCAGTTTGTGAGCGCACTGCATGAAATGCGCCGACGCCTGCACCGTTTGCCCGATTCGATTTGTTTATGCCAAGGAAAATAAATGACGGAAAACCCTAGAATCCTCGCTTTCGCCGGCAGCACCCGCCGCGAGTCTTGGAACAAGAAACTCATCCGCGTCGCCGCCAGCGCTGCGGAGACCGCGGGGGCAAAAGTCAGTCTGGTGGATCTCGCGGACTATCCGATGCCGCTTTACGACGGCGATCTGGAACAGGAAAAGGGGATCCCCGAGAACGGTATGAAGTTCAAACGACTGATGCATCAGCATGACGGGTTTCTGATTTCGTGCCCGGAGTACAACAGCTCCATCAGCGGCGTGCTGAAGAACACCATCGACTGGGCGTCGCGTCAGGCCGAGGGCGAAAAGCCGCTGGAGTGCTTCAAAGGCAAAGTGGTGACTCTGATGAGTGCTTCGCCGGGACGGCTCGGGGGGCTCCGCGGGCTGGTGCACGTGCGTGCCATTCTCGGCAACATCGGCTGCATCGTGTTGCCGGAGCAGGTGGCGGTGCCGTCGGCCGGCGAGGCATTTGCTGACGACGGACAGCTCAAAGACGATACCCAGAACAAGCAGATCATAGGCCTCGGCGTCGGGCTTGCCAGGATGATCCCCAAGATCTGCGGATGAGCGATTCCGGCGCCATCGAAATCCGCCTCTTCGAGGATGCCGACGAGGACGCGGTGGCGGCGCTTTGGCGCGAGGTGTTTCCCGACGACCCGCCTTGGAACGAGCCTTCGCTGGTGATGGCGAAGAAGCGTGCCGTGCAGCGTGATTTGTTTCTCGTTGCGCTGGAAAACGGCGCCCTGGCGGGTACCGCTATGGGCGGTTATGACGGCCACCGCGGATGGATCTACGCGGTCGCTGTGAGGCCGGATCTCAGGCGCCAAGGCCTCGGCGCGAGGCTGATGGCCCAGCTGGAGTCGGCGCTTAAGCGTCTGGGTTGCCCGAAGATTAATCTGCAGGTGCGCGCCGGCAACGAGACCGTGGTGGCCTTTTACCAGCGTCTTGGATACACCGTCGAAGAGCGGGTCAGTCTGGGCAAGCTGCTGTAGCAGGATCTTCGGTGACAACTCCACCGGCTAGACATCTCGCCGACAAACTGGTCAAAGCCCGACTTGCATTTGCGCTGACCGCGTTACTGGCCATCGCCTGCACCGCCGGTAGCGCCGCCGACGGCGAGCCGGCGCGATATGGTTATCGGGTGATCTCTGAATATCCGCATGACCCGGACGCCTTTACCCAGGGTCTGGTTTATTACCGCGGCTTTCTCTACGAGAGCACCGGGCGTTACGGTGCTTCGTCGATCCGCAAGGTTGAACTCGAGACGGGACACGTCGTGGCCAAACGGATGCTCGAGGAGCGTTTTTTCGGCGAGGGACTCACGGTTGTCGGGGAGCGCCTGGTTCAGCTCACCTGGCTGGAAGGTACCGGGTTCGTTTACGACCTCGAAAACCTGGAGCTGCTCGAGACCTTTCACTACCCGACGCAAGGCTGGGGGCTCGCGTACGACGGCGCATGGCTGCACATGAGCGACGGCAGCGCAACGCTCTATCGTCTGGACCCGGAAACCTTCGGCATTGTCGGCAAGCTCGAGGTCCACGACGCCCGGGGCCCGGTGAACCGGCTGAACGAGCTTGAGTTCATCGAAGGGTTTCTTTTCGCAAACGTCTGGCAGGAGGATCGCATCGCAAAAATCGATCCGGCCAGCGGCCGGGTGGTCGCCTGGATCGATCTCGCCGGCCTGCT
>JBFHVA010000285.1:0-4461 GCA_041589735.1 Gammaproteobacteria bacterium | reverse complement strand
GAACGCGGACGCGGCAGCCCTTTCCGCGTGGTTCGTCGGTGAGTAAGGCGCATGTCGGCGGATCCCATACCTCGTCGCCTGCTGATCGCCGTTGGGGGTAACGCAACCCATCCCGGTACGATAAAGGGCACCCCGGAAGAGCAGTTGGCCATTGCCGAGCGCACCGCGGAGGCGCTGCTGCCCATCATGAAGATGGACAACGAGCTCATCGTGACCCACGGAAACGGGCCGGTGGTTGGAAAAATTCTCATGCGTCAGGCGCTGGCACGACACCGCGTTCCCCCCATGACCATGGATATTTGCGTCGCCCATAGTCAGGGCGGCATTGCCTATTTGCTCATGCAGGCGCTGGAGAACAGTCTGCGTCGCGCGGGAAGTGCCCGACACGTGGTCTGCCTCCTCACCCAGGTGGAGGTCGACCCGGAAGACGAGGCATTCACATCACCGAGCAAGCCCGTCGGCTTTTTCTTCGAAAAGCAGGAGGCGATGGAGATTAATGAGGCATTCGGTTGGCCCATGCACGAGGAGGACGATCGGGGCTGGAGATATGTGGTGCCCTCACCCCACCCGAAACATATCGTGGATATTTCGCTCATCGAGGCGGTAGCGAAGAGCGGCGCCGTGGTGATTGCGGGTGGTGGCGGTGGAATTCCCGTGATTAGACAATCGAATGGCGAACGACATGGCGTCAATGCGGTTATCGACAAGGACCTGACCTCGGCCAAAATGGCGAACGTCCTGGATATCGAGCTGCTGATGATTCTGACGGGGGTGAAAGCCGTATCCGTCGACTACGGAAAGGCCACCGAGAAGGCGCTGGGCGAGATCGCTTTGAGTGAGCTGAAAACGCTTCACGACGCCGGCCAGTTCGCCGAGGGCAGCATGGGGCCCAAGGTCGAGGCCGTGATCAATTTCTTGGAGAATGGCGGCCGCAGAGCCGTCATCGCCGACCTATATGAGGCCGAAGCCGCGTTGCTTGGTAATGCCGGAACCCAGGTTTTTGCCGAAAACGCGTGAACAGAAGATCAGGAAGAACAATGCACGAGATTTACGATGAGCTGAACCCACTGCCCCGTCTCCTAATGGGACCTGGTCCTGTTGACGCCGATCCCCGGGTGCTGCGCGCCATGTCCATGCCATTGCTCGGGCAGTTCGATCCTCAATTCACGCAATACATGAATGAAACCATGGCGCTCTACCGCCAGGTGTTTCAAACAAAGAATCATTGGACATTTCTGGTTGACGGCACGGCCCGGGCCGGCATCGAGACCATGCTGACCTCGATCATTTCACCGGGGGACAAAGTGCTGGTTCCGATCCTGGGACGATTCGGTCATCTGCTGGCGGAAATTTCGCGCCGCTGCAGAGCCGAAGTCGTTACCGTCGAGACGGAGTGGGGCACCGTTTTCACCCCGGAGCAAATCGAGGCCGCCATAAAGAAGCATCGCCCGAAGCTGGTCACGCTGGTTCAAGGGGACACCTCGACAACCATGGCGCAACCACTCGCGGATATCGGACCTCTCTGCCGAAGTCACGACGTGTTGCTCTATGTCGATGCCACCGCCTCCATCACGGGCATGGATCTGCCCACCGACGCCTGGCAAATCGATGCTGTATCCGCTGGACTACAGAAGTGTTTATCGGGGCCGCCGGGTATCGCTCCTGTCACCCTCAACGATCGAGTAGAGGCCTGCGTGCTGAAACGAAAGCACGTCGAACAGGGTATCCGTGCCGACAATTCGAAGGATGGACCGGGTGAAATCATTCAATCGAACTATTTCGATTTGCCCATGCTCATGGATTATTGGAGCGAAAAACGTCTGAATCACCATACCGAGGCAACCTCGATGCTGTACGCCGCTCGCGAGTGCGCCCGTCTCGTCTTGAGCGAAGGACTTAAGGCGCGGTTTGCGCGCCACCGCCTCGCCAGCCGGGCGCTCACGACGGGACTCACCGCCATGGGGCTCGAGCTCTTCGGTGATCAAGCAAACAAGATGCCGAACGTAACGGGCGTATTTATTCCGAACGGCGTCTCCGGAGACGGGGTGCGCAGCGCAATGCTGGAAAACTTCGGCATCGAGATTGGCACCTCTTTCGGCCCGCTGCACGGACGTATCTGGCGCATCGGCACCATGGGCTACGGCTGCACCAGGCGCAACGTGCTTACCTGCCTGGCCGCATTGGAGTCCACCTTGCGCCAGCTCGGTTACAAGGCCGATTGGGGCCGGGCGGTGGATTCGGCGCTGGCCGTTTACGATGAGGGCGGCGCTGGCGCGATGCCGGAGTGATCTCGCCGCAACCGCGCGTCGCGCGATCGCTGTCGGGGGACTGGCGTGCTGATTGCGAAGTTGATCAACGGAAAAAGCGGATAACGCGCTAAGGAAATATCGGTGATGCGAAAGTTCTCGAGTGCGCGCGGCGTCTGCACGCCATAGAACGCGTCGGTCGGCACCTCACGCTCGCCGAGCAGATCCTGTTGTTTTCGGAACACGGCGCCACTTTGAGGGTTTTTGGAATCCGTTTGCGTCGGCATCGCTCAGATCTTCCAAGGGGTAGGCGTAGGGGGCACGCTGCCTGGGTTCAGGCCGGGCGTCTGGGCGCGGTCAGTTCGCCGCAGAGATCGGTCTGAATCAGGGTTCGGACTTCCGCTGTCGGCTGATTGAGTGCCAGCAGGTGGTGCAGCTTGGTATACGCGGCCTCCGTAGTCATGTCGTAGCCGCTGATCACACCGGCCTCGTTCAAGGCAGCTCCGACGGCGTATTTGCCCTGATCGACGTCGCCCTCCAGACATTGCGACACGTTAACGATGATCACCCCGCGTTCGGAGGCCTCCGCCAGCGCATCGACTAGCCCCTCGTATTCGGCCGGCACATTGCCGACGCCATAGGACTGCAGGATAAGACCCTTGAGCGGCGGCTCCAGGAGCTTCGTCAGCCAGTCGACGTCGATACCGGGAAACAGCCTGAGCACGGCCAGTCGCGGCGCGGCGGGTGCCTCGGGGATTTGAATCGCTTCCGGAGCGGTGTTCGTACGAACGGCGCTCGTCTGGATGTCGATGTTGATGCCGACTTCGCCGAGCAGGGGATAATTGGGCGAGTCGAAAGCCTGGAGGCCTTCAGCTTTGACCTTGGTCGCGCGATTGCCGCGAATGAGTCTGCCGTTGAAATACAGACAGACTTCCGGAACGGCGTATTCGGCGGCGAGTATCAAGGCGGTGATCACGTTGTTGCGGGCGTCATTGCGGATTTCCCGCAGCGGGATCTGCGAGCCGGTGACGATGATCGGCTTTTTCAAACCGCGAAATACGAAAGACAGCGCCGACGTGGTGTAAGCCATGGTGTCGGTGCCATGCAGTATCACGAAACCGTCAAACTCGGCGTAACGCAGGTCGATATCCCGAGCGATGCGATACCAGTCCTGAGGCCGCATATTGGCGCTGTCGATCAGATGCTCGTACTCGTGCAGCGTGAGGTCTGACAGTTCCTGCCGAAAATGCGGCGGCATCATATCCGCCATCATCGCATCCAGCCCCGCTTCCGGGGCGTAGCCGCCGGAGGTGCGGCGCATGCCGATGGTGCCTCCGGTATAGAGAATGAGAATTCGCTTTTTCATATTCGGCTCAACGAGTTATCGGCGATGGCACTGGGCGGCGCCGAGGTTGCGTCTGCCTCACGCCGGCGCGGCAAGCGCAGGCAAAAGCGCGCCGCGATTAAACTGTCTGCTCCCAGACACTCCCCGACTGAAGAATGCTCCGGCCCGCTGCATTTATACAACGGGCCACGCTTGCCAGCGAATCCACTCGGGGAAACCGAATTTACGGATCACCTGGAATTTGGTCAGTCGATCAAATGATCAGCATCGCCGCAAACCAGAGCGTGGCGATCAGCGAAATGAGCGGTGTGCATTGCTTCGAGCGCCACACAGACAGCAGCAAAAAAATATTGTACGGCACCGGCGCAAGGAGAACCGAAAGCACCCAGATCGCGGCGGCGTTCTGGGTAAGCATCACGAACGCTGTGAAGCCGGCCACCAGGTTGATCAGCGTGCCGACAAACAGAACGTCCCGCCACAGGAGCACTTGAAGCTCCACCTCCGAATGCCAGCGGCTGGCGAAAAAGCCGCTTTTCGGATCCCGGGTCATGGGGCCGAATGATAACGGCCCCCGCCCGGTTCGCCAGAGACGGAATTCAGTCCGCTAAAATTCAATGGGTCAGATCCCTTGAATTCAAGGGGTCCAAGGAATTCAAGGGGGTCGGATCCCTTGAGAGCGCACGACTTAGAAATTAAGGGATCCGACCTCTTGATTACTTATTTCCCGCTAAGCTTGGCTTGTAGCTTTTTGTTTTGCGTGGGTGGCAATGCGGGCCTCGCAGGAGTTGGACTAAACAATGGATATCAACAGCCTGGTTGACAGCGGAGTGAGTTTTTTCCAGGACCATACGCTTTGGGCGGTTCTGGCGG
>JBFHVA010000284.1:0-4483 GCA_041589735.1 Gammaproteobacteria bacterium | reverse complement strand
TGGAACGCTGGATGCATGCCGTCCTCCATCGCTTCGGGACCTGTCCCGAGCACTGGCCGCGGCTGTTCGAAGAATGCGGGAGCACCGGCTGATGAAAACGATCCTGATCACCGGAGCTGACGGCTACCTTGGCGGCCACATCGGGCGTGCCCTCCTCACCTCCACGGACGCGAAGCTGCTTTTGTGGATACGCGCTCGTGACCGAGACCAGTTTCTCAGCCGCCGTGATCGACTCGAGCGCACGCTGCTCGCGCGTCCCGGTCGCCTCCAGATTGTCGGCGGGGAGCTCTCGGCTGACCGCCCCTTTGACGGGATCCCTCAAGCCGACGTGGATCTGATCATTCACACGGCAGGCGCCACCCGCTTCAATCTCGAACTGGAAAACGCGCGCAACATCAATGTCGATGGCAGCCGAAAGCTGATGCACTTTGCGGCCGGCTGTCCGAGGCTCGAGCGCGTGCTGTTCTTGAGCTCCGTCTACGCTTCGGGACTTGCACCGGGCCCGGTCGCCGAAGATCCCCTTTGTTCCGGGAGACGCTTTGCCAATCACTATGAATGGTCCAAATGGGCTGCGGAAAACTGCGCCTTGGAGGAGTTTCCCGAGTTACCCTCGCAGATTCTTCGCGTCGCCACAGTGATGGCGGATGATGAAACGGGCCGCGTGAGCCGCCGAAATGCGCTGCACAACACGCTCAAGCTTTTTCACGGCGGGCTTCTGCCGATGGTGCCGGGCGATCCCACTACGCCTGTTTACCTGGTGACCGCGCAGTTCGTTGCAGATGCCGCCACCCGGCTTCTCGAACGGTCGATTTCCGACACCCGGATCGTGCACGTCGCGCACCGGCGCGAAAACAGTCTTTCGCTGGCCGAGCTTGTGGATATCGCCTTCCAGACGTTTTGTGAGGACGCCCGTTTTCGAATGCGGCGGGTCTTGAAGCCGCTGCTGTGCGATCTGGAAACCTTCCGGCTGCTGGTCAAAGGAGTGGAAAATTTCTCGAGTCGTGTGCTGCATCAGGCGCTCGCAAGCGTGCAGCCTTTTGCTCCCCAGCTGTTTGTGCCGAAAGACGTCATGAACGCCAGGCTGGTGTCCGCACTCGATGGCTATCGTGCGCCTGATCCCGCCGATCTATTCCGAAGCATCTGTCGCGACCTGCTCCGCACACGCTGGCGAAGGATATCCCATGTCACCTGAACGAAAAATCCTACGATTGAGCGAGTTGCACCGGACTTGCCCGAGGCGTCCGCACGACGGTGCTGTTCGCGCCGCTGGTGCGCCCGCTGTCGTTCTTCCTTCGATTAAGAACTCCGTGGATTCCTCCGCTGCCTTAAATGGGGACGCGCCGCTGGACGAAAACCTGCGCTGGCTGCTCAGCTTCTATCGCCACAGCGAACTCTCGGGGGCGGCATTCTTCGGCAGGCTGGCGGCTCACCTCAAGCCAGGATCCATTCAGATGGATATGACCCGGCACTTTGCCGATGAAGCTCAGCATGCGCGCCTGTGGACGGATTGCCTGGCACGACTCGGCTCCGAGCCCCTCAAACTTGGAAATGCTTATCAGGATCGTTATTTGTCCACGGCCGGGTTGCCGACGAATCTGATGGAAGTGCTCGCAATCACTCAGGTGTTCGAGCAACGCGTGGTCAGACAGTACGCGCGGCACAGACGCGCGCGCTCTACGCCGGAACCGGTGCTGGAAACACTGGATCGGATCATCGACGACGAGCGCTGGCATATCCGCTGGGTGCGCGATGCGCTGACTTCGCTCGAGCCGCGCTTTGGACGGAACGAGATCGAAAAGACCCTGGAAAGATTCAAAGCCGCGGACCGCGAAGTTTATGGCGACGCTCTGGCCGAGCATGGCGATCGCGTCGCGTTCCTATTGACCTCGAAGTCGTGAATTCGGAGCTAAACCGAGGAAACGCATATGAACGACAAAGAAATCATTCGTCAAGCAATGTGCCGCATTCTCGATCGGCCGGTAAATTCCCTGAGCGATGATGTGGCATTAGAGACGGTCGGCGACTCTCTGGATTTGATCGAGCTCATCCTCGAGCTCCAGGAAGAGCTGGACGTTTCATTTACGCAGGACGATTTTTCGGGCAAAGACACCGTGGGCGATCTGATAACGTTATTCGCAGACTGTGTTGCTGACAGGCAGCGAGCGACCGAGTCTGAAGCTTAAGACGATGCGAGCACCGGCAGCCTACGAGATGGTGCTTACGCACCGCGTTTCGGTGCTCGTCATACTTGGCGTCCTCGTTGCAACGGCAACATTGGGCTTGTTCGGGCTTCGAGTCGATATGTCCTTCCGTTCGCTGTTTGCACAGTCCAGCGCTTCCGCACATGCGACCGAGGCCTTCGAATCGGTCTTTGGACAGCCGTCTGGCGCGACCATTATCGCGATTTTCGAGCACGAGGGGACGCTGAGTCCTGAATTTCTTCGTGCGGTCGCGACCGCGTCCGACGAGGTCTCGCGAATCGAGCACGTTGCTCAGGTTCGCAGCCCCACTCATTTTCTTTGGCCGGCCTGGTCTGGCGATCGCATAGTGCTCAAGCCCGCTTTGGAACCGGAATTGTTCGCTGAGCCAGACGCGCTGATCCAGCATGTTCAAGCGCTCGCACGAGATTCCGCGCTCTCGGGCACTCTAGTTGCACCCGATCTCGCCAAAGCCCTGATTGTTGCCCGCCTCGACCTTCCCCTGGCGGATCTCGAGAACCGAAGGACCGTGATCGAAGCGTTTCGAAGCACGGTACAAAGACACGCACCGGAAAACACACAGGTGCATTTTGCGGGAGTGTCGGTCGTGGAAAGCGCTTACGCGGACCTCGTGCTGAAAAACCTGTTGATCGGGACTTTCGCGACTTTTGCAGGGCTGTGTGTGCTTCTTCGCCTGCTTCTGGGACACATCAGCCGTGTACTGATTGCCGTTTCCGGAGTGACGATTGCAACTCCTCTCACTTTCAGCATTATGAATCTGCTTGGTCTGAAGATAACGATTCTCAGCAGTACCGTTCCGATAATGATCCTGATCATCGGTGTAGCCGATTCCATACACATGCTTCACGCGTTCAGCGCATATCGGCGTCTTGGCCAGTCCTCCGAGCGCGCGGTGCGCGCCATGTGCAATGAACTCTGGGCGCCCTGCTTGTTGACGAGCCTCACGACTGCGGCGGGCTTCCTTGCATTGCAGACGGCTGAGGTCAGAGCAATTCGCGAGCTTGGTCTCGCTGTTTTCATAGGCGTGCCCACGGTCTACGTGCTCAACCAGGTACTCGTGCCTCTTTTTCTGCAAGCCTTTGGCGGAGCCGCCGAACCCACACCCGGAGCCATCGCCCGGCTCGTCGATCGCTGGGTAGCTGCTTCGGCGCGAAGCATCTTGCGAAGGCCGTGGGCACCAGTCATGTGCAGCGGGGCACTGATTGTGATTTGCGTCGCACATCTACCCGATCTGCGCATCGATCAGCGGTTCAACGAAGAAGTCGCGCCCGAACATCCCGTCCGCGCGAGCCAGGCATTGATTGAGCGTCAGTTTGGCGGATTGCTTGGCCCGGAATTGAGCATCCGGCGCCGCGACGGCGGGGAGTTACTCGATGACGCGTGGCTGCGCCGGTTGCGCGCGTTTTCCGACATGGTCCGAGCTGATTCCGAGGTGCGGTCGGTACGCTCCGTGGCAAACTTCATACCGACGGAAACCCCTGTCGAATTTTCAGCGGACATCCTGAGGCTCCGCAGCGAGCCGGGCGCCCCGGCGGAACTTCGCGAGGTGATTAACACAGAAGGCACCTGGGCAAGTGTCATCGTGCGCACTACGGACATGGGCACTCAGCGTGCACAGACATTTCACCGCTGGTTAACCCAGACAGCGGATATACATTTTGGACCTGATTACGAGTTACAGGTAGTGGGTCAATGGTGGCTCGCGCAAGAAGGCATGATCCGTATTCTCGAAGACATGCTCGCCAGCTTCCTCTGGGCTGCGGCGCTTGTTTTACCCGTGTTGGCGATTACACTGCGTCGCGCGAGACTTTTCTTCATAAGCATCGTTCCCAATCTGTTGCCGATGCTCGTGGCGCTGGGATTCATGGCGATAGCCGGAATCGAGATACGGATCGGAACCGCGGTCATCCTCGCCATCGCTCTCGGCATCACCGTTGACGACACCATCCACACGATGACGAAGCTCAAACGAGAGCAAAATATGCCGCCGGAGTCAGCGGTCACACAAACGTTGAACACTACCGGCCGGGCCGTCGTCAGCACCACTCTTGCGCTTTGCGTCGGTTTCGCAGGACTCGCAGCAAACGATCTCCTCGCAATCCGCGACATGGGAACCGTGGCTGCGATCACCGTGGCGAGCGGACTGATCGCGGATGTCTATCTCGCGCCTGCTTTATTCCTCCTGAGCGCGCCCGGAAGGAACTCGAATCGAGCGCCCTTCCGCATGAACGCTGACCGCCTCGAGACCCGCGCGGACCAGACCG
>JBFHVA010000283.1:0-4487 GCA_041589735.1 Gammaproteobacteria bacterium | reverse complement strand
TCTGACCCTCTCCCAGCACCACGAACTTCTGTGAGGTCAACCCTTCGAGCCCCACGGGTCCGCGCGCGTGCAGCTTGTCGGTGCTGATTCCGATCTCAGCGCCCAGTCCATATTCGAAGCCGTCAGCGAAGCAAGTGGGCGCGTTCACCATCACAGTGCTGGAGTCCACCTCGCGGAGGAACCGCCGTGCCCGGCTCAAGTCTTCGGTGATGATTGCGTCTGTGTGACCTGATCCGTAATCGCGGATATGGGCCATGGCTTCATCCATGTCCGCCACTACCCGCACCGAAAGAATCGGAGCGAGGTATTCGGTGTGCCAGTCATCTTCAGTTGCCTTTACGCCATCTTGCACCAGTTTAAGACTCTCGTCGCAACAGCGAAGCTCCACTCCCGCCTGACGAAATTTTTGATCGAGAACCGGCAGCACATCTTTCGCTATCGGCCGGGCCAGCAGCAGGGTCTCCATGGCGCCACAGATCCCGTAGCGGTAGGTCTTGGCATTGAAAGCGACCTCCACAGCTTTTTTCATATCGGCGCGATCATCGATATAAACATGGCAGATACCGTCCAGGTGCTTGATCACGGGAACGGTCGCTTCCCGGCTGATGCGCTCGATGAGACCCTTGCCGCCGCGGGGCACGATGATGTCCACGTACTTATTCATGCTGATCAGCGCGCCCACCGCCGCCCGGTCCGTTGTTTCCACCACCTGCACCGCATCCTCCGGCATGCCCGCCTGTTTCAGGCCCTCGTGGATGCATTCGACGATGGCGCGATTGGAGTGTATGGCCTCGGATCCACCGCGCAATATGGTTGCGTTGCCCGCCTTGAGACAAAGACCGGCCGCGTCCGCGGTCACGTTCGGCCGAGATTCGTAAATGATGCCGATGACACCGAGCGGCACCCGCATGCGTCCGACCTGGAGTCCCGATGGGCGGAAATTGAGGTCGGTGATCTCGCCTACCGGGTCGGGAAGCGTCGCAATCTGACGCAGACCATCGGCCATGGACTGGATCCGTGCTTCGGTGAGCTCCAGCCGATCCAAAAGCGCAGAGGCAAGCTTGTTTGACTTGGCTGCGTCCAGGTCACGCCGGTTGGCTTTCTCCAGAGAGCCCCGGCTCTTCTCGATGGCGGAGGCGATGGCGAGCAGCGCGGCGTTCTTTTCCGCGGTCCCGGCCCTGGCAACGGCATTAGAAGCAGCCCGGGCGCGCTTCCCGAGACCGTGCACGTAGGCGCGGACGTCGCTCGGATCGAGAGCGCTGGTTACGTCTTTTGCCGTGGTAGCGATGGCGCAGTGCCTCCGTGTGCTTAGGGATCATGGGTCTCCGCGAAGGCGACCCGCATTGGACGAATTATACGTGACTCTCGGGCACGAGTCCGACGCCGCAGACGGCGAGCGCGAGCTCCACAAGCGCGTCCCAGGCCTCGCTGCGATAGCGCTTTACTCCCCAATCCGCGCGCTGACCGGTGCCCTTGGCGAGGCGGTCGATGGCGCCCGCACGCAGAATGAATTGGCGCCAGCGTTCCGGCCCGTTTCTGCCAAGTGCACGCTCCAGCGCGGACTGGTGTCTGCGCCAGACGGCGAACTTACCCTCGGCGAGGACTCGGTCCAGAGAATTGCCGGCCTCCACCCGCACCGCGATTTGATGGGCGCTGCGCAGCATCCAGGCCAGCGGTCCCAGCACCTGCAGCGGATCATGACCTTCATCTTTCAGCGCGGTGGTGATGCGCACCGCCCGCGCTGCGTTTCCTTCTAGCACGCAATCCACCAGATCGAAGGCGCTAAAACGCGCGCTATCGGTGGTGCTTGCCAGCACGTCTTCCACGTCCAGCGCCTGGTCTCCGAAGAGCAGCTTGAGCTTGTCGAGCTCCTGGGCGCAAGCCAACAGGTTGCCTTCGCTTCGCTCGGCGATCAGTCGGCAGGCCTCTGCCGAGAGCTTGAGCCCGCACGCCTTTGCCCGCCGCGCCACCCATCCGGGTAAGCGTTTCGCCTCCACCGGCCACACCTGGATTATGGCGCCGGCGGCATCGATAGCTTTGAGCCATCCGGATGAAAAGCTGCGTTTGTCCATCTTGGGCGCACTGATGAGCAGCAGATGGTCCGGATTGGGCCGCTCCACCGCGGTCTTGATGGCCTCCACGCCCTGCTTGTCCGGCTTCGTCCCGGCGAGGCGCAGATCGATGACGCGCCTTTCGGCAAACAAAGACAGACTCTCGCCCAGTTCGCGCAACGCGCCCCAGTCGAAGCGAGCGTCAGCATGGAGCACGATGCGATCGGCGAAGCCTTCCGCACGCGCCGCCGCGCGAAGGCTGTCCAGGCACTCCTGGACCTGAAGCGGCTCGTCGCCACTCACCAGATAGACGGGCGCAAGTCCGCTCTCGAGGCTGCGTTTGAGTTGATCGGGTCGAAGACGCACGGTTGGTTTTTAAAAATCAGCGGTTGAGCGCGGCCTCGACTCTGCGCATCAGCTGCGTCGCGGCGTCGCGGCGCATCTCGTCGCGCAACAGCTCTTCTTCTCTACTGGTGCCAATTACGGCTTCCGGGTCAAAAACGTAATCCCTGAGAAGGTTCACTGCACCATTCTCAATCACCGTCTCGCCGTCGCTTCGGGTGACTGCAAAAACGAGCGTGTAGGCGAGCTCAAACTCGCGCTCCTTGCCGGTGGTGGGATCTACCGAGAGCACCCGACGGCTGAATTGCTCGCCGGTGACCGTAATGCTGGCGTCGGCCTCCGCGCTGCTGGTAGAGACACCAACGCCGGCGCTTTCCAGCAGTTTGAGGATGTCGTTACGCAGTTCCGACGGCGCCATCACGTGAAGCGTCTGAATGTTGTCCGGCAAATCCAGCGCGCCGCGGAGTTGAAAGCCGCAACCGGCGAGCAGAAGCGCCGCTGCCAGAAGCGGAGCGATTAGGATTAATGTGCGCGCGCGCTTCACGTCGTTGTTTTTCGAGTTTTCTCAGACCACTACGTTGACCAGCTTTCCCGGCACCACGATGAGCTTTCGGATGGCCTTACCCTCGACGAAGCGTTGCACGTTGGGATTTTCCAGCGCTTCCGTTTCGATGGTTTTGCGGTCTGCTGACTTGCTCACCTGGATGTGGCCGCGGAGCTTGCCGTTCACTTGGACCACCAGGTCGATAGCGTCGCGCTCCATGGCGGCTTCCTCGGCTACCGGCCAGCGCTCATCGATGATTGCGGATTCGTGTCCGAGCTCGCGCCAGAGCACGTGGGATGTGTGGGGCACGATGGGCGCCAGCAGCAGCACCACGGCGTCGAGGCCTTCCTGCATGAGCGCGCGTCCCGCCGGCGAGGCGTCGTCGCTTTTCGCCAGCGCGTTGACCAGCTCCATTACTGCGGCGATGGCGGTATTGAAGGTGTACCGACGGCCGACATCGTCACTCACTTTGGCGATGGTTTCGTGGATCTTTCTTCTTAAGGTTTGCTGCGCGTCGTCAAGGGCGTCGGTATCAATTGTCGGCGGGGTTTTTTCCCTGACGTGGGCGTGGACGAGCTTCCACAGCTTTTTCAAGAATCGAAACGCGCCTTCTACCGCCGCGTCGGACCACTCGAGCTTTTGATCCGGCGGCGAGGTGAACATCATGTAAAGCCTCACCGTGTCCGCGCCGTAACGGTCGATCATGGCCTGGGGATCGACTCCGTTGTTCTTGGACTTTGACATTTTCTCCACCCGGCCGACTTCCACCGGATTGCCGTCGGTGTTCAGCTTCGCGCCGGTCACTTTGCCCTTTGCGTCGTGGCTCATTTCTACATCGGCCGGAGCGAAGTAGGTCGTCTTGCCGTTCTTTTCCCGGTAGAAGGTCTCGGCTACCACCATGCCCTGCGTGAGCAGGTTCTTGAATGGCTCGTCGCTTTGAATGAGCCCCGCATCGCGCATCAGCTTGTGAAAAAAGCGCGCGTACAGCAGATGCAGCACCGCGTGCTCGATGCCGCCCACGTATTGGTCCACCGGCAGCCAGTAATCGGCGCGTTCATCCAGCATGCTCTGGTCGTTGCGCGCACAGGCGAAGCGGGCGTAATACCACGAGGATTCGACGAAAGTGTCGAGGGTATCGGTTTCCCGCTGGGCCTTGCCGCCGCATGCGGGGCAGGTGGTGTTCAGAAATTCCGGCATCCGCGTCAACGGCGAGCCGTGCCCCACGTGGGCTACATCTTCGGGCAGCACCACCGGAAGGTCGCTCTCGGGTACCGGCACCTCGCCGCATCGTTCGCAGTGAATCATGGGCACGGGGCAGCCCCAGTAGCGCTGGCGCGAGATGCCCCAGTCGCGCAACCGGTAACGAACGGTGCGAGTTCCGATGCCGCGAGCCTCGACCCACTCCCCCAGCCGGTCGAAGGCGTCCTTGAAGGAAAGCCCGCTGAAGTCGCCGGAATTCACCGTGACGATGTCGTAGCTGACGAAAGCTTCCTGCTGCACGTCAATTTCGCTTCCGTCCGCCGGCGCCACGACCTCGCGGATTTCCAGGC
>JBFHVA010000282.1:0-4492 GCA_041589735.1 Gammaproteobacteria bacterium | reverse complement strand
GAATTCATCGAGAAGAACGCCAAGCCCGGAAAGACCCGGACCCGGGGAACCGGATGAGCGGTGAAGTCCGCCCGGTTACGGTTAACGGTGAGGTCGTCAAGCCCGGGACCCGCTGCGTCATCGACCTGAACCTGCCGGGCTTTTATACCCATACACCGATCCCCATGCCCGTGCACGTCATTCACGGGCACAAGGACGGACCCAGGGTCTTCGTCTCCGCCGCGATTCATGGCGACGAGCTCAACGGGGTCGAGATCATTCGCAGATTGCTGAAGCGGCCCAGCCTGAAACGGCTCCGGGGGACGCTGTTTGTCATTCCCGTGGTCAACGTATACGGCGTCATTCATCATTCCCGTTATCTTCCCGACGGCAGGGACCTGAACCGTACGTTTCCAGGATCCGAGCGCGGCTCGCTGGCCGCGCGCTTGGCCCACCAGTTCATGTGCGAGATCGTGGCCCAGTGCACCCACGGTATCGACCTGCACACGGGCGCGAACTATCGTTCGAACCTGCCGCAGATCCGGGCCAAGCTGGATGACAAGGAAACCGAAAGTCTCGCCCGCGCCTTCGGCGTGCCAGTGCTGCTCAATTCCGATCTGCGCGATGGATCGTTGCGCCAGGCCGCGGCGGAGTGTGGCGTGAGAATGCTACTTTACGAAGCCGGAGAGTCGCTGCGTTTCGACGAGGTCTCGATCCGCGCTGGAGTCAACGGCATCATGAACGTGCTCGGCGAGTTGGGCATGGTGAAGAGCAAGGCGAAGAGTAAGCGGAAAATGTCGGAGCCTTTTATTGCCCGGTCCAGTACCTGGGTCCGCGCGCCCCAGAGCGGCGTGCTCTGCTCGAGACTTCGCAACGGCACCCGGGTCAAAAAAAACCATGTCCTGGGTCTAGTCGCCGATCCCTTCAGCGACCAGGAGACCGAGGTGGTTGCCCATGCAGAGGGACTCATTATCGGCCGCACCAACATCCCGCTGGTGAACGAAGGCGAGGCACTGTTTCACATCGCCCGGTTCGAGAGTTCGAAAGACGCGGCGTCGCAGGTGGAAGCCTTCCAGGCGGGGTATCTCGAGCCCCCGGAGGCGGCCCTGGAAACGGCTGTCCCTCGCTCCGAGAAGTCCTGAGTCCCTTTCCCTGACTTTGACCCCAGAACGGCCGCCGGGCACCGGTTGCGGGAAATGATTCAACCATTTGGTTGACAATCTACCGGCCCGGAATATAATCAACCAAATGGTTGAACGTAATTCCACCTCCCTGGACCGTGTATTCCACGCGCTCTCTGACCCAACCCGCCGGGCTATTCTGCAGCGCCTGGCAACGCGGCCGCGCACGGTGGGCGAACTCTCCGAGCCGTTCAACATGTCTCTCAACGCCGTCTCCAAGCACTTGAAGGCTCTGGAGCGCGCGGGGCTCATTTCTCGCGAAGTAAGAGGTCGCCGACACCACTGCCAACTCAATCCTGAAGCGCTGGCCAACGCCTACGAATGGCTCGCATTCTACGAGCGCTTCTGGAACGAACGCCTTGACGCGCTGGCCGATCTGGTTGAGGAGCGGAGCAAAAACCGGAAGGAAAACAAATGAACGGGAAGAACGTTTCTCTGACCATCAATCGCACCTTCGCCGCGCCGGTGGAAGCCGTATATGCCGCCTGGACGGATCCCGGAATCATCGAGAAATGGCTGGCGCCAGGCACCACTGAGGTTGTACTCGCCGAAACGGAGATCAAGATTGGCGGAAAGTTTCACTGCGAAATGCGAGAAGAGAACGGAAAGATGCACGTGACCCGCGGCGTCTACCGCGAGATCGTGCCAAACCGTAAAGTGGTATTCACCTGGCAATGGGAGGGCACCGACAACGAGACCCTGGTCACGGTGCAGCTGCGGGCAAAGTCTCCCCAGGAGACCGAGCTCACCCTGACTCATGAACGCTTCGTCGACGACGAAGCCCGCGACCACCACAACGACGGCTGGACCAAATGCTTTTCCAAGCTCGATTCCCTTTACGCCGCGTAATGGCCGACTGTACGCGGGCGTTCTATATGCGATGGTTTCAAGGAGAAAACCGATGAAACTCTACTATTTCCCGCTGTCCACCTATTCACAGAAAGCGCTGATGGCGCTGCAAGAAAAGAACATCTCGTTCGAGCCCGAGATCATCGATCTTCGCGACGAGGCTGCCCGGACGAAATACCGCGAGCTCTATCCGTTAGGAAAAGTGCCGCTGCTGGAGCTCGACGACGGCCATCTGATCCCGGAATCGAGCATCATCATCGAGTATCTGGACACGCACTTCGAGACCGGTACCTGGCTGTTGCCGAAGGATCCGGATTTGTCGCGGCGTACGCGATTCAAAGACCGCATGCAGGATCTTTATCTGAACGAATCCGTCGCCACGCTGATCTTTGAAAGCTGGAAGCCGGAGGCCGAGCGCAACCTGGAAGCCATGGAGAAAGCGCGTTTCCGCGCTGGCGTCATCTATGACTTCATGGAAAAGGACCTGGCGGACAAGCGCTGGCTTATGGGTTCCGAATTTTCCATGGCCGACTGCGCCGCCGCGCCACCTTTGTTTTATGCCCAGGAGCATCTTCCTTTCAGCGACCGGCCGAACATCACGGCTTACTGGATGCGACTTTCCGCGCGACCGTCCTGGCAGAAGGTGTTTGAAGAAGTAAAACCGTACCTGGAATGGGTAGCAGCTGCCTCAAGCGCTTAGTCGGCTTGAACCCTGTCCATAAATCAACTCCGCACCTCGAAAACCGGGCGGCCGCGCCGCCCGGTTTTCGCCTTCGTTCCCGCCGCCAATTGTGATGTCCTGCGCCGCCCCGTAAGCTAGATTGAATTTCCGACCCGTAACCGCCACGAAAAGTGCGGATTGGGCACACCGCCTCGTCATCACCAGGGAGTTCCAGTAATGGACGCACAGAACTGGGCCGCTCAGCTTTCCGATTCCATCGCCCGGGTGGCGTTAAAAGTCCTCGAATACCTTCCGAACATTCTTGGCGCCCTGGCGCTCGTGCTCATCGGCTGGATAGTGGCGCGAGTGCTGCGGGCCATCGTCTCCAGAATTGCCAAGGGGATACTGACGACGGTGGGCCGGCAGCGGGTCGGAAGCGCGAAGGCGGTCGACGCCCATACCCAGCAGTCGCGAACCTGGCAGACGACGCCGGCCATTGTCGGCGCCGTCGTCTACTGGACCGTGCTGCTTTTCTTCATCGCAGCGGCGGTCGAGGCCCTTGGATTGCGCGCAGTATCGAACTTCGTCGGACTGGTGACCGCGTACCTGCCCCGTGTACTCGCCGGCATCCTGATTCTGCTTGTGGGTATTTGGGCGGGAGAGTTCGTGCGTCTGCTCCTGACCCGGGCGGCGGCCAGGGCGGAGCTCGCCTGGGGCGACCTTCTCGCTCGTTTCGCTCAGATCATGGTCGTGCTGGTGATGGCCATCATCGCCATAGACGAAATCGGCATCGAAAGCATGATTCTCACGGTCACGGTGGCAACGTTTTTCGCCGCCACCTTCGGTGCCGCCGCGGTCGCGTTTGGTCTGGGCGCACGAAGCTCCGTCAGCAATATTCTCGCCTCACGCTACGTACGCAAAGCCTACGCCGTTGGCGACTTTGTGCGCGTTGGCGACTACGAGGGACAAATCACCGAAATTACCGACACGGCGGTCATGCTGGACAGCGAGAAGGGCCGGGTGATGGTGCCGGCACAACGTTTCAATGAAGAATCCTCGCTGCTGGTGAAACGCGGAGATCCGACATGAATGCAACGCTGTTGGTTTGCGAAGCGTTCATGCGCAAGCATCCGAACGCAGCAGCGCGTCTGCTGGAGAATTATTCATCGCGACAGCTCAGCGAGTTGTTCGAACAGGTGTCCGAAGAGTCCGCCGCGCCAACGATAGAGTATTTGAGCGCGGACCGCGGCGCGGACTGTCTTGCGGTCATGGACCCCAAAGCCGCTGCCCGCCTGCTCGCGGCGCTTCATACGGATTTTCAAATTGCCATTTTGCGCGTATCCAAGCCAGCCGATCGAGAGTCGCTCCTGGAAGCGCTGGGTGACGAAATATCCGGGCCGCTCCAAATCATGCTTCGTTACCCGGAGGGCACCGTCGGTGAACTGATGGATGCATTCGTATTCACCGTCCCGGACGACGTCACGGTGCAGGAAACCCTCAAGCGCGCGCGTGCGGCATCCCTCGAGGTTCCATTTTACGTCTACGTGCTCGACCGGAAGCAAAGACTGATGGGTGTCGCCAGTCTGAAGAACCTGATCCGTGCCAAGCGCGCCGAGCCCGTTTCTTCTCTCATGAACCGCGATGTCGTGGCGCTGAATCCGCTGGCGCCCAAAACAGAGATGGTCAAAAGCCCTTACTGGCGATCCTTTCACACGCTTCCCGTTACTGAGGAGGACGGCGTGTTTCTCGGCGTAGTGCGTTACGAAACCATATCCCGGCTGCGCGAAGAGCTGGGACCGGAAAGCAGCAACGAGCATATTCT
>JBFHVA010000281.1:0-4587 GCA_041589735.1 Gammaproteobacteria bacterium | reverse complement strand
GCTGTATCAACGAAACATTCCGCTGAGCGCGTCGCGCAAGGAAAAAGACATACTCAATTCCAAAGCGCTGCGCCGCTTCGAAGACGCGGTTCGGCGTCTCAACGAAGACGCCGACGGCGATCAGGCGGTGTTCGTGCTTATCGCCGTATAAATGGAGCAGGACAGGTATCAGCGCGACGCGCCGATGGAGCGATTACTTTCCTTTTCGCCGCTTCCGCGGCGCAGCCAGAGCGGCCGCGCGCGCTTTTTTTACCCAGCGCAAGAGTTCATCGCTGTCTTCGATGACTTCTTCCGGGACTTCGTAATAGGACATGATGGTGGCGCGGTCTTTGTACGGCACAAAAGGCCTGGCGCCGGCGGCCTCGTACTCGGCGCGATTGGAATCGTCCACCTTGAAGTAAAGCGCGCCGGAGTCGGGCGCGATGAGGGCGCAAAAGATGTCGTCAATATAAATGCCGACGCCGCCGAACATGCGCCGGGCGCTCACCTCACCGGCGGGCCTGAGCTGTTCGACGATGTAGGTTTCCAGATCTTTGGAAACGGCCACGACGGCTTTCGCGTAATGCGGAACTCAGCGGGGCACGAAGGGATTGGGCAGCAAAACGGCCGGTCCCGATTCGCCGAAGCGCATACCGCCGTCGCGATGGCGGGAAGCTTGGCGGAGCGCCGATGGGTGCGCGTCGGCAATCTCCAGCCGCACCACGCACCAGGCGCCTGTGCAGGCAAAGAACAGGGCGTTCAGCAGGAACAGCCCGCAGCTCAACCCCAGCTCGTATCCGACCACGAAACCGACCCAGAACATGACAAAGAAGGCGCCGACGCCGAGCATTGGGTAGAGCGTTTTTTCCCCTCCAGTCATGCGCCCCTCTCCAGTTTTTAGCGTCGGGTTGCGGGTTGAAAGCCAGCATACGCCGGGTGGGCGTCTCAGGAAAGATTGGAGGCGGCTGGTCTGCGATCGGGCTTGACCTGGAGCTGGCTTCAGGTTGTAGGGTTATCAGCGAGCTCCAACCGATGAACGTATGAATCAGATGAAGAAGTGGTTGCTTGTTTTGCTTCTCGCCCATGGGGCGTGGAGCGCCGGGGCGTTCGCGGCGGAGCGTTACGCCCTCGAGGTGGACGGTCTCGCCTGCCCATTTTGCGCCTATGGCATCGAGAAGCGGCTGTCCGCCGTGGACGGCGTGCAAAACGTGGAGACGGACATCAAAAGCGGTCTCGTGATTGTTTCCGTGGAGGACGGCAAGCCGCTGACTGAGGCCACGGCGAAAAAAGCCGTGGAAGACGCCGGCTTCACGCTGCGCGGTTTCCGCAAGGACGGCTCCATTGATTGAGAAAGATCGACGAAGCTGGCGAATTGCTAAGCTGCTTGCCTGCAGAAGAGTACTTCTGATTGCCATTGTGGCTATCGGGCTGATTGTTTCAGAAGCACGGGCTGCGCCGATTACGTTCAACACCGCCCTGCCTGTTGGTAAGGGCGAGTTTGTGCTTCGCGAGCAGCTCGTCATCGCTCGGTCGGGAGATGATCCCAGTGGCGCCCAGCGGGACATGACCAGCCGTGCGCTGGTGAGCGTGCTGGGTTACGGTGTCAATGGAAGGCTGGCCATCTTCGGAGCGCTCCCTTATTTAGACAAGGAGCTGGATGTCACGGTTTCCGGTTCTCGACAACAGCGAAGCGCGAACGGACTCGGAGACCTGTCCTTGTTCGGCCGCTACACCGTCTTCAAGCGAGATGCTCCTGGACGCACGCTTCGCCTGGCGCCGTTTGCCGGTATCACTGCACCTACCGGGGATGACGATAAGCGCGACGCGCTCGGGCTTTTGCCGCCATCAGTGCAGCCAGGAACCGGCGCGTGGGACATATTCGGCGGCGCCGTCCTCACATACCAGACGCTTGACTACCAAATCGATGCCCAACTCAGTTACCGCCATAACGGCGAAGCCAATGGCTTCGAGCGCGGAGACGTGCTCCGGGCCGACGCCTCTCTGCAGTACCGGCTGTGGCCGGGAACGCTAAAGAGCGGCGTGCCGGGTTTCCTCTACGGCGTTGTCGAAACGGCATTGTTCCACAGCGACAAGAATCGGATCAGCGGCAGCGAGGATCCGAACTCGGGCGGGCAGAGCATCATCGTTACGCCAGGACTGCAATACGTCACCAAGCGCTGGATCGTCGAGGCAGGGGTTGATTTGCCTCTGCTTCAGGACCTGAATGGCACTGGACTCGAGTCCGATTACGTCGTCCGAGCGGGTTTTCGCCTCAACTTCTAACCCACCGTGTTTTTGAATCTGGTCAGATTTATTTTCAAGGTTTTCACTGCGTCGGTCGCAATGTTGCTGGCGCTCGCCGTCGTTGTATGGGTCGTCTGGGTGCCCTCTCCAAAGGAGTCCGGTTACGTCTTTGTCACCGCATGGGGGAAGAAAGGCGCGGGCCCAGGCGAGTTTCACGACCCTACCGGCGTCGCCGTAAGCGGCACCGAAGTCTTTGTCAGTGATGCCCGCAACGGCCGCATCCAGGTGTTCGATCTGGACGGCAACTTCAAGCGTTCGTTCGGCAAGCCCGGCACGGGACAAGGCGAGCTCGGTCGTCCCATGAATCTCGCCGTCCGGGACGATTCGGTCTACGTGCCCGAGTATTTCAATGACCGCATCCAGGTATTCGGGCCGGACGGCAGATCGAGGCGAATCATTGGTCGATCCGGTAACGGACCCGGAATGTTCGATGCTCCGGGTGGCGTCGCTGTCGCTCCGGATGGCACAGTGTACGTGGCAGATTTTTATAATCAGCGGGTGCAGGCGCTGTCGCCCGAAGGGAAATTTCTGCGCCAGTGGGGCTCGACTCGAGAGATCGGGGTAGCCGCCGGGCGCTTCAATTATCCGACGGCAGTTGCGGTCGGGCCGAATGGCGAAATTTACGTGGCGGACGGCTACAACGATCGTATTCAGGTATTCGCTTCCGACGGCGAGTTCCTGCGGAAATGGGGCGGACCATTTGGAATGAACATTCACGGATTTTTCAACGGCTGGTTCGCTACGGTGACGGATGTCGCCGTGGATGGTGAGGGCGATGTATTTGTCGCGGACTTTTACAATCACCGGGTGCAGAAGTTTTCTGCCGACGGAACGTTTCTCACTACGTTCGGGTCGAATGGAAATGGCGACGGGGAATTTAACTACGCTATTGCCGTGGACGTGGCGGAGGACGACAGCGTGTTCGTGGCGGATTTTGGCAACAACCGTATACAGAAATGGCGGCCGGGGCCCTGATACTGATATCAGAACGAGAAAACAAGGCTATACCTCGCGCCTTGGGAGATAAAAGATGAGCGATTACCGGATCGGTGAGGTGGCAGTGACGCTCGGCATGAGTGTGGATACGTTGCGATATTACGAGAGAATTGGTTTGGTTCCGGATGTATCGCGAACGGAATCAGGCATTCGCAGATATGACGGGGACGATCTGGCGAGACTACGATTTATCAAGCGGGCGCAGATGATGAACTTCAGTCTTTCCGAGATCGGCGCGCTACTAGAGTTTCGAAGAAACCCCGGGCGTTCCAAAAAATACGCGCGCGAGCTTGCCATGGCCAAGCTTGAAGAAATCGATGAACGGCTTCGAAGCCTCGAGGATTTGCGTAAAGAGTTAGGGCGCCTGGTCAGATCGTGCCCGATGGTTCGAGATGGCTGTGCGATTATTTCCGGCATCGAGAATCAGGGCTCCGCTGCTAGTCGGCCCAGATTACGCCGCAAGCCTTGATGCCCCCGGAACACGCCGCCGTTGCCCTCCTGGTTCTTTGAGCTTCGGCCGGTCGCGCATCTGCTTCTGCATGTGGCGGTACCCGGGCTGGTCGCGGTATTCGCCTATCGGCAACGCTGGCTTCGGGCGTGGTCAATCATGCTGTCGACGATGCTCGTGGACCTTGACCATTTGCTCGCCGATCCGATTTACGATCCCGGGCGCTGCGGAATCGGTTTTCATCCGTTGCATTCCTACCCCGCAATCGCCGGATACGCCGCGTTGAGCCTGGTGCCTCGAGCGCGGTTGATTGCCGTGGGGCTGCTGTTGCACATGGCGCTGGACGCATTGGACTGCGTCTGGCTTCGGCAGGGCGGAGTTTGACCATGCCTGAGGCGTTTGCCATCGGAGGATTACTGATACCAACCCGGCCGGTGGGTGTGATTTCGTCCCTGCTGGTGGCCATCTGGGCCTCGGGCTGGATCGCCGCGCGCATAGGCCTGGACCGCCGGATGGTGCGGGGAATCGCGGAGTCGAGCGCCTGGCTCGGACTCGCCGGGGCGCGGACTGGCTTCGTCGCCATGAACTGGGACGCGTACCGGGTTGCGCCCTGGACGATGTTCTATCTGTGGCAGCCGGGGTACTCGGTCTTCGCCGGTATCGTCACCGGCGCGGCTTGGGCGCTTTTCCGGGTGTTGCGCCAGCCCGCGGCAATCCGGCCGGCCCATGCGCGTGCTTTGGGCGGCGGCTTTAGCGGCGGCGCTCTGGTCTTCGGCGCGATGTTTCTGGTGCTCACGCTCACCATGGGGAAGGATACGCTGCGCCGCGGCGATCCGGTTCCGGATTTCGGGCTGCGGACG
>JBFHVA010000280.1:0-4599 GCA_041589735.1 Gammaproteobacteria bacterium | reverse complement strand
ATGCTCGTTGGGGTACGCGGGTCGATCAGGAGGGATTACAGTACTCTACGATGGTGCCGAATGCCGTCTTGTGGCGGCTGTCTGCAAGCTGCCCGGCAGCTGAGCCTGAATTTTTGTTTGCGCACCGGAATATCATAAGCATATGGTTGAAAACTTTACTCCCGTTTCCGGAGCCATCGGCGGCATATTGATCGGAATCGCTGCAATCCTTTTGCTTGCAGGTTCCGGACGCATCGCCGGCATATCCGGGATCGTCGGCGGGCTGCTGTCCCGCGTTCCCGGCGACAACGCGTGGCGACTTCTGTTTTTAATCGGGCTGGTGCTCGGCGCCGGCTTCTATCAGCTGGTCACCGCAGCACCCCTGGAGGTGCGAATCGACGTGTCCGCGCCCTTGCTCGTCGCCGCGGGCTTCCTCGTCGGATTCGGCACCCGCTTGGGAGGCGGCTGCACCAGCGGGCACGGCGTCTGCGGCATCGCGCGTTTTTCTCCGCGGTCCATTGTTGCCACTATGATTTTCATTGGCGTGGCGATGGCCACCACCTTCGTGCTTCGGCATCTGCTGTCATGATGGCCCGGCTGGCTATTACGCTCGCCGCCGGGCTCGTCTTCGGCCTCGGGCTCGTGATTTCGGGGATGAGCAATCCGGCCAAGGTCATCGGTTTTCTCAACGTCGCCGGTCCTTGGGATCCGACCCTGCTCTTGGTCATGGGCGGGGCGCTGGCGGTCACCATTCCCGGGTTTCGCCTGCTCCGAAAACGCCCGCGGCCGCTGTTCTCCGAGCGGTTCGAGATTCCTTCGCGAAAGGACCTGGACGCCCGACTGATTGCGGGCGCCGCGCTGTTCGGCCTCGGCTGGGGTATTGGGGGGTTCTGCCCCGGGCCGGCGATCACCGCCCTGGCCACGGCAAGGCTCGACGTCGTTTTGTTTGTCGCTGCCATGATCGGCGGAGCCGTGGCGCACAAGCTTCTGTTTTCGCCAGGGTCGCGGCGCGCTTAGGACGGGCAATTACGAAGACGGCAGCGGGATAAACTCGGTTTCTCCCGGCACCTTGTCGAAGCGGTTTTCCTTCCAGTCTGCTTTGGCCCGCTCGATGCGATTCTTGGAGCTCGAGACGAAGTTCCACCAGATATGCCGGTCACCGTCCATGGCTGCGCCGCCAAGAAGCATCACCCGCGCGGCGTGGAAACACTTGAGCTCCGTTTCGACGCCCGGAACGATCACCGCCATATTCCCGGCCGGGACTACTTCGTCGTTCAGGCTGATCTCTCCTTCCACCGGATATACCGCCCGCTCCTCGTGCTCAGAGGGAAGCTTCAATCGGCTGCCCGCGGACATGCGCGCGTCCAGGTAGAACATTTCGGAAAAAATTTCCACGGGTGACCGCTCGCCGTAGGCGGTGCCGGCAATGAGGCGCATGTTGACGCCGTCGGTCTCAATCATCGGCAGCGCCGCCTTCGGGTGATGAAAAAATGCAGGATCCGTTTCCTCGGCTTCTCTCGGCAGCGCAACCCAGGATTGAATCCCGAACAGCCGGGAAACACCCGCACGTTCCTCGTCGCCGGTGCGCTCCGAATGCGCGATGCCGCTTCCCGCCGTCATCCAATTCACGTCGCCGGGCTTGATGGTCTGGACGAAACCTAGACTGTCCCGGTGCACGATCTCGCCCTCGAACAGGTAGGTCACGGTGGCGAGCCCGATGTGCGGATGCGGGCGCACGTCGATGCCTTTGCCGGCGTCAAGCTCGGCCGGGCCCATATGATCAAAAAAGATGAACGGCCCGACCATTTTCCGTTGCCGGCCGGCGGGCAGCACCCGTCTCACCTGAAAATCGCCCAGGTCCCTTGTCCTGGGTTCGATCAGCGTTTCAACTGCAACGGGCATTTGCGGATCCCTTCGACAGCGGCGACCAGGGAGGACGCATTCTAAGCGCAGATCACTGGAGGGACCACACCGTAGTACCGATCGCGGTTTAAATCGAAACGCCCACGGTGTAAGTTCCAACGAAATCCTAAACTGGAGTGCTTTATGTCGACTGTTCTCGTCACCGGCGGCAACCGTGGGATCGGCCTCGAGTTGTGCAGGCAGCTATCCGCGCGCGGCGACCACGTCATCGCCGCGTGCCGCGCGTCGTCCAAGGCGCTCAATGACACGGGCGCGGAAATCCACGACCACTTCGAGGTAACGGACGACGCGTCGGTGAAGCGGCTTGCTCAAGCGCTGAACGGCAAAACAATCGATGTGCTCATCAACTGCGCCGGAATACTCACCCGGGAGACCCTCGATGATCTCAACCTGGATCGGATCCGCAAGCAGTTCGAGGTCAACGCGCTCGGTCCTCTGCGCGTCACCGCGGCGCTGCTTCCCAACCTCCGCAACGGTTCAAAAGTCGCCATCATCACCAGCCGCATGGGATCCATCGAGGACAACACCTCCGGTAGCCGCTACGGCTACCGAATGTCCAAGGCGGCGGTGAACATGGCGGGACGAAGCCTCGCGTGGGATTTGAAAGACAAGGGCATCGCCGTGGTGCTCCTGCATCCGGGCATGGTGGCGACAGAGATGACCGGCCGCCAGGGCATTTCACCCGAAGAGGCCGCGAGCGGTCTGATTGAACGCATCGACGAGCTCGACTTGGAGAAGACCGGAACCTTTTGGCACCAGAACGGCGAGGCCCTTCCGTGGTGACGCTCACCATTGAATGGGTATCAGGACTCATAGACGGCTGACGCTGATAGCGTTCATGGGCTTCACCAAGATATTGATTATCGCCGGCGTAACCCTGGTGGCGCTGGGATTGCTCTGGCCGTGGCTGTCGCAGATTGGGCTCGGTCGGCTGCCGGGCGACATCGTTATCGAGCGGGAGAACTTCCGGCTCTACGTGCCCATCACCAGCTGTCTGATCGTAAGCGCCGTAATCAGTATTCTCTGGTACCTGTTTCGCTCCTGAAGCTCGTTCGGAAAAGAAAAAAGGGGCCGTTCTGGCCCCTCTTTCACGCCGGAGTCATCGGCGGTGAGAACTGCAGCTTTCAGTGAGAATTAAGATTTAACCTCGATCCGTCGAGGCTTGACGGCGTCGGTCTTCGGGACCGTAACCGTCAGCACGCCATTTTTGCAGCTGGCGGATATGTTGTCCGCGTCCGCGTAATCCGGCAGCGAAAAACGGCGATAGAAGGTTCCGTGCATGCGCTCTACGCGTCGGAAACCATTCTCCTTGACGTCGCTTTCAAATTTTCGCTCGCCTCGAATGGTGAGCATGCCGTTCTCCATTGTCACATCGATGTCCTTGGGATCAACTCCCGGCACATCGGCGGTGATCAGAAAACGATCCTCTTCTTCCTTGATGTCAACGGCGGGCGTCCAGGCGCTGGTGGCGACGCTGGATCCGTCGTCAGCACCGCTGCGCGCGCCGTGCAGGAAGCGTTCGACTTCCCTGTTGAGATTATTGAGCACATTCCACGGCTCATAGGACGTCATTTGCATTTGTAAATCACCTCCTACTGTCGAATTTAGAGTGCGTGTCTCAGAAGGCGATATGGGAACGGCGGAGCGAATATCAAGGGTTGCCGCGGACTTGTGCCTCCCTCGATGAGGCCTCCGGGCGGTTGAAATCCCGTCGGCTGGCCATCATGTGAGAAAATGGGGTTGTACGGACGTTCCGGTCGACCCGTGGAGGCTATGGGATTCATGGAGAAAAAAACGCAATTCAATGTCTGGTATCTCATCCTTGCGATCATCGGCGTCATGCTGTTGCAGGACCTCTGGGTTCAGAGCCGCCAGGTCGAGCCGATTTCCTACAGCCAGTTCGAGCAGTATCTCGACCGGGGTCTGATAGATAAGGTTGTCGTCGGCAGCCAGCACATCAGCGGAACCTTCAAAAGCCCGCTGCCGGAAGGGCAAACGCGTTTTGTCACCACCCGCGTCGAGCCGGAGGTTGCCGAGCGGCTGGAAAAGGCGGGCGTAGAATTCTCCGGTGCGGTGGAAAGCACCTTCCTGCGGGACCTGCTCTCCTGGGTAATCCCGGTTCTGTTCTTTTTTGGACTTTGGATGTTCGTTATTCGCAAGCTGGCGGAAAAGCAGGGCTTTGGCGGGATGATGTCCATCGGCAAGAGCAAGGCCAAGATCTACGTCGAGAAGGACACCAAGACGACATTCGAAGACGTTGCCGGCGTGGACGAGGCCAAGGAAGAGCTGCAGGAAATCATCGAATTCCTGAGAAACCCGCAGCAGTACGGCCGCCTGGGCGCGCGGATACCCAAGGGCGTGCTGCTGGTAGGACCACCGGGCACCGGTAAGACGCTGCTGGCCCGCGCGGTCGCCGGCGAGGCCGGGGTGCCGTTTTTCTCCATCAACGGCTCCGAGTTCGTGGAAATGTTTGTGGGCGTCGGCGCCGCGAGGGTTCGTGACCTGTTCGAGCAGGGCAGGAAGCAGGCGCCGGCAATTATTTTCATCGATGAGCTGGACGCGCTCGGTAGGGCACGCAGCACGCTCACCGGAATCGGCGGGCATGACGAGCGTGAGCAGACGCTCAACCAGCTGCTGTCAGAGCTGGACGGATTCGATTCGTCTTCGGGACTCGTGCTACTGGCGGCCACCAACCGT
>JBFHVA010000279.1:0-4652 GCA_041589735.1 Gammaproteobacteria bacterium | reverse complement strand
GAATCCTGGTTTGCGACAAGCGGCGGCCAGCCCGCGAAGTACCCGCAGGGGCTGGGCGTATAGGTATTCGGGCAGATAGTTCACTGGGGCCGAGATCTTGTCGTGCAGCGGATGGCGGGCGCGGTCGGTGGGGCGCCGCAGAGAAAAGATGCGAAGGTCGACGCCACGCTGCTCGATGCCCCAGATCTCCTGAGCTATGAAGGTCTCCGACAGACGAGGATAACCCTTGACGAGTACTGCAATTGCGCCGCCCATGCGCGTCCCAGTCACCGGATTCAGCGATCCACTGCGTAGCGGCAGGCCACTCGGTTCGCTTCGCGATCAGGCCCTTGACGCGAGCACCACCGTTGGTGACTTCGATCCGTCGAGCCATCGGTCGACGAGTTTCTGGATATTGTCCAGGCCTTCCAGCAGTCCGGGCACCACCACATCCGAAGGTAGAGGCTGAGTCGGCAGATTGCGCAGAGCGATAGCCATAGTCTCAGGGGCTCTGCGCTCCCCGTTGACGAGCACGCGCACGAGACCCAGCTCGGCCGCTCTCGATGCGCGCACATATTGTTCCATCCGCGGCTTTCTTCGTGGAACGATGAGCGCGCGCTTGTTGAAAGACAGAATCTCACAGAACGTATTGTACCCGCCCATAGCCACCACGCCCGCTGCACGCTCCATAAGCTGTTCCACGTGAGTGTCGAAAGTAATGGCCTGCACGCGGCTGAGTTTCGCCACCCTTTGACGAAACGAACGCCTGCGCCTGGGGTGCATGAACGGTCCAAACACCAGCAGCGCCGGGTAGGGAATATCGGCATCGCTCTCATAGGCGCTGATTACCCAGTCGATAAGCTGCTCGCCGTCACCTCCGCCCCCGGTCGTAACCAGAATGAACGACTTGTCGTTCGGGAGTTCTACCGGGCCTTGTCGCGGTATGCTGGTAGGCGTGCTTCGCAAGTATCCGGTGTATGTGATCTTGCGTCGCACGGATTCAGGCAGCTCGAGTCCGCGTAGCGGATTGCATACTTGGGGAAGTCCGTATACGAGGATCTCATCATAGAGATCACGCAGCGCTGGCATTGGATTTTTGCGCTCCCATTCCATGGCCAGAAGCTCCGGGTCGTCCATGACGTCACGAAGCCCCAATACCAGCGAAGTGCCACGGCTTTTAAGCACCGCCAATGTATCCTGGATCTCGCCCCGAAGCCCGAGTGGTTCCTTGTCGACAATAAATATGTCGGGAGAAAAGACCTCCGCTGTGTGGCGGATGATAGACGCGCGCATCTCCATGACTTCGGAGACGTCCATGTGCAGGCTGAGCGAGGAATACTCTCCGTTGCGAAGCTTGATGACGCCCGGTACACGTACGAAATCCACCCGGGTGCGAAAGTCAAAGCTGCCGATGATGGGGGAGCCGGACAAAATAAGAACCGAAAGCCCCTTGCGGCGAGCCACCAGCGACTGGGCGATCCTGCGGCATCGACGTAGGTGGCCGAGACCAAAGGTATCGTGGCTGTATATCAGGACACGGGCGCTGCGGGATTTGGACCGCACAATGGAGATTCCGGATAAGGCGAGAAAATCCAGCCTAAATCAAGCCGGGACGCTCCGCAATCGCTGAGGGTGAGCTGGACAGGTCGTGGCGGTGAAAACCATTGGCACCCGGGCCCGACTGAAATCATGCGGCACGGAATTTATTGGCGGCGGCCCGAGTACCCGGCCTCGGAGGGAGAGGAATGGTAAGTGTATTGCCGCATTGGCGGTAACCAAGGGCTGGAATCTCTGTCATAAGGCTCGCCGCCCGCGGGGCCACTCTCGCCACTCCGGCACCAGGCCTCAGGGGCAGCCGCTCGGCTGGTTCTTAAAGGAAGTGCTGTATCCACGACTGCTGGCGGGGGTATGGCTATTGGACGCAGGGGCATCGAGATTCTGGAATGAGCGACCGCTGACAGTCGATATCGCAGACGGGCATTGATGCGCCTCGAACAACTCGAGGGGCCTGCGCTACCACGCCCGCCTGGAGACACCGCATGAAATTGTGGAAATGGACCTGGCCAAGATATGAGCTTCGACGCGGACAGCCTCGACCTTATCCTCTGCAACAATCGGCCCCCCGACGTGTCATACGATCATCGGGCACCGATCGAGATGCGCCGCTTCTTCAAATCAGACGGCCGCGACATGACTCAAGACCCATCGTGAGCCTGGGACGTTCATGAGCGTAAACGAGCATCGCCGGCAGCATCTGAAACTTAATGACGAATACTGCGCTGCTCGCGGCCACCAGCGCATATACGGCAATGATTTTTCCAATCGCGTTAACGAACCAGGGCTCGGCGGCGAAGTCGCAGATGCTTTGGGGTTGCGGTCGGATAAATTCCCCGCCGGCGACGAGCTTGAATGCCGCAACCTACTCAACTTCGCGTACGCCGATTCACCGGCGCTTGAGCGCTGCCGCCACGCGGATCTCAATCACGCATCACCCTATTCGTTAACCCTTAATCAGGGGCTGAATTTCAAATGATCGCGAACATCCTTGCTCCCGTTTCCGGCAAAGGCATGATGGAGAAGCTGCCCTCGCGGGTGCGTGAGACCATTGAGGCGCAACAGGACGAGAGTGAGATCCTTATCGGATGGGTGCAGCTCGCCGTGGTAATCGCTTTTGGCGTGCTTTACATCCTCGCTCCCAAAACCTTCGGCGAGGAAGCGGCGTTTGCGCCGGTACCATGGGCGCTTTCGGTCTACTTGCTGTTCACCATAGTCCGCCTGCTGCTGGCCCACGCCCGGCGCCTGCCCCATTGGTTCGTCTACAGCTCCATCGTGGTCGACATGTCGCTGCTGCTGGGACTTATCTGGAGTTTTCACATCCAGTACGAACAGCCGGCTTCGTTCTATCTCAAGGTACCGACGCTGCTTTACGTGTTTATTTTCATCGCCTTGAGAGCGCTTCGGTTCGAGGTGCGATACGTTCTCATTTCCGGGCTGGCCGCCGCCTTCGGCTGGCTGTGCATGGTCTGGTATGTCATCAGCGTGGACCCGAACGATCCCATGATCACCAAGAACTACGTCCAGTACATGACCTCGAACAGCGTCCTCCTCGGTGCCGAGTTCGACAAGGTGATCTCCATCCTCATGGTCACCCTGATTCTTGCCGCAGCGATCGCGCGGGGAAGAAATCTGCTGATCCGGTCGGTCGCCGAGGGCGTTGCCGCGCGCGATCTGTCCAAGTTCGTGCCCTCAGAGGTAGTGAAGCAGGTAACGTCATCCGAGCACGGGATCCGGGCCGGCGACGGAGAAGTGCGCGAGGCCACGATTCTGTTCACCGATCTGGAAGGATTCACCACCATCAGCGAGAGTCTCACACCGGTGCAGATCATCACCACGCTCAACGAATACTTCGCCGCGGTGACCGAGCCCATCGAGCGTAACGGCGGCGTGATCAATCAGTTTCAGGGCGATGCGATTCTCGCCACCTTCAATCTTCCGGAAAGACTCGAGAATCACGCCGCCTGCGCAATTAAGACCGCCCTGGAAATTCAGGCCATCCTCGAAAATACGCGCTTCGGCGACGGCATCGCGCTGCGATCCAGAGCCGGGATCAACACAGGTATCGTGGTGGGCGGTCTGGTGGGCACGGGTGAGCGGCTCGGCTACACGGTGCACGGAGACGAGGTCAACCTGGCTGCGAGACTCGAGCAGCTCAACAAGGAATACGGCACCCGAGTAATCGTCTCTGCGCGCACCCAAGAGCTGGCCGCCGAAGAAGGATTCGTGTTTCAACAGATGGGGGAGGCGAAGGTGCGAGGACGAAAAGCGCCGGTGACTATTTATACGGTCACGACCGCGTGAGAAAGCTCACCTCATCTTGCATGTCGTGTATCGGATTATCTTCACTGGCAGATAGCCTTTAGGGCGGGCAACCGAGACCTTCCAGTACCCCTCTACCATCTACAGCCTGCTCTCTACACCAACCCCTGCTTCTCCAGCATCTCGAGATACCGAGCGATATTTTTTCGCGCTCTTTTCTCGTGCCGGTCACGGAAAAATTTGGTAAAGCAGAAGTGCTTCCTCGCAACGAGACTTTCCAGAAACTGTTTCTGAGCAGGATAAAACTCCTTGTCGCTCATATGCCGGAATTCTGCCCGCACCGCTTCACTGTCCTTGAGAAACTTGTTCCAGGGCAGTCCGAAACTGGAAAGATCGATGTCAACCATGTACTTCTCATCCGGCGTCAGGGGAAGCTCTTTATGTATGGTGACGATGATGAGATCGTGGACTTTTGACTGAAACTTGGCGTCGACTTCTTTGCCGCAGGTATCAAGGAAGTATTTTGCGCTCTTCTCTTCGTTGTCGAAGGCGCTTGCGTCATAGATAACGTCATGGAACCAGATCGACATTTCCACCGCATCCGGATCGTCGATCTTGTCTCTGGCGAGATCGAACAGCTTGAGACAATGCGCGATATGCGCGGGTGTGTGATATCGCCTGTGGTCTTCCGAGTAGCGCTTTTTAAGGTCCCGATATACTTCGGCACCTCGCGCATTGGCGTCTGCGCGCGCACAACGTTTCCAAAGTGATATGAAGCGGCTTTCTTTCAAATCAAGACCCGCTGTGCGCTTCGCCGGTCAGACAAGTATGCAAGATCAGGCGCTGCTTCTCTGGAT
>JBFHVA010000278.1:0-4656 GCA_041589735.1 Gammaproteobacteria bacterium | reverse complement strand
GAGGCTCAACGCTCTGCTGGTGATTTCGCCGAGACGCGAATACTTGAGCAAAGTGGCCGAGTGGGTCGAACGACTGGACCAGGACCGCGGCGGCAGCGGCCGCCGCCTGTTTATCTACCATGTGCAAAATGGCAAAGCGGCGGATCTCGCCGCGGTGCTGCAGCAGGTATTCGAAGAGCGCGCCGCTGAGAAGGCTATCCCTCCTCCGGAGCTTGCACCAGGACTCGAGCCCGTCGAGCTTCAGACCCAGGCGCCACAGACCATTGGCCAGGAGACGGAGGCGGCAGTCACCGGCGCCGCGCCCCCCCGGCGGCAGACCCCCGAGCCCCAGCCGCCGCGCCGCACCACCACCCGTACGGGAGAAGGCCTGCAGCTGGCGGAGGGCAGTGAGATCCGCATCATCGCCGACGAAGTGAACAACGCGCTTCTGATCATGGCGACCGCAGCCGAATATGCCCAGGTTCGCGAAGCCTTGAAGCGGCTCGATATCGTTCCGCTGCAGGTGCTCATTGAGGCGACTATCGCCGAGGTCTCGCTCACCGACGATTTGAGCCAGGGGCTCGAATGGTTCTTCAAGAACAAGATCGGCAGCCGCACCGGTTCGGCCCAGCTCGATCTCAATGTCACTCCCAGCGGCCTCGCCGCGCTCGTTCCCGGGTTCTCCTATGCCATCACTTCGGGAGCGGATGTGCGCGCGGTGCTGAACGTACTCGCCTCGGAATCAAAGCTCAAAGTCATCTCATCACCGAGCCTCATGGTGCTCAACAACCAGACCGCAACAATCGAGGTGGGTGATCAAGTGCCCATCACCACGCAGCAGCAGCAGTCCACCTCGACCACGGCGAATATCGTCAACAGCATCGAGTATCGCGACACCGGCGTGCTCCTGACCGTGACGCCGCGGGTGAACGCCGGCGGTCTGGTAACCATGGAGATCTCCCAGGAAGTGAGCGACGTGACTCCGAACCCCACCGATCCGCTCACGCCCACCATCCAGCAGCGCAAAATCAACAGCACCGTGGCCATTCAGTCCGGTGAAACGGTAGTGCTTGGCGGTTTGATCAAGGAGAACGACAGCTTCACGTCATCCGGCCTGCCGGGACTGCGCAAAATCCCCGTGCTCGGGCTGCTTTTTGGCCAGACCACCGACGACCGCAGCCGCACCGAGCTGGTGGTTTTGATCACGCCTCGGGCAGTGCAGGGCGCTGACGAGGCGCGCAAAATCACCGATGAGTTCCGAGACAAGATGGAGAGCTTGAAATCGGAGAACGAAGACAACAAAAATGGTGACAACTCAGAACAGCCGACCGGAACAACGCAATAAAAAGGACCGATTGAGCACGCCCGTCGTCGAAAAAGGAGCATCGAAGCAGGCGGCTTGATTCACTAATTTGGCGATCAGAAGGGGGGGCGAATGTTTATCCTGCGGTGTATCGGCAAAATTCTGTCGATCGGTTTCATTCTGTTTATTCTGTTTGTCGTCAGCGGCAAGAGCGCCAGGGCGGATTGCGCGTCGGCGTTAGGCACCGTGGCTCGCGAATACGAAGCTGTGAACAATGTTGAGAAATCAGATGCTGTTGAGCTACCAGCAGCCTTCCTCCTCTAACGCCCCTTGAGCAGAGAACCCAGCAGGCCGCGGGCGATTTGCCGCCCGATAGCGCTGCCCACGCTGCGAACCACGCTTTTGGCCATGGCTTCCATAATTCCCTGACGGTTGCTGCGGCGACCGCCGCTCGAGCGGGAAGCTCTTCCTTTGGAGGATTTTTCGCGCGACGTCGTCGGCGGCTCATAAAGTCGGTCGTCATCCGCCTGCTCCGCTTCCCGGGCCGCCTGCTCCGCCCGCTGCTGCAGCTTTTCGTAAGCAGACACACGGTCCTCGCGCTGCTCGTACTTACCCTGGCAGAAGCTATCAGCGATCACGACATTGCGCTCTTGCGACGTCGCAGGGCCAAGACGTGACGAGGGCGGGCGGATCAGCGTGCGGTCCACCATGCTTGGTACACCCTTGATGTCCAAAGTGGAAACCAGCGCCTCGCCGACCCCAAGCTCGGTGATAGCCTGCTCTGCGTCGAAGGCCGGGTTTTGACGAAAGGTCGTGGCTGCTGCCCGCACCGCCTTTCGATCCCGCGGCGTGAACGCGCGCAGCGCGTGCTGGATTCGGTTGCCCAATTGTCCGAGAACGTCGTCGGGAATATCCATGGGATTCTGCGACACGAAATAGACGCCCACACCCTTGGATCGAATTAAACGAACCACCTGCTCTACTTTCTGTATAAGCGCCTTGGGCGCATCATCGAACAGCAAGTGTGCTTCGTCGAAAAAGAAAACGAGCTTGGGCTTGTCCGGATCGCCGACTTCCGGCAGCTCCTCGAACAGCTCCGAAAGTAGCCAAAGGAGAAAAGTCGAGTAGAGCTTGGGCTGCTGCATGAGCCTGTCGGCCGCAAGGATATTGATATGCCCGTAGCCGTACTTATCGCAGCGCATGAGATCCGGGAGGTCGAGCGCGGGCTCGCCAAAGAACTTTTCTCCCCCCTGCTGCTCCAGGGTGAGCAGTCGCCGCTGGATTGCACCCACTGACGCTTTGCTAACGTTGCCGTACTCGATACTGAGATCCGACGCGTTCTCGGCAATAAAATTCATCATTGCGCGGAGATCCTTCAGATCGAGGAGCAGCAGCCCGCTGTCGTCGGCTACTTTGAACGCGATGTTGAGTACGCCTTCCTGGGTGTCGTTCAGCTCGAGCAGGCGCGTCAACAGCAACGGTCCCATTTCCGAAATGGTGGTGCGGATGGGATGCCCCTGCTTTCCGTACATGTCCCAAAAGATGGCTGGAAACGCGCGCATCGCGTATTCACTGAAACCGATAGTCTGGGCGCGCTCGGAAAGCTTCGGGTGTGGCGACCCGGCCTGGCTCATGCCAGAAAGATCGCCTTTAACATCGGCCATGAACACCGGGACCCCGCGCTCTGAGAAGCCCTCGGCAAGAATTTGCAGCGATACGGTCTTACCCGTGCCCGTTGCTCCGGCGATGAGTCCATGTCGGTTTGCGCGCTTCAGCACCAGGTGCTGGGGCATCGCGCCCTTACCGAGAAATATGCTCTGCTCAGTCATGATGGTGTGCTCGGTTGTCGCAGCGACGGCTGTGTCCCACGCACGTTACCCGGCTCAATATGAAACCAATTGCGCCAGGTGAAGATTCGCGAATTCGCGGGAGGGGCTAAGGCTAACTGCGCCGCCCACGCGCTACAAGGCATAAGACGGCATGCTGGGATCAGAAGCCGAGTTCAACGCCGTTCGTAGCCAGCGAAACTGGCGGTTTTGTGCCCGCGATCTTGGGGAGTGTGAAATTCTGTAAACTCTTACCCGGCTCTCTGGATTGAACCGCTTGGTTCCTGGTCTTTGACCCTCCGGGGACGCATTCGAATCGGTACTGATTTTTGTTCCCATTTTGTTAGCTGGATCTCAGTTCTGACCGGGAAAAACGCCTAGATTCAGACGGTCGGGTCCGCGCCGCGCGGGGTCGGCAGTCAAACCGGGGCGGCTTAGTCGAGTTACATTGCCGAAGTTCGGGTCGCGCGCGACACACGGAAATCTAAGGATGCAGCGATGGATACGATATCGAGAAAGCGAATCATTCTGGCGAGCTCTGTTGTCGGGCTCGCTTTAGTTCTCAGCGGCTGCAGCAACATGCAGCCGAAATTCAACAGCGCCGTCGACAGCGTGAAGTCGTTTTTCAGGGGGGATGGCGCCTCGAAGCAGAAACCCGTGGAGCCCTCGAGCGAGGCGGATGCGATGTATGACGCGGCGCATCGGGCGCGTGCGGCCGGCAACAATGATGAGTACGCCAGTCGCCTCGAAGCCGCCGCCAATCTCGGGCACCCGGCGGCCGCATACGAGATTGGCATTGCCTATACCCAGGGCCGGCTGGTGCCCAAAGATGCCGGTACGGGGGCGCGCTATATCAATCGGTCGGCGGACCTGGGCGATCAGCGCGCCCAGTATCTCGTCGGCGCCAATTTCATGACCGGCAGCGGCGTGGACAAGAATCCCAAGCGCGGCGTCGCTTTTCTTGCCCGTGCCGGTGAGCAGGGCCACGTGCAGGCCCAGTATCTGCTGGGGGTGGCTTACGCCGACGGAAACGGAGTCGCGAAGAACCCCGCCTGGGCCGCCCGCTGGTACGGCAGAGCCGCCCGCGGAGGCCACGTGGGCGCCCAATACGCCTATGGCGTCATGTACGGTTCCGGTCTGGGTCTGCCCCAGGACGATCTCAAGTCTTACTACTGGACGACGCTCGCGGCATCGGGCGGGCACGAGAAAGCGGGCGAGATTGCGATGAAAATCGCCACGCGGCTCTCCAACGAGCAAATTTCACAGGTAGAGGCGGATGCGAAAAAATTCGTGCCGAAGAGCTATGCGTCGCTTAGCGATCCAGCGACTGTAATATTTGTGCAGTATGCGCTCCGCAACATCGGCTATGACGCCGGGCCCATCGACGGGATGCCCGGAAAGATGACACGCAAAGGAATTCAGGCCTACGAGGAGGCGAGTAACCTGCCGGTCAACGGTCAGATTTCCGTCTCGCTGCTCGACGGGCTGATCCAGAGCACATCCAAGTAATTACCGCTGAGATGTCCTCCGCCGAAAACTAAGCTCTTT
>JBFHVA010000277.1:0-4656 GCA_041589735.1 Gammaproteobacteria bacterium | reverse complement strand
CAGGAGCTTGAGCTCCAGCTTGAGCGATCGCGATTCGCCGGGCTTGCCCGGAGTGGTCTTTCGGGGCGCCCGATTGGTGCTGCTCTTGAAACGCGTGTTGCCGAGACCGTGGGCGCCTCCCCGCGCCACCAGCAGCCGGGCGCCATCGTCTAAAAGTTCTCCGATGGTTTCCCCCGTCTCCGCATCGCTCACCACGGTGCCCGCGGGTATCGAAACCAGAAGATCCTCGCCACGCTTGCCGGTGCAGTCACTTCCCTTACCGTGCTCGCCGGAATGGGCCTTGAACTGGCGCTTATAGCGGAAATCGACCAGGGTGTTTAAAGCCGCGTCGGCCACCAGGTAAATATCCCCGCCGTCGCCGCCGTCACCGCCGTCGGGACCGCCCTTGGGGATATACTTTTCGCGGCGAAAACTCAGGCAGCCGTTGCCGCCCCGCCCGGCCTCCACGCGAATCGTGACTTCGTCGACGAAGCGCATGGCCGTCTCAGGATTCAGATGGCCCAGCAGTGTCGCGATGCGTTAGCTGAAGACACCGCGTCAACACATTTTGGTGAAAAATCATTTCACTCACTCCTTGTCTACACCCCCTCACTATTCATCCTCCTCGTCGCGGGGGAAGGGAACCTTCGGGAGACCTCGAAGATCGGCGTTTCGTACCAATCTTCGCTCTCCAAATTTCCGACCGCACATATGAAAAACCCCGTCGGGGACGGGGTTCTTCGTGGCCGCACGTGCATTCCTTTTTACTGGGGAATGATGCTCACCACTTTTCGAACTTTAGGGCCCTTGTCCTCGAATTTAACCAGGCCGTCGGCCTTGGCGAACAGCGTGTGGTCGCGGCCTAAGCCTACGTTTACCCCAGGATGGATCTTGGTGCCCCGCTGGCGGACGATGATGCTGCCCGCCCTGACCAGCTCACCGCCGAAGCGCTTGACGCCGAGGCGCTTGCTCTGTGAATCGCGGCCGTTCTTGCTGCTGCCGCCTGCTTTCTTGTGTGCCATGATATTGCTCCTTAAGCCGCAGTTTCGGCCTTGGCAGATTTGGACTTTCCCGCGCCCGCGATGCTGGTGATCTCCACCTCGGTGTAATCCTGCCGGTGGCCCTTGGTGCGCAGGTAGTTCTTGCGGCGCTTGAACTTGACCACCTTGATCTTACGGTCACGCCCGTGGCCCTTCACCTTTGCCGATACCTTGCCGCCCTTGACATAGGGCGCGCCGACGTTGACGTCCTCGCCCTCGCCCACCATCAGCACCTTGTCGAATTCCACCTTGGCGCCCTCGTCCGCAGCAAGACGCTCCACGCGCACCGTTTCGCCCTTTCGGACCCGGTACTGCTTGCCGCCCGTGACAATCACCGCATACATTTCGCTTCGCTCCGAGATGTTCCCTGGATTGGCAACCTGCCAAAATGAATCGCGCATTTTAGGTTCATCCGCCCGCCGGAACAAGGTTTCGCTCTGCGCTCCCCGCGTCGCGCCGAACGGCCCGGCAGGTATAATCGGCGAAAATCACTTGTTGCCTGACACGCCCATGCCCCTTCTCAGCGCGCCGCGACCGATTTCCGCCACCGCCCTGGATCTCGATCCGATCCAGCGGCCCGTGGCGGCGGATCTGAAGGCCGTGGACCGCCTCATCGAGGCCCGGCTGCAGTCGGAGGTGGCCCTGGTCAACCAGGTCGCGCAGCACATCATTTATAGCGGCGGAAAGCGACTGCGTCCTCTGGTGGTGCTGTTGAGCGCGCGGGCGTTTGGCTATACGGGAACCCAGCACGTCGAGCTCGCCACCATCGTAGAGTTCATCCACACCGCCACCCTGCTCCACGACGACGTGGTGGACGCCTCCATGCTCCGCCGCGGTCAAGAGACGGCCAACGCGGTATTCGGCAATGAGGCCAGCGTCCTGGTCGGCGATTTCCTTTACTCACGCTCCTTCCAGATGATGGTGGACATCGCCAGCATGCGCATCATGGAAATCATGGCGGACACCACCAACGTGATCGCCGAAGGCGAGGTGCTGCAGCTTCTGAACTGCCACGATCCCGAAACCAGCGAGGCGCGTTATCTGAAGGTGATTCGGTCGAAAACCGCCAAGCTTTTCGAGGCCGCGGCACAGGTGGGCGCCGTTTTGAGTGGTGCCGCTACCAAGCACGAACACGCAGTGGCTGCCTACGGTCTTCATCTCGGCACCGCTTATCAGCTTGTCGACGACGTGCTCGATTACCGCGGTGCGTCGGAGACTATCGGCAAGAACGTCGGTGACGATCTGGCCGAAGGAAAACCCACTCTGCCGCTGATCCAGGCCATGCGTATCGGCACCGCGGAGGAAAAAGCCATCATCCAGGAGGCCATCGAAAACGGCGGCAGGGATGCCATCGACCGGGTGGTGGATGCCGTTGAATCGACCGGGGCCATCGCCTACACTGCGCGCGCCGCTGCGGCCGAGGCCGATCAGGCGCTGGAGGCGCTCAGCGAAATCCCGCCCTCTCACTACCGGGACGCGCTCGAATCCCTCGCCGAGTTCTGCATCAGCCGCACTTACTGAATCGGAACTATAGTTTCCATTCGGCGCGTGACTTTGCGTTGGCGGCAACGCTAAAGGGTCCCGAAACCATCACGCGCGCGTGAACATCTTCGATATCGGGGTGTAGCTCAGCCTGGTAGAGCACTGCCTTCGGGAGGCAGGGGTCGGAGGTTCAAATCCTCTCACCCCGACCAATCGACATTAGATTCAAGGGATCTGACCCCTTGAATTTTTGACTCGTTCAAAGCCACTTTCAACGCCTTGTCGGCACGTTAAACGCGCTTTGACAGGAGGATCACTGCGTTACGCATGGAGCTGCGTTCCGGCTCCGAGAGCTCAGACCAGGCTTTCGCCAGCGCAATGGCCTCGGGCGAAAGGGGCGCGGACTCGCTAACGCCAAACATGAGCCACGAAGGCTCAACCTCGAGCGCCTTTGCAATCGAACCGATGATTCTCGGGCGCAGGCTCTTTCCGTTCTCAATCTTCTGAATGACCGCCTGGCTCGTGAACGCTCGGGTGGCGAGCTCTTGTTGCGTCCATGATTTGCGCAGTCGCGCCGTTCTCAAACGAGTGGCAAGAGTCTCTGCCGCCAGTTTCTGGTTCGGGCGGGCTAAATTGCCTACCTCCGACTTAAATATCTCTGCTGCACTTCGAGTTTCCACAGTTTCTTCCCGTGGCCCGCTGTCCGTTGGTTTCGACCACTAAATGATGGACCGACTCGTTTCTAACCCAGCCATACGCCGGCGGCAGTGGCATTTACCACATGAAGCCCAAGCAAACAAAAAAAGCCCCGCCGGCTTTCGCCAGCGGGGCTCGGTAGCGCAGAACTTGGGCGCTAGTTCCTGGTCGCGCTGGGGAGGGATGCTACGCGGTGGCGCCGGACGGGTCTGTGGCCGAGTCGACGAGCCGGACCCTCGGTCGCCGTAAATAAAGCCGACCGATTGGCGGCGTGTCAGCGACGACAACGCCGCGTGTCGGCCAGCAGCATTACTGCTTAGGCCGGTATTTCTTGGGAACAGTGCCGCCGATTTCCCAAGTCACACCACCACCGAAGGGACAAGTCGCCGAGTAGACAACCGTATCTCCCTCTCGTATGACGGTGCTGATCGCCCGGTATGCGATAATGACCCTTGCCTTGGTCTCGCTTTCAACTTCCAAAGCTACTGATTTGACATACTCACCGTGATATTCCGCGGGAGCTGCCAATCCTAGCTCATCCTTGGGCGTACCAGCGCGGAGTGCTTTCTCCGTGCATGCGATTCCGATCGCAGTGCGATGGGGATTTGAAATGCTGGCGCCTTCTGCGACTCTTTGTCTTATAAGAATGTCTCTTTCAGAAACTGCGTCGAGCCAAGACCAAAAAGCCAGCGCGACGAGAACGATCATTACGACGACCCAACGCGGGACTGCGAAGACTGGTATATCTTCTGACTTTGCCTCGTTCATAACGCACGTCCATAACTCAATACAACACTTTGATTGTAGATGACAAAACAAATCTCCGGAGGCTCAACGGCCGACGGGGATTTTGTACGAAGACCCCAGGGCGTCGTATAAGAGCCAGCGCCACAAAGCTGCGTTCCCCATTAGAAATTCGGGATTTTCCTTATTGCACCGCGAAATGCCGTCGCTTCGAGGATGTGGGACAAAAAGCGGTTCGCAGTCGCGGTTAAACGTTCTTTGCGGCTGAGCTATATTTACCTCAGCACAGGATAGCGGACACGCGGGCTTGGATTGCCCTCTCGGCATCCCATCACCAGCTTCGAACCTCCCTTCTACTACACTCTTAACGTGTCACGGAATTGCGCCTCGAAGCTTACGGGCAGCTATCGCCAAATCAAAAATGACCAGGTCCAGAAAGAGGAATCTGTTCTTTGCGCTTGTCACTGGCGCATTAGTCATCGTCATTATCGAGCTAGGCCTGAGTTTGCTGGCAGGCGCGTCTACAACGGTTTATTGGCTGGTTTCGTCGACAGGAAACGATTCCGTTCCAGATAACCAGCTCGGTCACCGACCGAACCCAAAATTTCCGGGCCACGACGAAAACGGATTCCGGAATGAGAGAGTTCCAGCAAAAGTCGAAATTGTTGCGCTCGGCGACTCCCAGACGTACGGGCTTGGCGTTGAATCGAAAGAT
>JBFHVA010000276.1:0-4664 GCA_041589735.1 Gammaproteobacteria bacterium | reverse complement strand
TTCCGGTCCGGTGATAACTTCCATGGCGTTTTTCCCTTGCGTCTGCATTCCTGGCGCCGTCCCTGGCGTCCCTGTACACCACGCCCGTCCCTGGGCTTCCCTGTGCACGGCCGAAAGTATCCGCGGAGCGCGCGAGCAGCCGCCATGGCCGTCTCGCCATTCGAAAGTAGGAAAAGAACGCGATCTGGCATGGCCGCTGGACTACAGCAGCCATCCTCGCGCGGCAAAAACGGACCCCTGGTTAGCTCACGCCCGGCACGACCCCTCACCGCTTAACAGCCAGCGCTTGGCCGCGTCGGCAAAGGGTCGGGCGTTGGGGTTGGGGAGGATAAAGGTGATCCGGGTCCGCTCCGGCGCCAGCCGCTCGAACTCGGCTTTTAAAAAGACGGAGTCGGCGAGGTAGAGCACCCGATCAAAGCCCACGCCGGAGTCCACGGTGATGTCGGCGGCGTCCCGCTTACGGGTGATGTTCCCCCGCACCCGGTAGCCGTAGGTGGAGACGCAGTACTCCAGGCGGCGGTAAACCTCGCGGTAAGCCCCGTCCACGGAACGCTCCACTGCGAAGCTGTCGCGTTCGGGCGCGCTGAGCTTTCGGTCCTCTTCGCTGACGTAAACCGTGCCACAGCCGGCGACAAACAGGGCGGTCGCCAAAAAGAAATAAGATTGTTCCGCTTTCGTGAGCGCATTCATGAGTTTAGCGAGGGCCTGTCACCGGGATGGGGGAATACATTATTATTCGCTCCCACGGTGCCCGCCAAACGGGGCCGTAGACTCAACTTCAAGCTTTATATTAGGACAATACAGACTATGAAAAGGATTAAACAAACTCTCACGCTTTTCGCCGCGCTGGCGACTACGGTTGCGCTGCTCTCAGGTTGCGGCGCCACACTCATGGAAACTAAAGAGCTGAATCCACGCGTCGAGGCAGCTTCGGCGGCTTTCGGCCCGGGCTTCGAGTACATGATCGTCGAGAGCGGGAATGCTCTGGAAGACGCGATGTTTATCAACTTTTTCCGACCCGGCCAGGAAAGCGACATGTCGCGGACCCTGTATAAGCGAATCGCAAAGGCCGAGAGCGAGCGCACGCGGTTTATGGTCAGTGGAGAAAATTCCAGGAAGACCTCACACGTGATTATCGAGGCCCTGAGCTTAGCCCCCGAGAACGGGCTGCCCAATTTGGAGCTTCTGTATCTGGGCGATCAGCAGTTCGCGCAAGGTATCGAAGAGTCGGTGAAGCGCGTCGGCGGCCAGTTCCGCTCAGCGCCCTATCCCGGCTGATTGGCGGGCGCCACGTTCTTACAACTGACTTTGCGAAGCACCGCGGGGGCAATGGCGCCGGTATCGTGCGCAGGGGCCTCCGCGGTGTTCTCTTCGCCGCGGCCCAAATATTTGGTTTCGGTGCGCGTTCATGCCATATCGCGTGGACCTCTAGCGGCGAATAAAGACCCCTAGAGAGTGGTCGCAATTTTGCCCGCCCTCCGGGTCCGCCGATACTCCCATTTACCAAGTCAAGCCAATTCATGAAAATGATTAAACCAAACTTCAAACTCGCCGCCGCATTCCTCGCGGCAACGGTCCTGGTCACTGGCTGTGCCACCCAGATTAAGGAAGCGGAGCAGCCGAACCCGCGAATCGAAGCGGCCAGGAGCGCCTTCGGCCCGGGTTTCGATTACATGATCGTCGAGAAAGGCGGCAAGTTTGCCGACAAGATGTTCGTCACCCTGTTCAAGACCGGCGCCGAGAGCGACCTGTCGCGAAAGTTATATGCCCGGCTGGCGCCGGCCGAAAGCAAGCCGACACGATTCATGGTCACCGGAGAGAATCCGGATAAAACCGCTCAGGTGATTATCGAAGCGCTGAGTTTTGCGCCGAAGAACGGACTGTCGAAACTGGAGCTTCTTTACCTGGGCGACCAGAAGCACGTGCAGAGCATCGAAGAGGCGGTGAAACGGGTCGGCGGCCAGCTGCGCTTCGCGCCCTATCCCGGCTGACCGGCGGTCGGCTCGTAAAGCCGGACAAGCTCGCGAAGCACAGCGGTGGCAAAGGCGCCGGGTCGAAGCGAGAAGCTAACCGAGATAGCGCCCTCGCCGCCCGCCTGATACTCGAGACCGACCACGCGAAGGCGAAGCGCCCGCCGGTCCGCTTTGAGTCCGGCTTTTTCGAGGCCCGAGGTCAGGTTCGAAAACGCCGCGACTGCTTCGCGCTCGACGGCCGCCGCTTCACCCGCGGCATCGGGCGATCCTTTTCCCCACAAGGGCCCGGTGGGGTGAAGCTCCAGTTTCTCGATCCGCGGATCGGCGGCAAGGTCTTCGCCGTGCGTCGGAAACCGGCTGCGTGAATCGTCGAACATGAGCACCTCGCCCGGCAGCGCCCGGTTCCAGCTGCCGGCTGTCACCCTCGCCGACAGGACCTGGTTGAACACCTGGGCACGGGCCGCGGAGACATAAATCCCCTGGAGCTTCCGATCCCGCACCCGCCGGACACCCTGAAAGATCTCGATTGCGGCATCCAGATTTGCCCCATTTCGACCGAATCGCTGGGGTCCGAAGTAGTTGGGCACCCCTATCGCGCCGATCCGATCCAGGCGTGCTTCGATGTCTTCCAGGTCGCCCCGAATGTTGCGCAGGGTGATGCTGAAGCGGTTTTCCATCAGCTGGCCCGGGCGAAGCTTCTTTCCGTGGCGGGTCGCCTGTAATACCTGCAGGCTGTCGTTGTCGAGCGCGCCCCAGTCCGGTTCATTCCGCCCGGCGAGGCCGACGCTGAACCACTGGCTGGTGACCGCGTTCCGGTCTTTCATTCCGGCAAAACCGACGTCGACGGTGCGCACGCCGGCGTGGCGCGCCACCACCTGCGCCACCGTCCGGGTGTTCAAGCCCCGTTTTCTGATCCTCAAGTACGCGTGCTCACCCTCGCCCGTGGGTTCGAAGCGAAGCACTTCGTTCACCACGAAGTCTTCGGGCCGTGCCCGAATTACGGCTTCGGCCTCTGGAGGAGTAAAAGCGTAGGCCAGCTCGGTAGTGGGGTCGGGCACGGAGTGGATCTCCGTCGAAGGCGCGGACAAGTTCCCTGAAGGCCGCCGTCAGGCGTCGCCGCTGAGGAGCGCCACGGCGAAGGCGGCGATGCCCTCGCCGCGGCCGGTAAAGCCCATGCCTTCGGTGGTGGTGGCCTTGACGCTGACGCGTGCGGAATCTATGCCGAGATCCTCGGCAAGATTCTCGCGCATAGAGTCGATATGGGGGGCGAGCTTCGGCTGCTGTGCGACGATGGTGACGTCCACGTTGGACACCCCATGGCCCTTTTTCGAAATTTTCTCAACCACGGTACGCAGCAAGATCCGGCTGTCGATTTTCTTGAACTCGTCGCTGGTATCCGGGAAGTGATTGCCGATATCGCCCAGCGCCGCCGCGCCGAGCAGCGCGTCGCAGAGCGCGTGAATTACCACGTCGCCGTCGGAATGAGCGGCCAGCCCCTTGTCGTGGGGCACCTTCACGCCCCCCAGCACCAGCGGCACGCCGTCGGCGAATCGATGCGCGTCGAAGCCGTGTCCGATTTTCATCTTTTCGCAGCCTGGGCGGAAAGAAAGTGCTCCGCAAGCTCGAGGTCAAACGGGGTGGTGATCTTTATATTGTCCGCATGTCCCTCAACCATGAGAGGGTGATCTCCGATGCGTTCCATGGCCTGGGACTCGTCGGTCACTTCGGCGCCCTCTTCAAGCGCGCGATTCAGCGCGCGGGCAAGAGCACCCAAGCGAAAGATCTGCGGCGTAAACGCGTGCCAGAGCCCTCCCCGCCTCACCGTCTGGCGAACAGTGGTGTCGGATTCCGTTCGTTTCATGGTATCGCGCGCCGGCATCCCCAGCACGGCGCCCACCGGATGAGCGGTGGCCGTATCGATGAGCCGATCGATGTCGTCGCGCCGCACGCAGGGGCGCGCGGCGTCGTGCACCAGCACCCAGTCGTTGGCATCGGCGCCTTTCTTTCTCAACGCGTTCAGGCCGTTCAGCACCGACTCGAAACGCTTGTCGCCGCCGTCACAGCGATCCACCTCGAGTCCTTTTTTTAGATTCACTTTGCTCCACCAGGGGTCCTCGGGTGCAAGCGCCACGGTCACGCCAGCGATGCGCGGATGGTCGGCAAATTTTTCCAATGTATGCTCGATGACCATGCGACCGGCGATCTCCAGGTATTGCTTGGGTCGATCCGCGCCCATGCGCTGCCCCGCGCCGGCGGCAGGGATCACGCACCAAATCCGATCGTTCGCCATTGGCGTCATGCTGGTGAATTAACAAACACGCCGTTCCCGCGAAAGCGGAAATCCAGTAAAAGAATCATTTCGACCGCAGGGCGAAATTTTCGTTTGGGACAGCAAGATTTCCTCCAGCGCTACGCCTTTGTTAATTGATCCCGTCATTCCCGCGGAAGCGCCAATGCAGTGAAACAACCATTTCGACTTAAGGGCAAAATTTTCACTTGGGACTGCAAGATTTCCTCCGGCGCTATGCCTTTGTTAATTGATCCCGTCATTCCCGCGAAAGCGGGAATCCAGTCAAGCAAACCGTTCCAGATGCAGGCTGGAACGCATTCGAATCACGCTCTTTTATGTAGTTGGTCGCACAAGCGTACGAATTCATCCCAATATGCTGACATTCATAAATTACCGGGATA
>JBFHVA010000275.1:0-4675 GCA_041589735.1 Gammaproteobacteria bacterium | reverse complement strand
TCCCGGCGCGCACGGCGCCTTTCGCATGGGCGTGGAGCACGGCATGTACTGCGTCGGATGCTGCTGGATGCTGATGGCGTTGCTGTTTATCGCCGGCGTTATGAACCTGTTATGGATCGCGCTCATCGCGGGCTTCGTCCTCGCCGAGAAAGTGCTGCCGGCCAGCAGGATCACATCGGCCATCGCCAGCATTGCGCTGGTGCTTTCCGGTCTCATTCTCTTGATCACCTCATAGCAAGTAAGAGTCCCAGAGTTGACTATTTGACTATTGGTAAAAGGAAAGAATCGGATCGAGGGGGCTGGCGATAGTCAAATAGTCAACTCCGGGACCATTACCCTCGCCGAGCTCATCACGATGGACACTGCGCCACGCTGGCTCGAAGGGCGTCCATCGAAACCTCGGCCCATTCTTCGCTCACCCTCCCGCCCGCCAGAACCCGGGATGGCGCCGCCTTCTTTCGCCCGTTATAGACGAGATGCGCTTGCACGCGCTCAAGCTCCTGCATCCCGAGCGTATGCGTCACCCGGTTCGATCCGTCGCGCGCATAAATCACCACGCGATAGCACGGCGGCTCGACACGCAACCGACTGAACATGCCCACCTGCCAACCCGCGCCGAGCCGCGGGGCCTCCACCCGCACCAGCGCACCCACCGCCGGCAAAGCGCCCGGCTCGGCCGCTCCGGTAACGGCCGAAAGGATCCAAACCAAAGGTAGGATCAAAACGACAAGCGGTTTTGGTGAACGCATCATGGAATTGGCAAAGCGGCCGCTCACCTGACGACAGCGCCTACGGGAGCGCCTTCAACCTCGCCTCATCCGCCAGACCTTTAAGCGCCACCTTCTTCACCTTACCGCTCGAAATCACGGAGAAATCTTCGGCCGAAAACGAGCGCGCGGGCAGATTGAGCCTGGCAATCACCCGCGCGCGATTCCCGGCCAGCGCCGCCGCATCCGCCGGCCGACGCAGCTTGACCGCCGCCGCGCTACGCGGACCTCAGCTGATCGCCGAGGGGAAGCTTCCGGATCCGTTTGCCGGTCGCGTCGTATATCGCGTTAATCAGCGCGGGCGCGTACGGCGGCACCCCGGGCTCGCCGACACCACAGGGCGGGCGATCCACATAATCCTCCACGATGTGCACCCGGACGTCGAGCGGCGCATCGCTTATGCGGGTGATCGGATAATCGTTGAAGTTGTTCTGATCAACCGCGCCCTTTGTAGTGGTGATCTTGCCGTGGCGGGCGATGGTGTTGCCGTAGATGGTCGCGCCTTCGATTTGCTTACGGATCCCTTCCGGGTTCACGTAGCGGCCGCAGTCGATGGCCACATCGACCCGCGGGACGCGCACGGTGCCATCGTCCTGTACCACGACGTGCACCGCCGTTGCCACATAGCTATGGAAGCAACGGTGACACGCGAGGCCCAAGCCGTGGCCCTTCGGCAGCTTCTTGCCGTAGCCTGACTTCTTCCCCGCCACCCGCAGCACGTTGGAAAGGCGCTTAGGGCTAATCGGCCATTTCTCCACCGGGTCGCCGTAGTTCCACACTTCCTCAACCCCGTCCTTGGTCAAATCCATCACCTCCGCCTCGCCGATAAGCTCCAGCAGATACTCGACCGGATCGCGACCCGCGGCCGCGGCCAGTTCGTTGGCGAAACAGTTCATGGCGAAAGCGTGCTGGATATTGTTCACCGACCGGTACCAGCCGACCCGAATCATGACGTCGGCCTCACCATTCTCGATGCGGAGATTCGGCACGTTGTTATACGGCAGGTCGATTAAGCCGAGACCAAACTCGATTGTGTGGCCCTGCTTTTGCGCCGGGTTCCACAAGCCGATCAGCGATGGCCAGGCGCCGCAGTGATGCCAGGCCGTCACCTTGCCCGACGAGTCGAGTCCCGCCTTTAAGTACTGCGCGCTGGCGGTGTGATAGAAGCCGTGCTTGATCTCGTCCTCGCGGGTCCACTGCACCCGTACCGGCGCGCCGACTTTCTTCGAAAGTATTGCCGCCTCGCAAATGTAGTCGGGCTTGGACTTGCGGCCGAAGCCGCCACCGAGCAGCGTCACCTGACAATCGACCTCGGTCTTTTCAATTCCCAGGGCTTCGGCGACATACTGCCGTGACTCGTTGGGCGACTGGGTTGCGGCCCAGATTCGCACCGGCCTGACGTTGGCATCGACGATGGCAACGGGAGGCTCCATCGGTGTGTGAATGAAATAAGGCACAAAATATTCAGACTCGACGACTTTGGCCGCGCCGGAAAACGCGGCGTCAACGTCACCGCGCTGACGGATCACGGTGCCGCCTTTGCGCGCCGATTCGCGAAGCTTGTCATCGTAGGTGCTCGAATCGTGCGCAGTATTGGGGCCCAAGTCCCAATCGATCTTGAGCTTCTTGCGACCTTCCATCACCGACCAGGTGTTGCTGCCGATGACCGCAACACCGCCCAATGCCCGAAACTCCGCCGCTTTATCGTCGGCAGGCGCAGGAATTTCGACCACCTGCTCAACGCCCTTGACCTTGAGCGCCTCGGTGGCGTCGAAGGACTTCACCTTGCCGCGGAAGACCGGCGAGCGTGCCACGACGGCAATTTTCATCCCGGGAAGCGCAATGTCGGCGCCGTAGTTGGCGCCTCCGGTGCTCATGTCGTAGTTGTCCACCACCGGCATATCCTTGCCGATGTACTTCCACTCGGACTTGTCTTTGAGCTTGGGCTTGCCAGCGCCTTCGCCCGAAGGCACCTCGATGTCCGCGGCGACGTCGACGACCTCACCGAAGTCGAAGGACTTGCCCGAAGGGGTGTGATAAATGCGGTGATCCTTGGCGTAGACTTCGTCCGGATCCACGCCCCACTTGCGCGCCGCCGCCTGCTCCAGCACGTAACGTCCCGCGGCGCCGAGCTCGCGCATGACCTCGAAGCTGTGCCGGGTGCTGCGAGAGCCGTCGGTGTTTTGACCGTCTCTGCCCGCCGGGTCGAATTTGGTGTCGTCACCCGGAGCCTGAAAGATTTTGACCCGGGTCCAGTCCGCTTCCAGCTCGTCGGCCAGGATCATCGGCATGCCCGTGCGCACCCCCTGACCCATCTCGGAACGCGCGCAGGTGAGGGTCACTATGCCGTCGGCGTCGATCTTGACGAATAGATTGGGCTGAACCGAACCGGTGGCGGCTTTCGCGCTCCTCATCAGCGAATGCAGCGGATGCGGAACCAGATGCGCCCCCAGTACCAGGGCGGTGGTGGCGCCGGTGCTCTTTAGAAACTGGCGCCTGGTGATGTTTTCAACGTTCCACATGGTCACACCTCCTGCGCCGCGGTGCGGACCGCGGAAAAGATGCGCTGGTAGGTGCCGCAGCGGCAGATATTGCCCGCCATGCCGTCGACGATCTGCTGATCGCTCGGATCGGGATTTTCCGCAAGCAATGCCGCGGCCTGCATAATCTGCCCGGACTGACAGTAACCGCACTGGGGCACGTTGTGGGCGCGCCACGCCCGCTGCACCGGATGGTTGCCTCGTGCGTCCAGGCCCTCGATGGTGGTGACGGCCTTGCCTTCCGCCGCGGATACCGGAGTGACGCAGCCGCGCACCGCTTTGCCATCTATATGCACGGTGCAGGCGCCGCAGAGCGCCATGCCGCACCCGAACTTGGTCCCGGTCAGTCCGAGCTCATCTCGAACGTACCAAAGCAAAGGCATGTTCGGATCGCCGTTGAACTGGCGACTTACGCCATTGATTTTTAGGGAAATCATTGCTGACCTCCTTTGGTTGGATATTGGATGGTGAGAAAACGCCGAATTTCAGCAGCCGCCAGCCGCTGAGACCCAGACTTGCGTCGATTCTTTCTTTTCGAGTCGCGTAGCATACGCCCAGGCAGAGGGGACATTCAAAGTTCGTAAATGACTGAAGCGACGCTTACATCGCTGCGGTAAATCCGAAAATCAGTAGGTTACGAACTATAAGTGTCCCCATTACTCGCGGCGATGGCCCTGGTGGATTTTACTTGAGGAAGGCAAACCAATTTTGAGTAAGCGGCTGGACGGTGAAATCATCGAGCGCGCTTGTACGCGAGCGCCGAAGCTCCGAGAAAATCCGCGGTCGCGGTCAATTTAACGGAGTAGGGCTCGGTTGATATTTGCTTTCATTTCTGCCCGAAAAAATCAATCGAGTCTGACCCCGTTGGCTCTGGCCGGGAACTCGATGTGGGGAACCCTCCTATTCCTCCAGCCGCTTTTTGATCGCCTCCAGCTCCCCCCGGATCTCCTCCATTGCCCGCTCCAGAGCCGCAATGCGGTCCCTGTCTTGGGGATCACCGGACGGCGCGCCCGCCGACGGCGTGGCCTCGGCCGCTTCTTGGGCCCCAAGCTCCACATCGCCGCACAGCAGATGCGCATAGCGTGCCTCCTTGCGCCCCGGCTGGCGCGGAAGCCTGGTCACATACGGTCCATCTTCGCTCGACATCAGGCCCGACAAAGTGTGCTCGACTTCGCCCAGATTTTCGAACTCGCAAAGTCGGTGGGTGCGGCCGCGGATCTCTCCCACCGTTTGCGCACCGCGCAACATCAGCACGCAAAGCACCCCGAGTTCCTGAGGCGAAAACTCACGCGCCAGGCCCAAGGTACCGGAAAGCCGATGCACGTACTTGGTCACCCGGCTTCCCGACGTGGTCTTTTCCCGCGCGAG
>JBFHVA010000274.1:0-4677 GCA_041589735.1 Gammaproteobacteria bacterium | reverse complement strand
GGTGGCGATCTCCTGTCCGGTCATCAGGCAGCCGCCGTCGCCAACGAAACCCACCACCGGGCGATCGGGGTGCAGCAGTCGGGCGGCGATAGCTGCCGGAATGCCGTAGCCCATGGCCCCGCTGGTGGGGCCGAGCTGGGTGGGGTAACGGCGGTACTGATAAAAGCGCTGCATCCAGCCGGAAAAATTTCCCGCGTCGGTGGTGAGGATGGCCTCGGGCGGCAGGGCCTTACGCAGGTGGGCCATAACCGCAGCCATGTCCAGGGTGTTGGGAAGCCCGCTGCTCGGCTCTAAGTTGTTGAGGTAATCGAGCCGCGCTTCCTCCGACCATCTCTCCCAGGCTTTTGATTTAACGGGTTTTTGCGCCTTGGCCTCGCGGGCGAACTCGGGGATCCCGGCGCAGATAGATAGATCGGTCTGATATACACGGCCGAGCTCGTCCGGGTCCGGGTAAACGTGGATGAGCTTTTGCCTCGGCCTCGGGGGCTTGAGCAGGGTATAGCCCTGGGTGGTGATTTCGCCGAGCCTGGGTCCGACGGCGAGGATCAAATCGGCTTCCCGGACCCGCTTAGCAAGATTCGGATTAAGGCCGATGCCGACGTCGCCCACGTAGTTGTCGTGGCTGTTGTCGAAGCGGTCCTGGCAGCGAAACGAGGCCCCGGTGGGCAGGTCGTTGGCCTCGGCGAAGGCGACGATGTCCCGGCAGGCCTCGGCGGTCCAGCCTCCGCCGCCGACGATCATCAGAGGGCGTTTGGCCTTGGCCAGCAGCGAGCGCATTTCCGCCAGCGCGGCCCTGGATACCCCGGGCATGGCCGGGCGGTAGCGGCCGGCGTCCTCCACCTGCACCCTTTGCCTGAGCATATCCTCGGGAAGCGCCAGGGCCACGGGGCCCGGCCGGCCGGAGGTGGCCCGGTGGAAGGCCTGGCTGACCAGCTCCGGAATGCGCTCCGGATCCTCGATTTGAGCCGCCCATTTGCACAGCGGCCCGTAAAAGCGGCGGTAATCGAGCTCCTGGAAGGCCTCGCGCTCCTCCTGGTCTGAGGCCACCTGGCCGATAAAGACCACCATGGGGGTCGAATCCTGGTGCGCCGTATGCACCCCGATGGCGGCGTTACAGGCCCCCGGGCCCCGGGTCACGAACAGCACCCCGGGACGCCCGGTGAGCTTGCCGTAGGCCTCCGCCATGTTGGCCGCGCCCCCCTCCTGGCGGCAGCTGAAGGTGCGGATGGTATCCCGGACATCGTGCAGGGCGTCCAGGGCCGCCAGGTAGCTCTCCCCGGGAACGCAGAAAACGGTATCAACCCCATGAATTTTCAGGGCATCCACCAGAACCTGGCCGCCGGTGCGCAAATTTTCGCCGCTCATGGCGCTTAAATCCTTGATTTTTTAGGTGGACGGATTCTCGCATATGGCGATTAAATCCGGCGATGCCGGCTCCGAAATCATGGTCTATGATTGGACCTGAGGCGGAGCTGATAAGCGGGCCGGCGGCCCGCAACCACCGCGATTCCGGGACAGATTACTTCGGCGCCCGTCACGGCCCACGCCCGGCAAATAACGCGGAACGAGGTGGTTTTCTAGTGGTGTATTCCGCAGCCCCCGGCACCGGTCGCCGAAGGTCAACCCCTTCGGCGGCCGGCGTCAACTCTCCAAAGCTTTTTATCACCGTGCTGGATGCTTACTGTATCCAGCTATCGATCTCATTTCGTCGCCCGGAGTAACACACTTACTATGATGCCACTTCGTTATTCATTCAGAGGCTTTGCCCGCGAAAGCGCAAGCCTTGAATGAATCGTTGTCCACTGGATTCCCGCTTTCGCGGGAATGACAGGATAAGATGGAATTGAGCGGTTTCTTCCTGACTGGTAACAACAAAGCGGACATTTTTTCTTACCTTATCTAACGTTTTGCCCGTTATCCTTATCCCTTGAAACGAAACAACGTGTCGGGTATGTCTCGATCCTCGATATGATGCCGGCTCCAGACAAGAAAGGATAAGCATTGGCCGCAGTCATTCCCCGCATCGAAGACGATCGTTTGCTGCGTGGCAAAGGCCGCTTCGTCGAAGATCTGAATTTCGACCGGCAGGCGTACGCGTATATTCTGCGTTCACCCCACGCCCACGCGCGAATTCTTTCTATAAATACTAAGGAAGCGTTAAGTCATCCCGGCGTCCTCGCCGTGATCACCGGCAATGACGTTTCCGAAGCAGGACTTGGATCGATGCCTTGCCGCACGCCGGTCAAGTCCCGCGACGGCTCGCCGATGCGCGCGCCGGAACGCTCGGTGCTGGCAACCGACACGGTGCGCTACGTGGGCGACGGCGTTGCAATGGTGGTCGCCGACAGCGTCGAGGAGGCGCGCGCATCCGCGGAGCTCATCGAGGTGGAATTCGAGGAGCTCGCGCCGCACATTGATCTCGCCACCGAAGGGGAGGTTTGTTTCGACTGGGAGAAAGGAGATGCCGAAGCGGTGGAGGCGGCATTCAAGCGCGCCGGTAGACGCGTCGCTATTCGCGCCATCAACAACCGTATTGTCGTGTCCCCGATCGAAACCCGCGGCGCAATCGGGATCTACGACAAGGGATCCGATCATTACACCCTCTACACCCAGACCCAGGGCGTGCACCTGATCCGGACGGTTATCGGCGAGAGCGTCTTAAAGCTCGACAAAACGCAGATCCGGGTGGTGACCAACGACGTGGGCGGCAGCTTCGGCATGAAATTGGTGGCTTATCCGGAGCAGGCGCTGGTGCTTCTCGCCGCAAAAAAGCTCAACCGGCCGGTGAAATGGATCGGCGATCGCAGCGACGCCTTTCTCACCGATGCTCACGGGCGCGATCACGTGGGCGAAGCGGAAGTGGCGCTGGACAATAATGGAAAGTTTCTGGCCATCCGCGCCCACATCCGCGCCAATCTGGGCGCTTATCTGTCCACGCTCGGGCCGCTGGTTCCCACTGACGCTCTGGCCAAGGTGTTCGGTTACGTCTATGACGTGCCGGCACTTTATGTTCGTGTCGAAGGGATTTTGACCCACACCACGCCGCTGGACGCATACCGCGGTGCGGGTAAGCCGGAGATCAATTACCTGGTGGAACGGCTGATTGAAAAGTCCGCGCGGGAAACGGGCATCGACCGCGTCGAGCTGCGCAGACGCAATCTCATTTCGCCGCGGATGATGCCTTATAAGAATGCCCTGGGTTTCACCTGGGACGTGGGCGAGTTTGAGCGCGTACTCGATCGCGGGCTCATGCTCTCGGGCTGGAAAGATTTCGAGGCCCGCCAGCGCACGTCGAAAGCCAGGGGTAAAAAGCGGGGTATCGGTCTCGGTCTTTACCTTCACGCCACCGGCGGCAGTCCCACGGAAGTGAGCCAGGTGGAGCTGATGCCGGATCGAACCGTTGTCGTGCGCACCGGCACGCAGTCGTCGGGACAGGGACACGAAACTGCGTTTGCGCAGATTGTTTCCGATCGTCTTGAGATCCCCATTGACCGCGTGCGCGTGGTGCAGGGAGATACCGACGCAATTGCCGTCGGCGGCGGCACCGGCGGTTCGTCGTCGCTGCCCATCGGCGCCACCACTATTCAGCGCGCCGCCGGTTTTATGCTGGACAAAGCCAGAACGCTCGCCGCCGACGCTTTGGAAGCCGCCGTCGCGGATCTGGAATACGGCGGCGGCGCGTTTCGTGTTCCGGGCACAGACATTTCCATTGGACTGTTCGATCTGGCGGCCCGGCTCGACCCGGAAATTGGCGGCGGCTGCCTCGGCGAAGCCAAATTCGAAGGGGAGAACCTCACCTGCCCCAACGGTGTTTACATCTGTGAAGTGGAAATTGACCCGGAAACCGGCGCGGTCCGGGTGGTGCGCTACACGGCGGTGGACGACCTGGGCGTGGTGCTGCATCCGCAGATCGCCGAGGGCCAGATCCACGGGGGTCTCGCCCAGGCGCTGGGCCAGGCCCTGCTGGAAGGCGCAGTTTACGATTCCGGCAGCGGTCAGCTTTTGTCCGGCTCTTTTATGGATTACTGTCTGCCGCGCGCGGACGACATTCCCGCTTTCGAGGGAGAACGCGTCGGTCAGCCGTCAAAGAACAATCCGCTCGGAATGAAGGGCGCGGGTGAGGCGGGAACCATTGGCGGCTGCGCGCCGGTGATTAACGCTATCGCCAACGCGCTGGGTCACGACGACATCGAAATGCCGGCGACACCCGAACGCGTCTGGCGCGCGCTGCATCTTCGCGGCTGATCCCGCGGCTTCAATTATCCATGACGAGATTCGATTAACCCGGCGAAATGGTCGCCGGGAACAACAAGCCGACAACGTCCGGCCATGCCTGCCGCGTCTGCCGGGCATCTTTCAATGGCAACACATTCATTGCCCGCGAAATGATGCTCGGTACACGGGATCAGTTCGAGTACTGGGAGTGCAGCGATTGCGGCTGCGTCCAGATCCTCGAGATCCCGCATAACTTGGACGACTACTACCCCCGCAGCTACTTTTCCCTCAAGCGCTATCGTCGGCCGGGTAGAAACTTGATCCGGAAAATAATCGACCAGCGCAGGGTGCGACACTCGCTTGGAGTCGAGGACTGGCTCGGCAAGTTTCTAAATCGGTTCCTAAGGCCGCTCAACTACGTGGAATGGTGTCGGTTCGCCCAGATTGGAATCGACGCGCGGG
>JBFHVA010000273.1:0-4687 GCA_041589735.1 Gammaproteobacteria bacterium | reverse complement strand
TCTTCTATCTTCTTGGCAATCACTCCCAGCCTGACACCGTCGATCTGCACATCTTTACGCAACTCGACCTGGCACAACAGTGTTTCTTCATACATGACACTTTTTCCCCTTGCGCTTTGAACCACCGAGGCGCGCGAATCACTTTTTTAATTCTGCCGGCTCCCTTCAGCCGCGTAGATTCAAACTCCAACGCGCGGCAGAAGCAACAACTCGATCAGGTTTTTATTTCACCCCGCTAAAAAACGAGCGCGATGCTGAACAAAGCTGCTGCTGCGAACGAGGCTATAGTACGAACATGATTCCAGGCCGTCCAGCCAGCGACGTAGTGATACCAGATTGCCGCACTTTCGGAATCGGTTGACTCCACTGCTGCAAGCGAGTTGTTTCTAGGCACGTTGCACACGATCGTCACCAGCAAGGTACCGATCAGGTAGAGCAAGCTGCCGACCAGGAGATAGAGGGTGCTTTCATCTTGCCACCGGACAAGGGCGATAATCAGAGTTGAAAGGCAAGTAGCGGCGGTCCCAAAGAACGCGGTCATGAACCAGGGATTGAGCACAGTGATGTTGATAGATTGCATCGCCGCGATTCCCTGCTCACTCGAAAGACGGGAAAGCGCTTTCATCACGAAAGTGGAAAAGGCAAAGAAGATCCCAGCCACCAAACCACAACCGAGTGCTGCAAAAAGCGTCAATGCAAAAATAAGTCGGTCAACGGTCACCGAATAGATACCCGAAAACTTCCATCAAACCTGAGCATTCAAGGGCTCTTGAGCTTATTGCTCACTGTACTCCAACTCGAGGTCAGACGGCGCGCGCCCGCGGCTTGGGGCGGCCCGCCTCGTCCCAGTCCTCCCATCCGGGAAACGAGATCGGGCTCATCTGATCCAGGCTTTCCAGCCGCGCGGCCCACTCGCTCTTGTAGCGGCGAAGCTGACGCTTAAACCGATCCGCCCGCTGATAGGCATAGCCGTGGCCCTGAACGCCATAGGCGACATATGGCGGAAGGACGTCGAAGCCCATGTAATAAAGAGAGTATTGAATCGGCCACAACAACACCTCGATGTCGCCACCGCGGCCGCCGGGACCGAAAGTGACTGCCGGGGCGCCGGTGGTCACCGAAACGATCGCTCGCTTGCCGCGAAAGTACCCGCGGTCATAGCGCATCTCGCTGGTGTACAGCCCGCCGCTTATAAACACGCGATCGAGCCAGCCTTTGAGCATGGCCGGCTGCGCGTGCCACCAGAGGGGGAACTGCAGGATCAGCAGATCAGCGCGCTCAAGGCGCGCGATCTCGCGGCCCACATCCGCGGGCAGTGCATCGGTTTCGTGCGCATGGCGTTGCTCGGCCAGCGCGGCGAAGCGGTCCGGATCGACGCGCTCGTGGTAGTGAGACGGGCCTTCCGCCGGATTGAATCCTTCCGCATAAAGATCGGACACCTCCACGCTGTGACCAAGGCGCCGCAGACTGGCAACGGCAACGTCCTTGAGCGCGGCGTTGAAGGACCGGGGTTCGGGGTGGCTCAAGACGATCAAGGCGTGCATGGCGTGGTGTTCCTCCATGTCATTTGTCGTGCTGGACCCCCATGCTAAGCTGTACGCGCGCGAACTCAAATTAGACAAATCTGCAAGTCTTGTTTGCAAAAATGAACAGGCAGCTGTTGTGGGACGACTTGAGAATCGTCCTCGCCATCGCCGAGACCGGCTCGCTTTCGGGCGCCGGGCGCAGACTCGAATTAAGCCACGCCACGGTGTTCAGGCGCTTAGGAGACATTGAAGCGCGCGTCGGTGTGAAGTTTTTCGAGCGGACACGCACGGGCTACAGCCCCACTCCCGCGGGGGAAGAAGTGGCTGCCGGGGCGCGGCGCGTGGAGGCCGAGGTGCTGGACATTGAACGCCGCGTGGCGGGCCGAGATCTCCGCCCTTCCGGAACGGTGCGCCTGACCACCACCGACGCACTCTTGTCCGGCGTGCTCTCGCCCATCTTTGCCGAGTTCCGCCGCACATTTCCAGACATCTCGCTGGAAGTCGCGGTGCCGAGCCAGCTGTTCAATCTCTCCAGGCGCGAAGCCGACATTGCCATTCGCCCGTCCTCTACGCCACCCGAGAACCTGGTCGGGCGCAAAGTCGGACGCATCGACCAGGCGATCTACGCAAAGAAGGATTTAAAGCGAGATGTGCGCGATCTCCACGCCGACTGGATCGGCCCGGACGAAAGCATGGCCTACCGAGTGCTGGACGCCTGGATGGAAACGGAGGGGTTGAACGATCGATGCCGCTACCGTGTCGACACGACGCTCGGAATGCTCGCTGCCGCGCGGGCGGGATTAGGCCTGGCTGTGCTGCCCTGCTATTTGGCCGATAACGATTCGGCGTTGACACGGCTCGGCGAGCCGCTTCCCGCCCTGTCGGTGGATCTCTGGCTACTGACCCACCCCGATCTGCGAAACACCGCGCGTATCCGGGCGGTGATGGAGTTCGTTGCCAACGGCTTGAAAGACTGTCGCGCCAGATTGGAGGGAGCAGTGAGGTGATTGCAGCGACCTCTCCAGCCCGACTTCTCATTTTAAATTTCTGTTTAAGGGCTCCAACTCGTTTTTGGTTGTCAGGACGACCGTGGCCTCGGCAACGTAAGGCACCGCGGATTTCGGAAACGGCGCCACGCTGCTGACGTTGATCTCGCAGAGCACGTAGCTATCTTCACCCGATTCAGTCGTCGGCCCGAAAAGAAAATCAGCATCCCAGAGCACCGGCAGACTCGCGCTGTCGATTTCGAGCAGTTGCCGCATTTCCGGCACCCACTCCCGTTCCAGCTTGCGCTTGAGCGGCTGGAACTCGGGCAGGGTAGGCGGATGGTATAAACGGGGCCCCGGCTCGGGCGCTTCGGTCGGCGCCGCGCCCGGGGGCGCGGGATAAAGCGCGTTGATCGCCTGATGCCCGAATCCGGCGACCTTATCGTGCACCAGGTAACAGCGGATCATGCCATCGGTAAGCCGCGGCTGATAAGCCTGGTCGATCATTCCACCCTGGCCGCGAAAGTACGGTTCGCAGCGGGTGAGAAACCCATCCAACGATATTTCTTCTTCAATGCTTCCCCGCTTCGCGTGTCGGACGCGGACGAGCGATCCGAGCTGAGGTGATGAGTAAGAGGCATCCTTCGCCAACGCGACTTTCCACACGCCGTCGCCACCATTGCCGCGGATCTGCTTGAGAACGCGGGCCTCCCCGGCGGCCAGTCGCGAAGGAAGCTCCCGGCGCATTTCTTCCATGCTGCGATAAAGTCGGGTATCGCATCCCCACCCGATGTCACGAGTGCGATACAGGACCTCTTTGGTCCCCATCTTCAGGATAACGTCGGGGTGGGCGCTGACGAACACGTCGGCGGCTGCGACCTCTCGAAGCATGCTGTCAAGAATCGACCGGTCACGTCCGCCTTCGACCGGATTCACCCACACCAGAACGCCGTCGACCTGTAAAAGCCGCTGGCGGACCCGGTCACAAAAGTCGTCGTGGTATACGGCAGGCTCAACGATCATACCCAGGTCGGCCAAAGCCCGGAAGATTTGCGAGAAGCGGTTGTTATCCGGCGTGGCGTTTCGCCTTGCCTCGTGATCGCCGGGATAAAGAATCGCCACCCGTCTGCGGCAACCCTTTCCCATTTCGGCAGGCTCCTGATTAACATGCTGGGTTAACCAGCAGGAATGGAGGGGTCGGAGTTAGATATTTATGACCTCAGAAAATCTTACCTCCGACCTGTTTTCTCCGCCATTGGTTTTAGTGGAACATCAACAATCCCGAATTCTTAAGACTTAAGCGGCCAAAGGCAGCGCCGCGGCCAGGTTGGCAATCTCTTTGCGCGCCGAAGCGATCGCATCACGCTGCAGTCGGATTGCGATCCGACTTCAGCATGCTTGCGGTTCTAACGGCGCTTTAAGATCGACAATATGGTTGTATTTATTCGGACTTCGGGCAGAGCGGTTATCCGACTTCATCGGCCCCTGGAGGCAGCGATAATTAATCAAAGTCTAGACCACCCCCTCGCCGTCTAAACCATCAAGCTCTGCTTCAGAAAATCCCAGTAGTCCCCCGAAAATCTCCGTGTTATGCCGCCCTCGCGTCGTTCCCAGGTGATTTATCTCGCCTGGCGTCTCAGAGAGTTTCGGCATAGGGCCCTGGACCGCCAGGTCGCCCAAGCGCTCGTCTTTCACCCGCGTCAGCGTGCCCCGCACCCAGAACTGTTCCTCATTGAAGATGTCCTCGATGGAACAGATGGGCCCGCAGGGAACGTCGCCGTCGGAGCATCTTCGGATCACCTCCTCGCGGTCGTAGCTCGAGGTCCAGTCGGCAACGATACCGTTGACCTGGTTGCGGTTGGCGAGACGGTTTTTCTTGAGTCCGAATTGCTTCGGATCGGCGAGTTCGGGCTGACCCAGTACCTTCGACAGGCGCTCGAACATCTTGTCATTGGTGCAGGCGATGGCCACCCACTTGCCGTCTTTGGTCGGGTAGTGGCTGTGTGGCACTGAGCTGTGGGTTTCGGTGCCGGTGCGCTCGCGCACGTGGCCGGTCTTGTCGTAGACCGCGGCGATCTCGTCTAAGAACCTGAAGATCCCGTCGTGCAGACCGATGTCGATGGTCTGACCTTCACCCGTGTTCTCCGCCACGCGCAGCGCCAGCAGAATGCCGTA
>JBFHVA010000272.1:0-4691 GCA_041589735.1 Gammaproteobacteria bacterium | reverse complement strand
GTCTCCTGCGGCAAGATCCACGGCGTTTTTCCGCAGCCGCGCGTGGATTTCGCCCGAGAGCGCCATGTCACCGCCGGGCCGAAGCCGCCAAATCCAGGTCGGGTAGCCGGGTATATACGCCTCGGGAAAGACAAGCAGGGATGCACCCTCTGCAACTGCTTCGTCGATGGAATCGAGCGCGCCCGCAATGGTTTTTTGTCGGTCCAGCAAAACCGGTGGCTTCTGGATAACGGCGACTTTGGTGATCAAGAGCGTTCCTCTAAAAATTGGCGAGCCTCGTGCCACTCTACACGAATTAACTCAGCGCTTGAGTTGAATCGCGCAGAGTCGACCTGCCTCTCTTAAAACAAGCGGAGAGCTCTAAAAAGAAAATCCGGGGTCAAAGACTCTTTTCTTAATTCGTGAACTACCGGTTTAGCACCAGCGGGAAAAAAGGTGTCCGTTCCCTTTTTCCGTTTCTAATCGGGGCCAATCATTGGTAACTTATCGACATCGTGCACCGGGATTAAGGCGGCACGATGAAGGCGTAAAAGCGCATGAAAAACAAAACAAAACCATCCAACCAGCAAGAATCCTATGTCCACAGCTACGACGGGGCTGCGACCAAGCAGGTCTTTTCGGGTCGAACGGCAGACAAGCACGCCGCCTTTTTGCTGCCGTACTTAAAGCCGGGTATGCGCCTGCTCGACTGCGGCAGCGGGCCTGGCTCGATCACGGCAGGTCTGGCCGAGGTTGTTTCACCCGGAGAAGTCACAGGCATTGAAATCGAGGCAAGCCAAGTGGAGCTTGCTCAGGCGAACGCGGCGAAAGCGGGACTCACCAATTTAAAGTTCGAGCAAGGCAGCGCCTACGAGCTTCCCTATCCCGACAACCACTTCGATGCCGTTTTCAGCCACGCCATGCTTGAACACTTGACCGATCCGGCGGCAGCCGCCACGGAAATGCGGCGCGTGCTGAAACCGGGCGGGATCGTCGGCATACGGTGTGCCGACATGCGCATGAGTCTGCCGGCGCCTTCCGATGACACCCTCGACCGCGCCTGGAACATTTACCTCAAGTACCGACGGCATTGCGGCGGAGATCCTGCCTTTGGCCGCCGGTGCCGGGCGCTGCTGCGTGAAGCGGGCTTTGCCGACACCATCGGAACGGCTTCCTGTGACACCTGGGGTACGAAGGAGAAAACCCAGGCATTTGTATCATTCCTCTTGGACGAGCTCACCGGTTCCGAGATTAAAAAGGTAGCCATTGAAAAAGGTTGGGCGGACCAGGCTCAGATGGACAAGGCGGTCACGGCCATCAACGGATGGGGCGAGCATCCGGATGCGATATTTGCGGTGGTCTGGTTCGAGGCAATTGCGCGGAAGGAAAATTCGAATTAAATGGAAAACATGCGCTAAGTGCCGAGACAATTTGGAACCTCCAAACATATTCCGGCCCCGACACCTTTTCTTGTGGCGTCGCTCAGAGATGGTTTCAAAAGGCTGATGGCCGGACATTCTGAAATTCCCGGAATGCCGACAACGGACTCAAGATGCCGAATGAAAAAATAGACACGGTCATCGTTGGCGGCGGCCAGGCCGGCCTGGCGATGAGCGAGCACCTGAGCAACTGCCGCGTGCCGCACCTCGTTTTAGAGCGGCACCGGATTGCGGAACGCTGGCGCTCGGAAAGATGGGACTCATTGGTTGCCAATGGTCCGGCCTGGCACGACCGGTTTCCGGGCATGGAGTTTTCCGATGTGGGTCCCGATGACTTTGCACCCAAGGAGAGCGTTGCAGACTATTTCGTCGCGTACGCAGAAAAGATCGCTGCCCCCGTCCGCTGCGGCGTGGAAGTCAGGGAAGTGCAAAGGAATGCCGGCCGGCTCGGCTTCAGCGTCGAAACTTCGGACGGCGTGATCGAAGCCAACCGCGTGGTTGCCGCGACCGGACCTTTCCAACGCCCCGTCATGCCGGCCATTGTTCCTGAAGATACGAGAATCTCGCAGATCCATTCCAACGCCTACCGCAATCCCGACCAGCTGCCCGACGGTGCGGTGGTGGTGGTCGGAGCGGGATCTTCGGGCACGCAGATCGCGGAAGAACTCTCGCGCGCAGGCAAGCGCGTCTACCTTTCGGTCGGCGCGCACGACCGGCCTCCCCGGAGCTACCGCGGGCGTGACTTCGTCTGGTGGCTGGGGGTCCTCGGCAAGTGGGACGCAGAGGCCGAGCCCGGCATGGAGCATGTCACCATCGCGGTGAGCGGCGCCTACGGCGGCCATACGGTCGACTTCCGGCGTCTTGCCGCGCAGGGCATGACGCTGGTAGGTCGTACGGAATCGTTCAAAAACGGCGTGATGCACTTCGCGCCGGATCTCGCGGACAATCTTGCGCAAGGGGATGCCAACTACCTGTCGGTGCTGGACGAAGCCGACGCTTATGTTGCCCGCAATGGCCTCGACTTTCCCAATGAGAACCAAGCCCGCAATATCGAACCGGACCCGCAGTGCGTGACCGATCCAATTCTTGCATTGAATCTGACGGAGGCCGGGATCACCTCGGTCATCTGGGCAACCGGCTTTGCGCTCGATTTCAGCTGGCTGAAGGTGGGCGCGGTCGATAAAAAAGGCCAGCCGAAGCATCAGCGCGGTATCTCGGCCGAGCCCGGGGTTTATTTTCTGGGATTGCCGTGGCAGTCGCGGCGGGCTTCCTCCTTCATCTGGGGCGTCTGGCACGACGCCAAGTTCCTGGCGGACCATATTGCCACGCAACGCAAGTATCTGGCGTACCGCACTTCCGCGCGAACCGATACTTAAGATCCATTATCGAAGTTCGCGCGGCAGTCACCCGAAGCGGCGATCGCTTATCCACCCAACCCGGGCAGTCTGCACGGTCAAATATTTTTTCGGCCTTTGAATGTGCGACGCTTCGACAGGGGACTTTCCCAGCCGCGGCCAGCGCGCTACTTAAGTGAACCAAGGCGACGCGCTTATTTTTCCACGCGTACGCGCTCAAAATAAGCGCGTCCCCTTTTTGCACCGAAGTCTCAGTTCTGCCATCGCGCCGAGGTCTGACGGTTACGTGGTAGGCTATGTGACGTGTCCATCGATACCGAAATCAGACTCCTCGCCCTCAGGCGGACGAAGATCGTAGCGACGCTCGGCCCGGCTTCGAACGACGCCGGTACCATCGCGCGCCTGATGAAGGCAGGCGTCAACGTGTTTCGCCTCAACATGTCCCATGGCGAGCACGCCGTCCACCGGGAAACATTCGATTGCGTTCGGCGCCTGGCCAGTGAAGCGGATCGACACATCGCGATTCTCGCGGATCTCGCTGGACCGAAGATTCGTGTCGGCAAATTCGCCGGCGGCTCCATCGTGCTCGAGCTGGGCGATCAAGTGACCGTCACCACCCGTGACGTTCAGGGCGAGCCGGGGTTGATTCCTTCCCAGTACGAAAAACTTGCCGACGACTTGAGTCCCGGTGATCGCATCCTGCTCGCCGACGGCGTCATGGAGCTCGAAGTTGAACGCATCGAGGGCACCGAGATCAGGTGCGTAGTGACCCAGGGCGGTGTGCTCGAGGATCGGAAAGGTATCAATCTACCGCGGGTCGATGTATCGGCGCCGTGCCTCACTGACAAGGACAAGAACGATGCGCGCTTTCTGCTCGAGCTGGGTGTGGACTATCTCGGGCTTTCCTTCGTACGGCGCGCTAAGGACATCGGCGAGCTTAAGTCCCTGATCGACGAGAGCGGTGCAACCGCCGGCATCGTCGCCAAGATCGAGCGACCCGAAGCGCTCCAGGACGTCAATGCGATCGTTGACTTAGCCGATTCCATCATGGTGGCGCGGGGCGATCTGGGCGTCGAGCTGCCGCCGGAGAAGGTACCCATCGCGCAGCGCCAGCTCGTCGATGCCGCGCGCGCGAAAAACAAACCGGTGATCGTCGCGACGCAGATGCTGGAATCCATGATCGACAACCCGCGGCCGACCCGGGCTGAAGTCTCCGACGTGTCGCATACGGTGTTGAGCGGTGCGGACGCGATCATGTTGTCCGGGGAAACGGCCGCCGGAAATCATCCGGTGCTGGCGGTGGAGATGATGAATCGTATCGCCATGCAGTCGGAGGCCTACCTGTGGGATCAGGGCGCTTTCGGCGGCCTCGATCTGGAGGATGGCGCCGAGCCGCCCATACCCTTCGGTGACGCTGTAGCCCGTGCCACGGCGCTGCTTTCCCGCGATTTGCGTGTGCGCGGCATCCTCGCGATATCCCACAGCGGTATGTCGGCGGCGACCATGAGCTCCGCCCGGCCGGCGGCGCCGGTCGTGTCAATCTCCTCGAGCGCCGCAAGCTGCCGCAGGATGAGTCTCATGTGGGGGGTGGTACCGCACCTGGTAGAAAGCGAGGATCTCAGTGACCCGATCGCCTTGGCCCGGGACCGCGCACAGAAGCTCGGCCTCGCCGATCAAGGAGAGTTCGTGCTTCTGGTGCGCGGCTTTCATGCAGACCCGATAAAGAACACGCCGTCGATTACTTTATTACGGGTTTAGGCGGCGCTTATCTCTAAAAGGGAACGCATTAATTTTCCCCGCGTTTAGAGTCAAATTAAGTGCGTCCCCTTTTTTGTTCGGTTAGCTTCTTGCCGGCGTTTCGAACAGGGCGTGAAACCGCTCGTAGCGAGGGCCTTTAAGCTCCGCCTTCGGAATGAAT
>JBFHVA010000271.1:0-4707 GCA_041589735.1 Gammaproteobacteria bacterium | reverse complement strand
CTATCAGTTTTTCGTCTTCGTCGACGCGCGCGGACTTTAGCGCCTCGAAGTCATCGAAAAGGATCTGATCCAGTGATTTGATCCCCGATTCACGGTTCTGTATTCGGGCCGACCAAAGCCGGTCGACCACTAAAAGGTGATTGAGGGTATGGTGAATTGAGCCAAAGAATGCGCGCCGGTCGCGCCGGTAGGCGTCGTCATCGAGTCTGGCGACGCTGGCGTAAAGGCGCGTGTTCGCCCAGCGGTTGAAGCGAGCCATAAGCGGCAGGTGATTCATGGCAAGGATTTTAAACCGAAGTTCGCGCGCCCTGGCCATGGACGGAGGCCGAAGGGGCAGGACCAAGCCGAGCCGCGCGCATTACCGCCATTTGCTCAGCGCCGCGCGCACAGCCTGGCCCCGAGATGATAGATCTCTAAAGTCGGAAAGCTCCGCGGCGGCTCTCGCAGGCAGCTTTTCCGCAGCAGACGATCCGGCCAGCGGCGAGCCGGTCGAGCTTTTCGAGGTCCGCTTGCCGCTGGAGTTTTACTGATTCCTGGTGTGTCCGGAAGCCAGCGTGGAGGCGCTGATAATTTCCGCCTTCGGGGACTGGCTGCTGGAGGAAGCGGGGGCGACAATCACTACGCCTGATCTGCAGCCCGCATCAGTGATTCCCCAATTGGTTCCAGCTCGCAGGATCCAGGTTAAAAAAACGCCTCATCTGCTCATAAAGTTGCGGATGCTGCGCCAAGAGGTCCCGCGGACGCTCGAAGAAGGTCTCCGTCACTACGGCAAAGAACTCGGAAGGAGACTCCGCGCCGTAATCGTCCAGCACGCCCGGCTCGTTGCGCTCAACGCTTCGCTTCAAGGACTCGAACTCGCGATTGAAAACAGAGGCCCAGGTGGCGTACTGGCTCCGGTCGGCTAAAACGGGAAGACCGTCCAGCTGCTCGTTCTCCTCGTCCAGCTTGTGGGCGAACTCATGCAGGACCACGTTATCTCCAGCGTGCGCTGGATCGGCGGCCCGCAGCACATCTTCCCAGGACAGCACCACCGGACCGCGGTGCCACGATTCGCCGGCACGCGCCTGCTCCTCCACGGTCTCGAGCATCCCGTCGCTCGTGACTTCCCTCGCCACGTAGGTGTCTGGATAGACGAGGATGGTGGTGAATCCAGGGTAATAATCCGTGATGCGGTTGAGCAGCAGCAGGCACGCCTGGCCGGCGATGGTTACCCGGATCTCGTCGCTCATTTCGAGCCCGCCACAGCCGACAAAGGTTTTTTCTTCCATGAAGACGTTGATGTGACCGTGTAGCTGGCCGCGAAGAGGGTTGGGCAAGGTACGATAAACCGGCACGTTGCGTCGGAGGATATCTTCGCGGTCGTGTGGAAAACGCCTGTTGAAAATGCGCTCGCGTCGGGAGCGGCGAAGCTTGCGCCAGGCGAGCCACGCGACGATGGCGGCAAGGATAAGTGCTAGAAGAACAAGTAGTGCCACGGTCTGAAAAACCGATGACGGATGTCCGGGACAGGGTATTTCAATCCGGCGATGATGAGTGACTGACGGCTGGTCAATTATTCTCCCATGCGAGCGCTAACACCAACTGCTTCTCCGCGGTCTTAAAGGGATCACCCTACGAGAATAACCCGCAGCCGCCTTGGACCGTGGGCACCTTCCTGTATGGTCTGCTCCACGTCGGCGGTCTTTGAGGGACCGGTGATGAGGTTGACGGTGCGCGGCATGTTGCCGCGCTCTTTCCTCAGCCGAGCCCATGCGTCTTCCATGTGGACGACGATGCGATCCACGCGCAGCACCACGATATGATCGTCGGGAAGAAAATTGAGCGTGGTCGGGCTCTCAGGGCCAGACAGCAGCACCAGGGTTCCGGTCTCGGCGATACCGGCGAAGGCGCCGGTCACGCTCACCCGGTCGTCGCCGCTGGCGGCTCGCCGCTCAATGACAAAGCGATTGGACCATGGTACGTTTTCCAGCTCCGGATCCGGCGCCACCACCAGCTCCGGCGAAAGTCCGTGCAGTTCAAGATGTGCTTCCACCGCTTCGGAAATCTTGTCCATGGCGGGGACGCGGACTACCGCGCCGTGGACCGCCTCCATCTTGGCAACGAAACGCTCCACCGCGTCGTCCTTCACGGCCGGCTTCACGTTGGCGCGAGGTTTTTCAAGCCGCGCGTCCAGAGCCGCGGTGACGCTCTCGGCCAGCGGTCCGTTTCGGTTCAGGGCCGCGCGTATACCTGCCAGCACCCTTTCACGCGCGCCGCTCACTTTCGCACTCCGCGGGCTTTCAACGCCGCCTGAAAAGTCACGCCATGGGGCGCGGGCAGATCACGCGCGTCGGTCCAGCCACCGGCGAAGGGCAGGCGTCTGAAACGCCCGCGACGTCTACCCAGCCGGCCGAGCACCGCAATGCCCATCCGCGTTGCCAGGCGATAGAGCTTCGGGCGCTTGGCGAAGTAAGCCCATAGGCGCAACCCGACGCGAACGCGGGGCGGGCTGAGTCGCTGTTCGTGACCGCGTTCCCTGAGCTTGCGCAGCATGTCGGGCAACGGAATGCTCATGGGGCACACTTCCTTGCAGCGCCCGTTCAGCGTGCACGCGTTGGGAAGATCGAAGCTTTTGTCCAGCCCCACCATCAGCGGCGTCAGCACCGAGCCCATCGGGCCGGGGTACACCCATCCGTAGGCGTGACCGCCTACGGACTGGTACACGGGGCAATGGTTCATGCACGCACCGCAGCGAATACACCGCAACATTTCGTGGAATTCGTTGCCGAGCATTTGCGAGCGGCCGTTATCGAGCAGCACCACGTGATATTCGCCCGGGCCGTCCAGATCGCCGCTCCGCTTCGGCCCGGTGGAAAAGGTGGTGTAGACAGACATCTCCTGGCCGGTGGCGCTGCGCGCCAGCAGCCTCAAAATTGTGCTCACGTCTTCAAGCGTGGGGATTACTTTTTCGATACCGGCGGTGACGATATGCACTCTGGGCAGGGTGTTGGTGAGATCACCATTTCCCTCATTGGTAACGATGATGCTTGAGCCGGTCTCGGCGATTAGAAAGTTTGCCCCGGTAATGCCCACGTCCGCGGACAAAAACTTTTCGCGCAGCACCGTGCGTGCTTCGTTGACGATGGCGGTCACTTCGGTCACGCGCTCGGTCAAACCGTATTTCTGATGATGGGCGTGGAACAGATCGGTGATCTGGTTTTTGGTCTTGTGCACTGCCGGCGCGATGATGTGGCTGGGCGGCTCGTTAGCAAGCTGGATGATGTACTCGCCCAGATCCGTTTCCACCGGTTCGAAGCCGGACTGTTCCAATGCCTCGTTGATCGCCATCTCCTCGCCGACCATGGACTTGCCTTTCGTTACCCGCCTGGCGCCGGCGTCGCGACAGATTTTCAGTATGATTTCGCGCGCTTCCTCAGTGGTGCTGGCCCAGTGCACCTGCCCGCCCGTCGCATGGACGGCTTGTTCATAGCGCTCGAGGTAATAGTCCAGGTGATGGAGGGTGTGCTCCTTGATCTCCCGCGCCGCATGTCTTAAGGCTTCAAACTCGGGCAGCGCGTCAATGGCGATTCGTCGCTTTTGCTGAAACCCGCCCTTGGCCTTGCCCATAGCCCGCTTGAGCTCCGGGTCCAGGAGCGCGGCCTGAGAACGCTGCTTGAATTCGTGCGCGCGGGACTGCATGACTCAATCCGTTGATGAAACCAAGGAAAGCAGGAGGATCGCGCATTTGAAGTCCGCGATCATTCGGGATCTCCAATGGGCGGTACGTCGGTCAGACCCGCCAGCACTTCCGCCGCGTGGTAAACCTTGACCGGGCTTTGCTCGCGCTTCAATCTTCCCGCCATGTTGAGCAGACAGCCGAGATCGCCGCCCAGTAGCGTGGTGGCGCCGGACTCGGTGATACATTGCACCTTGTCTGCGACCATACGCTCGGAAATCTTCGGGTACTTAACGCAGAAGGTGCCGCCGAATCCGCAGCAGACTTCGCTCTCCGTCATTTCCTTCAGACTCAGCCCGCCCACCTTTTCGAGCAGCGCGCGGGGCTGGACCTTGACTCCAAGCTCGCGCAGCCCGGAGCAGGAATCATGATAGGTCACCGTTTCCTCGAAGCGCGCATCGATATCGTCGACGCCTAAGACGTCGCGAAGAAAGCTGAAAAGCTCATACGATTTTTCCGCCACCCGATCGGCGCGACCACGCCAAATCGCGTCGGTGGGAAACATCTGCGGATAGTGAGTGCGAATCATGCCCATGCAAGATCCGGAAGGCCCGACGACATAATCGAATCCTTCGAATGCAGCGATCACCTGCCGGGCGATGTCGCGGGCATCCGGTGCGTCTCCGCTGTTGTAGGCCGGCTGGCCGCAACAGGTCTGCGTCTCGGGCACGCTCACGGCGCAGCCCGCGTCTTCCAGCAGCTTTATTGCAGCGAATCCGACGTTGGGGCGGAAAAGATCCACCAGGCAGGTCACGAAAAGGCCCACCTGCGGACGCTCCGGAGCGCGTATTTCATTTTGCGCGTTCATGTCGCTGATCTTATCCGTAGGCCACCGCCGGCAGCCAGGTGACCAGATTGGGGAAGGCGACGACGATGCTGAGACCGATGAGCTGGAGAATGATGAATGGAACGACGCCCTTATAGATATCTACCAGACTGACTCCTGGGGGGCAAACGCCCTTCAGATAAAACAGCGCGAATCCCACCGGCGG
>JBFHVA010000270.1:0-4761 GCA_041589735.1 Gammaproteobacteria bacterium | reverse complement strand
GCGCTCCTCCTGCGAGTCTATCTCCGCACCACGAACGGCGAAAGCCGAGCCGGAGACAAAACGCCGACAACCGGTTTACTCTGATCTCAAGGGCCCGCGCGCGGATACAATGCGCTTCCCGGGGAGTTCCACTTGCAGCAATCTCCTATCAAGCTCTTGCCCGATGTATTGCGGGCTGTAGCGGCATGAGTCCGCCGGCGATTCGCTCGAACGCGGGGCTCATCGCGATCTTCTGCGCGGCGCAAACGCTCGCCCAGCTCGGAGCGTTCGCCTTCCCCGCGCTGCTACCCGGATTCTTCGATATCTGGAGCTTGAGCCACACCGAAGCCGGCTGGCTTTCCGGTATCTTTTTTGGCGCCTACAGCGCGGCGGTTCCACTGCTGGTGACGCTGACGGACCGCATTGAAGCGAGGCGCATCTACATCGTCGCCGTTTCACTCACCGCACTTTCGCATCTGGGGATGGCGTTTCTGGCAGAAGGTTTCGTGAGCGCCCTCACCTTCCGCATTCTTGCCGGCATTGGCTGGGCGGGCACTTACATGGTGGGATTGAAAGCGCTCACCGACCACCTGGAAGGCACTCTCCAGTCTCGCGGAGTCGCCGCCCACGCAGCCAGCATTGGTGTAAGCGGCTCGCTCTCGTTTCTGCTGGCAGGCCTGATGGCCACCTGGTTCGACTGGCACGCTGCGTTCGTTGCCGGCGCGATCAGCGCAGCGGGCGCGCTCATGGTCGCGATCGTTTTGTTTCCTAAAGATGCCCGCCCGCCGGCGCACCCGCCCGGCAGCAAGCTGCTGGACTTCAAGCCCGTTTTCCGCAACCGCTCGGCCATGGCCTACGCCATCGGCTACTGCGTACATACCTGGGAAATGTTCGTAGTGCGGTCCTGGGCCGTGACCTTCCTGGTCTTCACCGCGGCGCAAAGCGGAGAGCGGATCAATTTTCTGATTCCCACTGTGGTCGCCATGCTGATGGAGCTGGTCGGCACGGTCATGAGCGTTCTCGGTAACGAAATGGCGGTGCGCATCGGCAGACAGCGATGGATATTGATGGTGATGACCTGCTCCATGGCGGTCTCGCTGGTGGTCGGTTTTTCCTCCGCCTGGGGTTACGGCGTCGCCACAGCGATTTGCCTGATCTACAACGCGCTGATCTACGCCGATTCTGCCTCGCTCACCGCCGGCACGGTGGGCAGCGCCAAACCGGGAAGGCGCGGCGCGACGCTGGCCATCCACGCCATGATGGGTTACGGAGGCGGATTCGTCGGTCCGCTGGTAATGGGGGTCCTGCTCGACTGGCTCGGCGGTGAATCCGTGCTCAACTGGGGATTGAGCTTCGCCCATCTGGCGGTAATCATGCTCATCGGACCTGCCGCATTCGCCATCCTCAAGCCCCGGACTCTGTCCGGTGATCGGCCCGCCCGATGATTTGGCCCGATCAGGGGCTGATCTCTTGCAGCGCTTATTCGAGAATATGCTGGCGGAATCCCGGAGCGGAACGACACTGAATGAAACTCAGCGACCAGCAGCTGGCGCAATTCGATCGTGATGGACTTTTACTCCTTCCCGATCTGTTTTCACCGCACGAGGTGGAGCTCATGCGCGCCCGGCTTTCGAAGCTGTTTGCCGAAGACAACCCGGCCAACATCCGAGAAAAGGAAAGTAATGAAGTACGTACGGCCATGGGGCTGCACCTGCGTGACGAAGTGTTTGCAAAACTTGTGCGTCACCCGCGTTTGCTCGAGCCGGCGATGCAGATTCTGGGTGAGCCGATGTACGTGCAGCAGGTGAAGGTCAACGTGAAAGCGGCGTTCTGTGGCGAGCCGTGGCAGTGGCACTACGACTTCGCCACCCACCACTCCGAAGACGGAGTGCCAAAACCATTGGCTCTCAATCTTCATGTTTTCCTGGACGACGTCACGGAATTTAACGGCCCGCTGTATTTCATTCCCGGTTCTCATAAGGCGGATACGCCGGCGGCGAGGCTGGATACCGTCAGCACCAGCTACCCCTTGTGGGTGGTAGACCCCGACACGGTAAAGGCGCTGGCTAGGGCCGGCGGTATTGTGTCGGCTACCGGCCGCGCCGGAACCGGACTCATTTTCGGCGACGTCATGCTTCACGCCTCGCCCAGCAATATTTCGCCCTTCGACAGAAAAATCTTTTCGCTCATCGTAAACCCGGTCGCCAATGCGCTCACCCGCCATCAGCGCCCCGACCATAATCACCACCGCGATTTAACGCCTGTTACGCCGATCAAAGATGACTGCCTCCTCAACTGACGGAGGCGAAAGCACCGGGCCACGAGTGGCGGTCATCGGCGCCGGCATTGTCGGGCTGTGCTGCGCGCGCTACCTGCTCGACCGGGGACTCGAAGTGGAAGTCCTCGATCCAAGGGAACCGGGCACCGCCTGCTCCTTCGGCAATGCCGGGGTGCTCGCGGCCTGGTCCTGCGTGCCGCTGTCCATGCCCGGCGAATGGATACTCGCGCCCAAGTGGCTGCTGGATCCCATGGGACCGCTGTCGATCCGCTGGCGGTATCTGCCAGTAGTCACGCCCTGGCTGCTCAAGTTCCTGCGCGCCGGACGCAGCGATCGCATCGCCGCGCTGTCGGATGCCATGTTCGTGCTCAACAACCCCTGCGTGGAGCACTATCGCGAGCTGCTTCGCGGCACCGGACACGAAGATCTCATTCGCGATTCCGCATACGTACACCTTTACCGGGATCCGAAGAACGCCGATGCTGAGGCGCCCAGTTACCTGCTGCGCCGGAACCATGGCGCCAGCGTGCGCGTTCTCGATGCCGCCGAGTTACGCGAGATCGAGCCAGCAGTTTCGAGCGAGTACCGTGCCGGGCTCTTGATCGAAAACCAGGGCCGCACCACCAACCCGGAGAGGCTTTGCCGAGTTATTGCGGAGGACGTGTGCCACCGCGGTGGCCACTTCGCGCGGGCGAATGTGCGCACGCTCAGACCCCGAGACGGCGACGGCGTGGTGCTGGAGGTCGAAGGTGAGAGCCGCGTTTTCGACAAGGTAGTGGTGGCCGCAGGCGCGTGGTCAAAGTCGCTGCTGGAGCCGCTAGGTAGCCGGATACCGCTGGAGTCCGGTCGCGGCTACCACGTCATATTCGCGAACTCGGGTATTGCGTTGAACAACTCGGTAACGGACAACGACCTGCACTTTGCCGTGAGCAGCATGGAATCGGGGCTGCGGATCTCGGGAATGATGGAGTTCGCGGGAGTGGATGTCGCTGAGACGCCCCGCCGCTATCGCATCCTGACGAAGCTGGCGAAACGCATGTTCCCCGACTTAAACGGGGATCCCGACGAACGCTGGATGGGGCACCGTCCGGTTATTCCGGACACTTTACCGGTGATCGGCGCGCTTGCGGATCATCCGTCGATTCTGCTGGCATTCGGCCACGGTCAGCTCGGCCTCACCGGCGCGCCGATGACCGGGCGCATTATTGCCGCGCTGGCCGCGGGTGAGCGTTCTAATATCGATCTGGCACCCTACCGCCCCGAGCGTTTCGCCTGAATGGCTTTGCGGCGCACGCGCTGAAATGCAGAGTAAACGCTTCCCAGAAGAAAAAAGAGTGAGGCTCCGGCTAAAACTAAATTGCGCTTCAGAGGTCGGATCGGAAAGTGGAAACCGGAGATTACGATGCGATTGACTGTTATCTTTTTTTTGCTTGGCATGTTTGCTGTGTCGTCGATCGTCGCCGGCGAGGGACGCAGCATCGGCAACTTTGATTCCCAACAAAGCGCGTTCAAGCTCGTGGTCCTGGTCGAAGGGCTCGATCATCCCTGGGGGCTCGCGTTTCTGCCTCAGGGTCGCCTTCTGGTCACGGAACGGTCTGGCCGGCTCCGGCTCATCGACAACGGACGACTCGACCCCAGACCCATTGAAGGGCTGCCTGTGGTTTCGTCTTACGGCCAGGGCGGCCTACTGGACGTGGCCCTGCACCCTCAATTCGAGCGCAACCGGCTGGTTTATCTGTCCTATGCCGCCGCGGGCCCCGGCGGGTTTGGCACCGAGGTAGCGCGCGGCCGGCTGGTGGAGCACCGGCTGGAAGAGGTCGAGGTCATTTTCCGCGCCCTGCCTAAATTCGACGGCGGCCGGCATTTCGGCTCGCGACTGGTTTTCGACAACGACGGTCTGCTTTACATCAGCTTAGGCGACCGTGGTTACCGACCCAACGGCCAGGATTTGAGCACCCACCCGGGATCGATCATTCGAGTTCGAGATGACGGAAGCGTGCCGCCAGACAATCCTTTTGTCGGAAAATCCCGCGCCCGTCCCGAGATTTTCACCTACGGCAACCGGAATGTTCAGGGCATGACCCTGGAACCTGCAACCGGAAAACTTTGGGCCCACGAGCACGGGCCTCAGGGCGGCGACGAGGTGAACGTCATCAAGGCCGGGGCCAATTACGGCTGGCCCACCATCACCTATGGTCGAAACTACGGCATCGGCACCCAGATCGGCGAGGGCACGCACAAGAACGGAATGGCGCAGCCGGTGCTGGAGTGGACGCCGTCCATTGCTCCCTCCGGCATGAGCTTTTATAACGGAGGCCGGTTTCCCAACTGGAAGGGCAATCTGTTTGTCGGTTCGCTGAAGTTCGAATTCCTCGCACGCCTGGAGGTGGACGGCGAGCGCGTGGTGCACCAGGAGCAGCTGATCGAAGGCACCATAGGTCGGATCCGGGACGTGCGCCAGGGGCCGGACGGATTTCTCTATTTACTGAGCGACGAGGGCAATG
>JBFHVA010000269.1:0-4772 GCA_041589735.1 Gammaproteobacteria bacterium | reverse complement strand
GCATTCGCTCACAGCCGGATGAGCGGCAAGAGCCCTTTCCACTTCGCCGGGGTAGACGTTAAAGCCGCCGCTGATGATTAAATCCTTGATGCGATCGGTGATGTATAAAAAGCCTCGTTCGTCCAGATAGCCGAGATCTCCGGTATGCAGCCAGCCATCCTTGAGCGCCTCGGCCGTTTGTTCGGGAAGACCCAGGTAACCGCTCATAACCAGGTCGCCGCTGACTACGACCTCGCCCGCTTCACCCGGAGGAAGCAGTTTTCCGTCGAGGCTCATGATCTCCACCCGGTTGGTGAACCCCGCGCGCCCCGCAGAAGCCAGGCGTTCGTCGGACGCTTCTTCTGGCGTCAGTGCGGTGATGATCTGAGGGGCTTCGGTCAAGCCGTAGTTAGCGCCGATGATCGGACCGAACAGCGACTGTGCTTCGCGCACGCGCTCCGATGGCATGGGCGCCGCGCCGTAGATCAAGAGTCTCAAGCTCGCGTAGTCCGCGCCGGCGTCGCCCAGCGCGCTCATCAACATGTAAATCAGGGTAGGCGGAAGAAAAGTCGCCGTGACATTCCTGTGGGAAAATGCGTCCAGAACGGCTTCCGGCTTTGCCCGACCGCCAAGCAGCACCAGGGTGCCGCCGGCGGCCAGTATCGGAGTCACGTAGCAGGAGGTGCCGTGAGTGAGTGGCGCCGCCAGCAGGAAACGATCCGTGGTCTCGAACCGGTGGGCGTTCAGCATATTGATGGCGCCGGCCATCCACGCGCGGTAAGGCTGGAGCACGCCCTTAGGCGCGCCACTGGACCCTCCGGTGAATTTGAGCGCCTGGATTGCGGCGCCGTCGAGGCTCGTTCGCACCGGCCTTTCACCACGGTGCTGTTTTATCAGACCGGCTACCGTCTTCGCCGGATCGTGTTGTTGAGCGTCGCTGGCGCCGACGATGATCGGTGCATCGGCATTTTCGATGGCGAACAGGCAATCGTCATCGGCCATAATCAGGCTCGGCCTGGAAAGCAGCGTCTTGGATTTAAGGTCCGACGTCGAGTCCAGCGGATTGAGTGGAACCCACACTTTTCCTGCAGCCATCACCGCAAGGATGGAAAGCAAGTGTTCCAGAGTGTTGTGACCGCACACGCCGACCCGGGAGTGCGGCGCCGGATCGAGATCTTGTAGCGCTGCTGCCAGGGCGTCGACCCGGGCAACAAGGTCAGCGTAGGTGAGCTCGATTCCGGGCGCGTCAATCGCAATGGCGTCGGGATTGTTGCGGGCGGATCGGTAAAGCCAGTCGATAGGTTGCACGGCGAGATACCGATGCTGAAGCTTTAAGGAAGTTTAAGGCGAAAGAGGCGGGCTTCTTTCCAACGCCTTGGAAGCCAGGGTATCAAATACCGTGGTCCTTGATCTTGCGCGTCAGCGTGTTTCGACCCCAGCCCAGCAACCGGGCCGCATCCTGGCGGCGACCACCGGTGTATCGCAGTGCTGCATCCAGCATTATCTTCTCGAATCGAGGCAGCGCCTCGTCGAGGAGATTATCCTTCCCTGCTGAAAGCTCCCGCTCGGTCCAGCGCTTGAGGCCGTCTTCCCAACCCAGGGGAGTTTCGTCGCCTTCCGACCGGGCTTTCAGTTCCTGCGGCAGATCAACCAGATGAATCTCGCTGCCCGACGCCATCACCGTCAGCCAGCGGCAGGTGTTTTCAAGCTGGCGGACGTTGCCCGGCCAGTCGAGGCTCGAGAGGTAGCGCTCTACCTCGGGCTTGAGCGACTTGGTTTCGGTATTCAACTCTTCCGCCGCCGATTTGAGGAAATGGTCCAGCAGCAGCGGAATGTCCTCACGCCGATCGCGCAGAGACGGCGAGTGGACCCGGATGACGTTTAAACGGTGGAACAGGTCTTCACGAAAGCTTCCCTCCCGAACCCGCGCCTCCAAATCCTGATGGGTAGCGGCGATGATGCGCACATTGACGCGTATTGGCTCGTGTCCGCCCACGCGGTAGAACTCACCGTCGGCCAGCACACGCAGCAGTCGGGTCTGCAGCTCCGACGGCATGTCGCCAATTTCGTCGAGAAACAGCGTGCCGCCATTGGCCTGCTCGAATCGCCCCCGGCGCTGCGACTGCGCCCCCGTGAAAGCGCCACGTTCATGACCGAACAGCTCCGACTCAAGAAGCTCTCGGGGAATCGCCGCCGTATTGAGCGCGATAAACGATTTTCCAGATCTTGGACTGTGACGGTGCAACGCCCGCGCCACGAGCTCTTTTCCGGTGCCGGACTCTCCGGTGATGAGCACCGTAATGTTCGAGCGCGAAAGCCGTCCGATGGCCCGAAAAACCTCCTGCATGGCGGGCGCCGAGCCAATAATGCTGCGGTCCGGACTTTCAATCGCGGGACGCGAAACCGAGCGCTGCTCCTGAGCGTGGGTCGCGGCGCGACGCACCAGCGCAACGGCGTCGTCTACGTCGAAGGGCTTGGGCAGATATTCGAAGGCGCCGCTTTGAAACGCCGCCACGGTGCTGTCTAAATCCGAGTACGCGGTCATGATAATTACGGGCAGGCCGGGATACCGATCGGAAATGGATTCGAGCAGGCTGAGCCCGTCAGTTTCCGGCATGCGAATGTCGGAGAGAACAACGTCGGGACGTGATTGCTCCAGCTGTTCGAGCACGCCGGCGCCGCTGGAAAAACCGGTCACGCTCATGCCCTCACGGGCAAGCGCCTTTTCCAGCACCCAGCGGATTGACTGGTCGTCATCGATTACCCAAACGTTCATCGGATTGCTCACGTCACGCCGGTCGCGTTGATCGTGTTTTGCGGCTGGCTGGCGTTCTCTCCGCCGTTGCCCACTGGCAGCAGGATGCTGAAAGTGGTGTTGCCCGGCTCGCTGTGGCATTCAATGAGTCCTCCGTGCTGATTAACCAGAGACTGCGCAATGCTCAAACCCAGGCCGGTTCCATCGGACCGACCCGTCACCATCGGATAAAAAATGAGTGCCTTGAGTTCTTCCGGTATACCCGGACCGTTGTCGCTTACGTCCACCCGAACCACCAAACGATGGCGGCGCTGACCGATGGTGTACTGACGGTGGATGCGGGTCTTGATCAAAATGCGGCCGGCGCCGTCTATAGCCTGAACCGCGTTCTTCACCACGTTAAGCGCGGCCTGGATGAGAAGCTCAGGGTCGGCGTCGAGCTCGGGGATGCTGGGATCGTAATCGCGATCGACCACCACTCCGGTGGGCGCTTCCGCCTCGACCAGAGTGCGCACACGCTCGGTAACTTCGTGAATGTTCATGGCGCGCTTTTTAAGCCGGGTTCTCGGGCCAAGCAGTCGATCGACGAGTGCCTGAAGTCGATCCGCCTCGTGAACGATGATTCGCGTGTACTCCTTGAGCTCGACTGAATCGAGTTCTCGATCCAGAAGCTGTGCCGCACCGCGCAAGCCCCCCAGAGGATTACGGATTTCGTGGGCCAGCCCGCGCACCAGTGCGCGCGCCGACTCGTTCTGCGACATGAGCTGCTCCTCCCGCGAGATCTGCTTGTGGCGATCGAGATCCAGGAGCTCGACCAGGATCCCGCCGGAGGCAGCCGGCTCGCTCACCGGGGTCATTACGCAGTCGACGGTAATGGCCGCCGCGTTCGGCAACACCAGCTGCATGTCGCGCTCGGTGAGCGGGTAGCCGGAGGCGGCGATTCTAGAAAGTGCCGCTGCGAAATCCTTGGCTTCCGGCAGCAGCTGACGTACGTCCATTCCGCGCACCTGATTGGCGCTCACGTCCAGCAGCGCTTCGGCGGCGGGATTCAGGGAATGGATACAAAGCTCGGATTCGAGGACGAGCACCGCCGTCGTCAGGTTGTCGACGATCAAATGGTCCGGGCGGCGAAGCGGGGTGATATTTCCCGGTCGCCGGGCACCAAGGGTGGTTTTTCGTTTGGCGCTCATGGGCAAGATTCAGTTGAGCAATTTCCGGACCAGATCCCTCGATCCGACGAGATGGCGCGTAAGGCTTCGCCGGCGGCCGCCGACGCAGGCCGCAGCCGGCCCCTAACGGGGTTGCCCTGAATGGAGAACGCACGGAACATGGCCACAGTATGCACCAAAATGGTGCATAGGCCGAGCAGAAAACTGAATAGACGAACTACCTCAGCCTTGCAGGTTAATCAACCGGCGCCGCCGGCGCTTTTCGGTCCGCCAGGGCTTTTGGCTCCGCCTGGACTCTCTGCTCCAGCCGGGAAGCTCGGTCTTGGAGCCCGAGGCGCCTGCACGTCCGGGTCCGGGAGGATGTTAGAAACGCGCTGAAGATGAACGGTGATGGTTCCGGTGCGAGCAAGTTCGGCGCCGGTCTCGTCTACGAGGGTGGCGTAGATCTGGTGGGATCCCCGGTCCACTTCACTCAGCGTGACCACGGCGGCCGTGCTGCGGCCGAACTTGCGCCCGTCCATGAAGACATCGATGGCGTGCCCCTCGACCAGGCTCGGGGTAATGGCGAAATTGAGGGTGACCTCGCCTGCGTTTTCCCGAATGTCCGCGTCGTTCGCCGGTGAGGCGATGGCGAAGCGGTCGTAGCCGTCGAACTCCGCCGGGCTTTCCGATTCTTCCGTCGCGCCCGGCGCCGAGGTCGCCGGCGGCGTGTAGGTCACCAGCGGAGTCAGCTCGACCCTCTCAGCGTCTTCCGCCGGCGGACGATCGGAATACTCAATTGAGCCGTCGGGCAGGCGCCACTTGTAGATCTCGGCTCCGGCAGACGCCGCAGCGAGTATCAGCGAGAGCATAAGAATCCAGCGCTTCAT
>JBFHVA010000268.1:0-4795 GCA_041589735.1 Gammaproteobacteria bacterium | reverse complement strand
TTCTGGTCTACCTCATCGCCGGGGTGGCGGAGACAAATCGCGCGCCGTTCGACGTGGCCGAGGGCGAGTCGGAAATCGTTGCCGGCTTCCACGTGGAGTACTCCGGGATGCCGTTCTCGGTCTTCTTTCTCGCCGAGTACGCCAACATGGTGCTGATCAGCGTGCTGGCGGCGCTGATGTTCTGGGGCGGGTGGCTGTCTCCCTTCGAAGGCGCGCTCCCCGATCGCTGGATGAACAGTTTTCCGCTGGGCCACGGCCTGCACTGGTTCGTGCTGAAAATCTTCTTTTTCATGTTTCTTTATCTCTGGTTAAGGGCCACGTTTCCGCGCTATCGCTACGACCAAATTATGCGGCTCGGCTGGAAGGTGTTCATTCCTATTACCATCCTCTGGATCCTGGTGACCGGCGTCGCCATAGTCATCGAGCTGGGACCCTGGTTCGACAAGGCCTAATCGCAGAAATTCGTATTCACGAAATCTTGATTCCATGAGCCTCAGTCCTAAAAGTCTCGCCCGAAGCTTCCTGCTGCTTGAGCTGCTCAAGGGGCTGTCGCTCACCTTTCGCTATTTCCTGTCGCCTAAGTACACCTTGAGGTACCCGGAAGAGAAAACGCCGAAGTCGCCGCGGTTTCGCGGGCTGCACGCGCTGAGGCGCTACCCGAACGGCGAAGAGCGCTGCATCGCCTGCAAGCTCTGCGAGGCGGTCTGCCCCGCGCTGGCGATCACCATCGAGTCCGAGCCAAGAAAGGACGGCACCCGACGAACGACGCGCTACGAGATTGATCTGTTCAAGTGCATCTATTGCGGATTCTGCGAGGAGTCGTGTCCGGTGGACTCCATCGTGGAAACCCGTATTCATGAATATCACTTCGAAAATCGCGGCGAGAACATCATGACCAAGGAAAAGCTGCTGGCCATCGGGGACAAGTACGAGCAGGAGATCGCGCGGGACCGGATGTCCGACGCACTGTTCCGTTAGCGTCAGAAAGAGGAAACGAAAAACAATCAACAGGCGGCGATAAAAGAAGATTTTTACGGTGGAGCATTTTATTTTCTACATATTCGCGGCGGTTCTGCTGTTCGCTGGTATTCGCGTCATCACCGCGAGGAACCCAGTGCACTGCGCCCTTTACCTTGTGCTCGCGTTTTTCACCAGCGCCGCCATCTGGCTGCTGCTGGAAGCGGAGTTCCTGGCCATCGTGCTGGTGCTGGTGTACGTGGGCGCGGTGATGGTGCTGTTCTTGTTCGTGGTCATGATGCTGGACATCAATCTCGCCCCGCTGCGCGAGGGCTTCGCGCGTTATCTGCCGGTTGGCATCCTGGTCGCATTCCTCATCGCCTCCCAGATCGCGGTTGTGGTGGGCGCCAAGCATTTCGGCATCGATATGGTGCCGGCGCCGCAAAGACACGCTGCCGGCTACAGCAACACAGAGGAGCTTGGCAGCGTGCTGTACACGGTTTACGTCTATCCCTTTGAGCTGGCCGCGGTAATTCTGTTGGTGGCAATCATCGCCGCCATCGCATTGACCATGCGCCGCCGCAGGGGAACCAAGTATCAGCACCCGTCGACTCAGGTGTCGGTGCGCCGGGAGGACCGGGTGCGAATCGTCAAAATGCCATCGGAAAAAAAGCGCTGAGGAACGAATAAAGGTCAAGGGACATGATTCCGCTTTCACATTTTCTGGTGCTCGGCGCGCTGATGTTCTGTATCAGCATGGCGGGCATCTTCATCAACCGGAAGAACGTCATCATTTTGCTGATGGCCATCGAGCTGATGCTGCTTTCTGTGAATCTGAACTTCATCGCTTTTTCCTATTACTTGAACGATGTCCAGGGCCAGGTGTTCGTGTTTTTCATTCTCACCGTGGCGGCCGCGGAAGCCGCTATCGGTCTCGCCATCCTGGTGGTGCTGTTCCGCAACCGGCAAACCATCAACGTTGCCGATTTGGACATGATGAAGGGCTGACGGTATGGAGCAGAGCAGCACCGCCGTTTATCTTTGGATCGTGCTCGCGCCGCTGGTGGGCGCGATAGTCGCGGGCTTGTTCGGCCGCCAGATCGGACGCGCCGGCGCTCACTGGGTGACCATCATTGGCGTATCCATTTCCACCCTGCTTTCGGCAATCGTCTTCAAGCAGATCGTCATCGATGGCGGGCCGGTGTTTGACGGCGCGGTGTACACCTGGGGCAAGGTGGGGGAGCTCGAGCTGGTCATCGGCTTTCTCATCGACCGATTAAGCGCCACCATGATGCTGGTGGTGAGCTTTGTATCACTGATGGTGCACGTCTACACCATCGGCTACATGCACGACGATCCGGGCTACCAGCGCTTCTTCAGCTACATCTCCCTTTTCACTTTTTCCATGCTGATGCTGGTGATGTCGAACAACTTTCTGCAGCTGTTTTTCGGCTGGGAAGCGGTCGGCGTAGTGTCGTATCTGCTCATCGGTTTCTGGTACACGAGGGAATCGGCCATCTACGCCAACCTGAAGGCCTTTCTGGTCAACCGCGTCGGCGATTTCGGGTTTCTTTTGGGCGTTGCCGCGGTGCTGCTCTACTTCAATACCCTGGACTACACCGAAGTTTTCGCCGCCGCGCCTTTGCTCACGGGCGAAACCATGAACGTCTGGTTCGACGCCGAGTGGTCGGTGCTCACCGTGATCTGCATTCTGCTTTTCGTCGGCGCGATGGGCAAATCAGCCCAGTTTCCGCTGCACGTGTGGCTGCCGGACTCCATGGAGGGCCCGACGCCAATATCGGCGCTGATCCACGCCGCCACCATGGTTACCGCCGGGATCTTCATGGTGGCGCGGATGTCGCCGCTGTTCGAATTCTCGGAAACCGCGCGCAGCGTGGTGCTGGTCATCGGCGCCGTCACCGCGTTCTTCATGGGGCTTTTGGGCCTGGTGCAAAACGACATCAAGCGGGTCATCGCCTACTCGACGCTATCACAGCTCGGCTACATGACCGTGGGTTTGGGCGCGTCCGCGTATGCCGCCGCCATCTTTCATCTGGGCACCCACGCCTTTTTCAAGGCGCTGCTGTTTCTGGCCGCAGGCTCGGTGATTATCGCCCTGCACCACGAGCAGGACATGCGCAAGATGGGGGGACTGCGCAAGTACATGCCCATCACCTGGATCACCTGCCTCGTCGGTTCCATTGCGCTGATCGGCTTTCCCGGTTTCTCCGGCTTTTATTCTAAGGATGCCATTATCGAGGCGGTGCACTTGTCAGACATCCCGGGATCGGGTTTCGCCTACCTGTGCGTGCTCACCGGTGTATTCATCACCGCGCTCTACAGCTTCCGGCTTTACTTCATGGTATTCCACGGTAAGGAGCGCATGGACGAGGAAGCCCGCGCGCATGTGCACGAAACTCCGGCGGTGGTCACCGTGCCTTTGATCCTGCTCGCTATCCCCTCGGTGATAATCGGCTGGTTCTACGTCGGGCCGATGCTGTTCGGCGTTCACTTCGGCGAGTCCATTTTCGTGCTGCCGGAGAATGACGTGCTAGCCGAGCTGGGTAAGAGCTATCACGGCGTCATCGGGTTTACCCTGCACGGCTTCATGGCCTGGCCATTTTTGCTGGCCATGGCCGGTGTCGCCACCGCCTGGTTTCTCTATATGGCGCGCCCGGAGATTCCCGCTCAAATCGCCAAGCGTTTTTCGCTTGCCTACGAGATCCTGGTGCGGAAGTACGGATTCGACGAGTTCAACGAGATCTTCTTCGCCGGCGGAGCGCGGGGCATCGGCGGGCTGCTGTGGCGCATCGGCGATGCCACCCTCATCGACGGCATCATGGTGAACGGGACCGCACGTCTCATCGGCTGGTTCTCCAGCGTCATCCGCCACGTGCAGAGCGGCTATCTGTTTCACTACGCCTTCGCCATGATCATCGGCCTGCTGGTTTTGATAGGCGTGTTCGTGACCTTCGCGGGCTTGAGCTGAGCATGGCACGATGATGAATTTGCCGCTTCTGAGCCTGGTGACCTGGACGCCGATACTCGGAGGGGTGTGGATACTGATCGCCGGCGGCGAGAGGAGCGCGCCAACCGCTCGAGCCATCGCCCTGGTGGTGTCCGTAGTCACGTTTTTACTGTCCATTCCGCTATACGCGGGCTTTGACACCGGCACGCACGAGATGCAGTTTGTAGAGTTCGCGCCGTGGATCGAAGTTTTCAACATCAACTATCACTTAGGCATCGACGGTTTCTCCCTGCCGCTTGTTCTGCTCACCTCCTTTACCACCGTGCTGGTGGTGCTGTCCGGCTGGGAAGTGATTCAGTACAAGACCTCCCAGTACATGGCGGCATTCCTGATCCAGGAAGGCTTCATGATCGGCGCCTTCTCGTCCTTGGACGCGATACTGTTCTACGTATTCTGGGAGGCGCAACTGATTCCGATGTTCTTAATAATCGGCATCTGGGGCGGACCGCAGCGCATCTACGCCACCATCAAATTCTTTCTGTACACCTTCTTAGGCTCGGTGTTCATGCTGGTGGCGCTGCTATACCTCTACTCGCAGGTGGGCTCTTTCGCCATTCTGGATATGCACCACGTGCGCTTGGGTTTAACAGCCCAGATCCTGATTTTCGTTGCATTCCTGCTGGCGTTCGCGGTCAAAGTACCCATGTGGCCAGTACACACCTGGCTTCCAGACGCCCATGTGGAGGCACCCACCGGCGGCTCGGTGATCCTGGCGGCCATCATGCTGAAGCTGGGCGGCTACGGCTTCGTGCGCTTTAGCCTGCCCATCACGCCAGATGCGAGCAGCGCGCTGGACTGGTTCATGATCGC
>JBFHVA010000267.1:0-4798 GCA_041589735.1 Gammaproteobacteria bacterium | reverse complement strand
TCGAAGTGGAGGAATTGGACAAAAGTGTGCTGCTTTCAGCTAAAGCAAACGGATTAAGGTGTGCCGTAGATGGTGGAAGGTAGATGGTATATGGGGAAAACAGAAAGCCGCTCCCGCGTCCAATCTGCCATCTACCTACAAAAGGAGTCTCCTCACATCACTCAACACGCCGCAGAGGAACGCCATGAAGCGAGCGGCTTCAGCGCCATCAATGACCCTGTGGTCGTAGGAGAGATCCAGAGGCTGCATCAGTCGAGGCACGAACTCTTTTCCGTTCCACACCGGCGCCATGCGCGAACGCGTTACGCCGAGAATGGCTACCTCGGGGGCATTGACGATGGGCGTGAAGGCGGTGCCCCCGATACCTCCGAGACTGGAAATGCTCATGCAGCCGCCCTGCATTTCGTTGGGCTTGAGCTTGCCTTCCCGGGCGCGTCCGCTGACCTCTCCCATTTCCTGGGCGAGCTGGATGATGCCTTTCTTGTCTACGTCGCGCAGCACCGGAACCACCAGCCCATTGGGCGTATCCATGGCGATGCCGATATGGAAGTATTTTTTGTAAACGAGACTTTCGCCATCCGGCGTAAGCGACGCGTTGACGCTGGGAAACTCCGCAAGCGTTGCCGCTACCGCCTTGGTAATAAAGGCAAGCGCCGTGATTCGCGCGCCTTTCTTCTCGGCTTCGGCTTTGAGCGACTTACGAAACTCTTCAAGCTCGGTGACGTCGGCCTCGTCGTGGTGCGTGACGTGGGGAACGTTGAGCCAGGCACGGTGAAGATGGGGGCCGGAGATCTTTTTGATCCGGGACAGGGGACGGGTTTCGACTTCGCCGAACTTGGAGAAATCCACCGCCGGAATCGGCTCGATTCCGGCGCCGCCCGCGGGCACTCCCGCCGGTCGTGCGAAGGATTCCTTGACGAACTTCTTGATGTCTTCTTTGAGTATCCGGCCTTTGCGACCGGTGCCGCGAACGCCGGCAAGATCAACGCCGAGCTCGCGGGCAAAGCGGCGCACCGCCGGGGTGGCGTGAAAAGCAGCCTTTTTGGCCGGCGCATCGGCCGAGATGGCGGCGGTGGGGGAGGGCCGCGACGCCGCGTCCAGCGCAGGCTCAGCCGGCGCCTCCGGCGGCGCTTCGGCTTTCGGTTGCGGTGCTGCTTCTGCTTTTTTCTCCGCCGGCTTGCTTTCTTCCGCCGCCGCTTCGCCTACCTCCAGGGTGAGGATGAGCGACCCTTGAGAGACCTTGTTGCCAACCGCGACCTTGACCTCTTTCACCGTGCCGGCGAAGGGTGACGGCACGTCCATCGTGGCTTTGTCGCTTTCCAGCGTGACCAGCGCGTCCTCTTCCTTGACCGAGTCGCCGGCATTGACCAGCACCTCGATCACCGGCACGTCGCTGAAATCACCGATGTCCGGAACAAGTACGTCTTCCGTGCGGGTGCCGCCTGCGGAAGCTTTCTCTGCTGCAGGCGCTTTCTCTTCGGCTGGGGGCGGGGGCTCGGCCATCTCCGGGGCGGCCGCCTGCTGGCCGGCTCCGTTTCCGCCCGCCGGGCGGGAAGCCTCGCCGTCGACTTCCAGTATCAGAATGTCCGTTCCCTCGGAGACCTTGTCACCGACAGAGACCTTGATCTCTTTGACCACGCCCGACTGCGGCGCGGGCACGTCCATGGTGGCCTTGTCGCTCTCCAGGGTAATGAGCGGGTCTTCCGCGCTTACCCGGTCACCCTTGTGCACCAGCACCTCGATGATGGGGACGTCGTCAAAGTCCCCGATATCCGGTACGACGACCTTAGTTGTTGATGCCACGACGTCAGTCTCCGTTTTTCATCCGCTAGACGGTAATCGGATTTGGTTTTTCGGGATCGATACCGTATTTCTTGATGGCATCGCTTACTTTTTTCGCCGGTATCTCGCCCTCATCGGCAAGCGCCTTGAGTGCCGCCACCGCGACGTAATAGCGATCCACCTCGAAGAATTTTCTCAGCTGTTTGCGCACGTCGCTGCGGCCGAACCCATCGGTGCCGAGGGTAACGAAGCGCCGCGGCACGAAGTTCCGGATTTGATCCGCAAACAACCGCACGTAGTCCGACGCGGCAATGACGGGCCCTTTTCGATCCGCCAGACACTTCTCTACGTAGCTCGCCCTGGGCTTTTTGTCCGGGTGCAGCATGTTCCAACGATGTGCATCGACGCCGTCCCGCCGGAGCTCGGTGAAAGACGGTGCGCTCCACACGTCTGACGCGACGCCGAAATCTTCTTTCAACAGCTTCGCCGCCTCCACCACCTCGCGCAGAATGGTGCCGCACCCCATCAGCTGCACAACGGGCTGATCTTTTTTCGTTTTTCCGGCGCCTTCCAGCAGGTACATGCCTTTGAGGATTCCCTCTTCCGCGCCCTTGGGCATGTCCGGGTGGACGTAGTTCTCGTTCATGACGGTGAGGTAATAGAAGATGCTCTCCTGATCCTTGAACATCCTTCTCAGGCCATCCTGAACAATGACCGCGAGCTCGTAGGAGAAAGTCGGGTCATAGGAGATGCAGTTCGGAATGTTGGCCGAGAACAAGTGACTGTGCCCGTCGTCGTGCTGCAGCCCTTCGCCCGCCAGCGTAGTGCGTCCCGCGGTGCCGCCTACGAGAAAACCGCGGGCCTGCATGTCGGCGGCGGCCCAGGCGAGATCGCCGACCCGCTGGAAGCCGAACATGGAATAGAAGATGTAGAACGGGATCATCGCCAGTCCGTGGTTGCTGTACGCCGTCCCCGCGGCGATCCAGGATGAAAGCGCGCCCGCCTCGTTGATGCCCTCTTCCAGCACCTGGCCTTTCTTGTCCTCGCGGTAGTACATCAGCTGGTCCGCATCCATCGGCTCGTACAGCTGGCCCTTGGGGGCGTAGATGCCGAGCTGCCGGAACAGGCCTTCCATACCGAAGGTACGCGCTTCGTCAGGAACGATGGGCACCACGTATTTGCCGATCTTCTTGTCCCGGGTGAGTGCGGTGATGATGCGCACCATTGCCATCGTGGTGGAGATTTCCCGGTCCCCGGTGCCTTTGAGCTGACCTTCGAAAGCCTCGAGTCCCGGCACCTCCAGCGGCGCTGCTTCTTTACGCCGCTGCGGAAGGTAACCACCCAGCGCTTTGCGCCGTTCGTGCAGGTACTTGATCTCCGGGCTGTCGTCCGGCGGACGATAGAACGGTGCGTCGGCGATAGCGTCATCGGAAATGGGAATGTTGAAGCGGTCGCGGAAAGCCTTGAGCGCGTCCTCGCCCATCTTTTTCTGCTGATGAGTGATGTTCTGGCCTTCTCCGGCCTCGCCCATGCCGTAGCCCTTCACCGTTTTGGCCAGAATGACCGTGGGCTGACCCTGATGTTTCACCGCTTCGGCGTATGCCGCATAAACCTTGTGCGGATCGTGTCCGCCACGATTCAGTCGCCAGATGTCCTCGTCGGAAAGATTCGACACCATTTGCTTGAGCTCAGGGTAAGCGCCGAAAAAGTGCTCGCGGGTATACGCGCCGCCCTTGGCTTTGCACGCCTGGTACAGGCCGTCCACCGCTTCTTCCATGCGCTTGCGCAGCAGGCCTTTGGTATCGCGCTGGATCAGCGGGTCCCAGTAGGACCCCCAAACTACCTTGATCACGTTCCAGCCGGCGCCGCGGAATGCCGCCTCCAGCTCCTGGATGATTTTTCCGTTGCCGCGCACCGGTCCGTCGAGGCGCTGGAGGTTGCAGTTGATCACGAAGATCAGGTTATCGAGGTTTTCTCGTGACCCAAGCGTGATCGCGCCCATGGATTCCGGCTCGTCCATCTCGCCGTCGCCCATGAACGCCCAGACTTTCCGCCCCTCGGTATCGACCAGGCCGCGGTTGTGCAGGTACTTCATGAAGCGCGCCTGGTAAATGGCCATGAGAGGTCCGAGGCCCATGGAGACTGTGGGGAACTGCCAGAAATCCGGCATCAGCCAGGGATGTGGGTACGAGGACAGGCCGCCGCCATCGACCTCCTGGCGGAACTTGTGCAGCTGGTCCTCGGTAATACGCCCTTCCAGAAACGCCCGCGCATAGACTCCCGGTGCGGAGTGTCCCTGAATGAAGATCATGTCGCCGCCGTGCTTCTCGCTGGGCGCGTGCCAGAAGTGATTGAAGCCGACGTCGTAGAGCGTCGCCGAAGAGGCGAAGCTGGCGATGTGACCGCCAAGCTCGCTGGACTGCCTGTTCGCCTGCACCACCATGGCGGTAGCGTTCCATCGGATGAGCGAACGAATGCGCCACTCGATGGCCGGATCGCCGGGGGTATGCTCCTCGCGGGATTCGGGAATGGTGTTCAGATAAGCCGTGTTCGCGGAGTAGGGCAGGTTAGCGCCTTCGCGCCGCGCCTCGTCGATGAGCATCTCGAGCAGATAGTGCGCCCGTTCGATACCGTCGGTTTGAATGACCGCGTCGAGCGACTCGATCCACTCTTCGGTTTCTTCGCGATCGACGTCGGGGATCTGGGGTAGTGCGGCCATGGTCATCCTCGCTCTATTTGTTTTTCATGCGGGTCCGGGAGACTTACAGGCTCCGCGGCGCGCGATTGCGCCCTAAGCCTTGGTATCGCCGGGGCGCAAATAACGCAAGCAAATCAAGAATTGTTTCGCTCTGCTTGTCAGAAGAGTCCAATAACGGACTCTTCAAAACCATCCTTTGGTTCGGCCCGATTGCCGCCGGGCCCGCCGTGCCACAATAATATGCGTACACGACGCGTTAAAATCTTGTTATCAGCGCGCTACGGCTCTTCCATTCGCCGCTTTTCGAGTTCGCCCGCG
>JBFHVA010000266.1:0-4805 GCA_041589735.1 Gammaproteobacteria bacterium | reverse complement strand
CGCGCCGGCGTGCTGGATTTGAGTGCGTTCGCCAAGTACGAGGTGATCGGCAAGGACGCGGAAGCGTTCTTGAACCGGATCTGCGCCAACCGCATGCCGAAGCGCGACGGTGGGATGGTGCTGGCGCACATGCTGGGAGAGCCCGGCGGCATCGAGTGCGAGGCGACCATTACTCGTTTGGCTGCGGAAAAGTACTACGTGCTCTCCGGTGCGGTGGCGGAGCTGCACGACCAGGACTGGATGCGCCAGCACGTGGGGGAGGGCGAGGACGTCACTATTAATAATGTGACCGCGGAGTACGGCTGCCTGGTGCTGGCGGGGCCGAAGTCTCGGGAAATTCTTTCGCGCCTCACCGACGCGGACCTGAGCAACGAAGCCTTTCCCTGGATGACGGGGCGGGAGATCGACGCCGCCGGCGTGCGGGCGCGCGCGCTCAGGGTGTCCTACGTCGGCGAGCTGGGCTGGGAGCTGCACCATCCGATGGCGGAGATGGAAAAGCTCTACGACGCGCTGATGGAGGCGGGCGCCGACCACGGCATTGCCGACTTCGGTTTGTACGCGGTCAACGCCATGCGCATGGAGAAAGGCTACAAGGCCTGGGGCAGCGAGCTGACCACGGAGATCACGCCGGTGGAGGCGGACCTGATGCGCTTCGTAAAGAAGGACAAACCGTTCATCGGCCGAGACGTGGTGGAGGAACGCAGCCGGGAAGGCATCGACACTCAGTTGGTGTACGTCAGCGTGGACGCGGACGACGCCGACTGCGTCGGCAACGAAGCGGTGTACGACGGTGAGCGCATCATCGGCATCACCACCTCCGGCGCCTACGGTTTCCGCGTCGGCAAGAGCATCGCATTTGCCTACGTGGAGCCGAAGTACACCGAGCCCGGCACCAGCTTCGACATCGCCATCTTAGGCGAGCGGTGCAAGGCGACGGTGGAAGCCGCGCCCCTTTACGACTCGGAAAACGTCAGGCTGAGGGGATGACGATCCCGGTTATGCGTAAGGCATGTCGGCGCAGGAGCGGCTCTCAGCGCAATCGCGGCTCGTGTTGTTCCCATGCGCCCGAGACGATGGTCGCATAGTCTCTGGCCTCATACGGTTGGATCAGTTCCAGCAGCGGTGCAAACGGTCCTTTCTTGCGCTTGGGCCTCGCCCCGAAATCCCGCAACAATTCGTCGTGATAGTGAAGCTGGTGCGGGCCGATCATTCCTCCCCGACCCGGGCTCGGGAGCATCCAGCTGCGCTTCCACTGCTTCATGTCATCGATTTCCCGCACCATCTCGTCGCGCCCGGGCAGCCGGACCCTGTTTTTCAGGAGCTCGGCAAGCCAGCGCGCCTGCAGGCTGAAGGTGATCACAGCCTCATAGGTCACGGCATTACATCCGAGGAAGACCAGGTTCGGCAGATCAGGATTGATCAAGTGACGATACAAATAGAAGCCGTCGTCCTCGATGTTCAGCTTCTTCAACTGCTCGTCGCCCAGGAACGAATAATCGGTTCGCCAGCCCGTTGCCAGGATGACGACGTCGGCTTCCAGCTCCTGGCCGTTCTTGAGCCTGACCCCATGCCCGGTGAACGTTTCGATCTCGCTCCGGCAGGCGTTGATGACGCCTTTCCGAACGAGGGGGTAGAAGTCGGGACGCGGCACCATGGTCGTGTAATCGAACCCGCTGAGCTCGATGGGCATGGGCGGCACCAGGCTGGTGCGGGAGCGGAATGCGCTGCCCAGACGGCACTGAAAACGCAGCAGCAGCTCGGTCAACCGCCAATACAGCCATATCCCGGGCGCGCCGACAGTGTGCACGATGCGCTCCAGGCTCGAAGGATGTTGATACAGGGGCAGCAACGTCCCCGACAGCCGCTGGAGCAGGCCCCACTTGAACGGCAGCACACCGGCCAGCTTTCGCGGTATCGGCCAACGGGGCTTTCTGAATACGATGCTCGAGCTTGAACCCGCCCTGGCCGCTTCGAGCGCTGCATCGGTCGCGCTCTTTCCGTATCCCACCACGATGACCGATCGGCCGGCAATCTGATCTGTGGACTTGAGCTCGGAGTTGTGCATGACAACGCCTTGGAATTTCTCCTGGCCGGGAAACCGGGGAACGTTGGGCTGATTGGAGAAGGTCCCGATGCAGATGACGACTAGATCGAATTCACTCGTGCGCTCGTTTGTGCCGTCGTGGACGGTGAGCTTCCAGCCGGGCCGTCCGTCGTCCCGCGGCGCGAGCCGGGTAACTGTGGAATCGAATCGAATTCGTGATCGAACGCCGAATGCGTCGCAATAGTCGGAAAGGTATTGCTGGAAAACGGGGCCGGGGGTGAACTGCGGCGCGTCCGGCGGAAGGGGCCAGTCAGGAAACTCGTACAGCTCCTTTTGAACCTGCACCCCGAAATTCAGGTAGCCGTCCGCCCAGACGCCGCCCAGCTTGCTTCGCCGTTCGAACACGGTGCATTCGTAACCTTCCTGCATGAGCGTCTTGGCGGTGACGATGCCGGACAAACCGGCGCCGATGATGCCGACGCTGCGCACTTCGTTCCAGCTCATCGCGCGACCATCATCCTGTCGGTGGCGACGATCTTTCCCCTTGCCCTTGCGATCAGATAAGGAACGAGAGCCAGGAGCCAGCAAACGACGACATAAGGTCCCAGGACTGCCCAGAGAACGACGGTCCAAAAGGCCCAGTAAAGCGCGCGCATTCGAGGCGGGAAAGCGTGATTATCCGAAGCGGTCCGGTATGTGCCCGCCTCGCGGCGGTACATGTACACCGCGTGCGCCAGACCAAGCGCCAGTGCCAGCAAAAAGACAAGGTGGCCGAAACTGTCCATTTTCGTTGTTGCTTTTTTAGTCTATTCAGGCAACTGGCCAGGCGCCGACGGTTGAATGTCGTCGGCCGGGCAGGCAAAGACCGTGAACGGAGGCATGGCAAGTTCCGTTCCGGACTGGACATCACGACTGAGAGCATCTTACCGTGGATGCCGGCCGGTTTCGACCGGGCACGCCGCGCTCTCTCGCTGGCTGCGCCCGGCGTTAAAAGCGGGTGTCCGTCAACCGAGCGACGTCGCCGCCACGCACATGTTTCTGAGCTTCTGAATGGCACGCTCGCGGCCGAGCAGGCCTAAGCCGCAGTCGGGGGCGGCGATGAGGCGGTCGGCGTCGATGTGCTCGAGCGCCTGCCGAAGGCGCTCGCGGATCTGATCCGATTCTTCCACCGCGCTTTTGGCGATGGCGACCACGCCGAGGATGACGGTGGTGTTCTTGAATTTTTCCAGCAGCGTCAGATCATTGTGCCGGTGGGCGTCCTCGATGGAGACTGCGTCGATAGATGACGCGTCGATGGCCTCTGCAAGACGCAGATAGGATTCCTTCGGCGCCTTGGGATAGTCGGGGTTGTCCAGACGGTCGGGATAGCCGCAGCACATGTGCACCGTTCGCGTCACGTGCTCGGGGCAGTTGTAAAAAGCGCGCTCCAGGTTCTCGATGCCGTAGTCCAGCGCTTCGTCCACCTTTCGCGCGAACAGCGGCTCGTCGATCTGGATATGCAGGCAGCCGATGTCCGCCAGAGCGAGCACTTCGGAATTCAGCGCTTCCGCCAGATCCGCGCCGAGCTTCTTGGGGTCGTCGTAATAGGCGTCCGCGGTGGTGTCGGAGATGGTCATCGGACCCGGCATGGTGATCTTAACCGTTCGTTCGGTGCAGCCCTGGGCCACGCGCCAGTCCTGGGTGAGAAAGTGATCCCGGGCGCGCACCGGTCCGGTCACGGTGGGTAGCCGGGCGCTGTAGGCGCCGCCGCGCAACGACCTTTCGGTAAGCGTATTGAAGTCGATGCCATCGATGTGCCGGCAGTGGTAATGGATATAGTTTTCTCTCGGGATCTCTCCGTCGGTGGGGATGTCGATGCCGGCTTCGACCTGATCCGTTACGGCCTCGTGGACGCCGCGGGCGATGATCTGCGCGGCTTGCGGTCCCAATGCCTCCAGGGCTTTGTGCCAGGATTCCGTGGGATTGGCGGTGTCGGGGCCGTCGGGGTTGTTGAACCAGTCGGGCAGCTTGACGTAATCGGGTTTGGGATAAGCGCCGATGGTGGTCGTCAACAATCCCATGTTGGTGGCCTCCGCGGTGGCGATTTTCGGCGCACAGTATACGTAATTATTCGCCGTGCGGCGCCAAGAGGATTGGCGCAATACACGTTGCTATTGCGACCTACATCCGCTGATAAGCGTTGCGGTCCTGGTTACGGCGAACGCCTGTGGGAGCGGGCTTGCCCGCGAATCTAAAAAAATTGAATTGGAGAGTTTGTCTGCTGGATTCCCGCTTACGCGGGAACGGCGATGGAGTGGTAGGAGCGCGCGAATACGGGGACAGTATACTTAATTGTCTGTCAAGCAGCGCTTCGTGCCAGCGCTACGGTGCGTATGCAAATACAATACGTTTGGCGTCAATTAAGTATACTGTCCCCACATTAATCCATGGCTCCACTGTCATTCCCGCGTAAGCGGGAATCCAGTAGACAAATTCTTCATTTATTAGTGCCGGCGTCGCCTCTCCTAAAGGCTCGCGGCCCAATATGCTTCGCTATTGCGCCCTAGTGCTTCTACTGTTTTTCTTCTTCGGTGCCCACCTGGCCTTTGAGATTGCCCGGATCGAAGATGCTCTTGTAACCCTCGGTGCCCTTGGCTTCGATTTCTTCTTTTTTCTCTTCGCTTTCTTGCCCCGCCATTCCTTCGAGCGTGCTCGGGGCAAAGATGCTTCGATAGCCTTCGGTGCCCTTGGCTTCCACTTTCGGCGCCGCTTCGGTGGCGGG
>JBFHVA010000265.1:0-4813 GCA_041589735.1 Gammaproteobacteria bacterium | reverse complement strand
CGTAGCGAGGAGGACCCGACAGGGCCGTTCGGCCCGGGTGACTGGCTGCGATGGACGATCTTGGCAGATGGCTGGATACACTTGGACTCGGCGACTACGCCAGAGCCTTCGCCAAGCACGCCATCGACGAAGAGGTGCTTCCCGATCTCACCGATGCCGACCTGAAAGAGCTCGGCATTCCCCTAGGACATCGAAAGAAGCTGTTAAAAGCCATCGCCGCTTTGGATGGCGATGGCGTCGTTGGCCCGTCCACCGGGCCCGACCTCGCACCGGACGCCCCGGGGCCACTTGTGGCGACCGAAGCGAGCCTTGCTGCCTGGAAGCGCATGCCCGGCGAGCGGCGGCCGGTTACCATGCTGTTCGCCGACATCACCGGCTCCACCGCGCTCACCGAGAAGCTCGACTCGGAAGAAACCCATGATCTGCTTTACGGTGCCACTCGAATCATGTGTGAAGCCGTGGAGAGCAACCGCGGCACCGTTTGCCGGTTCATGGGCGACGGCGTCATGGCGATGTTCGGCGCGCCGATTGCCAACGAGCAGCACGCGGTCGATGCCTGCGAGGCGGCGTTGGAGATGCAACGCCGCGTTAGCGCCTACGCCAAACGATTGAAAGACGGCGGCGAGGGCGCGCTCAAAATTCGGGTTGGACTTCATTCCGGCGAGGTCGTGGTGCTCAAGGTGGGGGAGGGCGACAAAGCGGAATATGACGCTTCGGGACCAACCGTGCCCATCGCGGCGCGCATGGAACAGGCGGCGACGCCCGGCGAGATTTACCTCACCGAATCAACACGGCGTTTAGGGACAGCCCAGCTCGAGGTGGACGCGCTGGAACCTATCCGGGTCAAAGGGCTCTCGAAACCCGTGCCCATTTTTGCGCTCCGCGGCCTGCGAGCCAGGGGAGAGGGCGCGCGCACGGAGCGCGGAACGCCCTTTGTCGGCCGGCGCGTCGAGCTTGCCCAGTTCAGCTCACTCTTGGATTCAGTGTCCGAGAGCGGTCACGGTCAGACCGTTTACGTGCGAGGAGAACCAGGCATAGGCAAAACCCGACTTACGGAAGAGTTCACGCGTCTGGCCATGTCTAAGGGATTTGCCTGTCATAAGGGATTGGTGCTGGATTTCGGCGTCGGGAAAGGTCACGACGCCATACGGGCGCTGGTGCGTAGTCTGTTGGATGTTCCCTTACGCAGCGAGAAGACGCAGCGTGCGCTGGCGGCGGACACAGCCTTCGATCGAGGACTGCTTATGCCCGATCAGCGCGTCTATCTCAACGATCTGCTCGATTTGCCTCAGCCGGTGGAGTTGCGCGCGATTTACGACGCCATGGACAACGCCAAGCGAAACCGCGGCAAGCAGCAGGTGGTCTCAGACCTGGTCACTGCGTTCGCAGCACGCTCTCCACAAATGTTGTTGATCGAGGACGTGCACTGGGCGCAGCCGCTGACGCTCTCGCACCTCGCGAATCTCACCGTTACCGTGGGCGACTGTGCGGCAATCTTTATGATGACCTCACGCATTGAGCGTGATCCACTGGATGCGTCCTGGCGTAGCGCGACCGGAAAAGCATCGCTCATGACCATGGACTTGGGGCCGCTGCGAAAGAAGGAATCGGAAATACTTGCAAGCGGTCTTACCGATGTCGCAGACACGTGGGTGAATCAGTGCATCGAACGAGCCGAGGGCAATCCGCTTTTTCTCGAGCAGCTCTTGCGCAGCTCCCGGGAGCATCCTCAAGGTGCGTTGCCCGATTCGATACAGACACTGGTGCTTGCGCGCATGGACCGGCTTTCGAATGTCGACAAGCGTGCTTTTCAGGCGGCTTCAGTCCTGGGGCAGCGTTTTGGTCTGGACGCGGTGCGTCACCTCGTTGACGATCCGGCCTACGATTGTAGAGCTCTTGTCACCAATCAGCTGGTGCGGCCGGAAGAGGACGAATTTCTTTTCGCCCACGCGCTGATTCAGGAAGGCGTCTATTCCTCTCTGGTGAAAAACACCCGCCACGAGCTGCACCTGCGAGCGGCCGAGTGGTTCGAAGGCAGCGACGCCATTCTCTACGCGCAGCACCTTGACCAGGCGGAAGATTCTCGGGCCGTAGACGCGTATGTAAAAGCTATACGTGGACAGGTCGCCGAGTTTCGATACGAGCGGGCGCTACAGCTTTGCGAGCGAGGACTCGCCATCGCCAAGAACGCTTCACAACAGCACCGCTTCGGCTGCCTCAAGGGCGATATTTTGCTCGATCTAAGCCAAGTGAATGCCGGCATGATGGCGCTCCAATCTGCTCTTGAGGTCGCTGAAGACGATATTCAACGCTGCGAGGCCTGGATCCTCTTGGCCGCAGGGCTCCGGTTGAGCACTGATTACCTCAAGGGTATAGAGCTGCTCGACTTAGCGGAGCCTGTAGCGGTAACTCACGGGCTGAATCTTCAGCTTGCGCGACTGCATCATCTTCGCGGGAATCTGTGCTTTCAGTTGGGACGAATCGAAGCTTGCCGCGAGCAGCATGGCAAGGCACTAATGTTCGCGCGAAGGGCGAGTTCGGCGCCGGAAGAGGTTCGCGCCCTAGGGGGTCTTGGAGACGCGGAGTACGCGCGCGGAAGGGTTTGTTCCGCGCTTGATAACTTTCAGCGCTGCGTTGAACTCAGCCGAAAACACGGATTCGGCCGCATTGAAGTCGCTAACCTGCCGATGGTAGCCCTCGGCTTTCTCTATTTGTGCCAGTTCGAAAAAGCGAAGCTCATAGGATCAGAAGCAATTGAGTCAGCGTCTATCGTCGATCATCAACGAGCCGAGATGACTGCCCGATACATTGTTTGGCAGATTGCTGTGGAACGAGGTGATTGGGAATCGTCCCGAGAGCAAGCTAACTTAGGACTCGAATTATGCCGAAGGATCGGGGCTCGTGGCTGGGAGCCCACATACTTATTTTCGCAAGCGCTCACTGAGTATGGGTTCGGGAGGCGTGTGGAAGCAGAGGAGTTACTCAGCCAAGCCATACACCTTGCAGTCGATTTAGGTTATACGTTTAGCAGGGCTCGTATATTCGGGGCGCTAGCCTTTGTTACTGATGACCCAAAGCGGCGCGATGAGTTTCTCAAGGCGGGAGAGGATGCGCTTGATAAGGGAACAGTCGGTGGCGATAAGTTGCGCTTCTACCAATTTGCCATAAAAGCAATGCTCGAAGCCAAACAGTGGGATCGCGTAGATCGCTATGCGCGTATACTAAACGACTACACCGAGCCCGAACCTTTGCCGCTGACGGACTTCTACATTCGCTGGGGACGCGCGCTGGCCGCCTATGGCCGCGGCGATTCAAGTGAAGGCACCTTAATCGAGCTAAAGTGGCTGCGCGATCGAGCGCAGCAAGTCGGTCTCAAGCCTATTCTGCCGTTAATCGAAGGTGCCCTTGGCAGCAGTTGAGAATGATCACGAGTCCTTTGTGTTGTAGGAAATTTGGCTCATGGAAGTTGTCCTGACTGCTCGCCTGTACTGAGGCATCAACGCGGACTAAACAGAAGTTTGGCGAGGCCGGGAATCGTCCATATCGCCAGGAGGTAGAAATCGATGGCAGCCTTTTCGAAAAAATCAGCTGAGACTCTCAAAGGCAAAATTGAGGGTCGCTTAGTGCAACCGGGCGATTCTGAATTCGACGAGACGCGGAAGATCTGGAACGCCATGATCGATCGCAAGCCCGCCGTAATTGTGCAATGCGCCATCGCCGAGGATGTGCCCCAGGCGATTCGATCCGCTCGCGAGAACGAGCTCGAAATCAGTATTCGTGGTGCGGGACACAACATTGCCGGCACCGCCATCTGTGACGGAGGAATGGTCATCGACTTCTCGAGCATGAAAAGTGTTCACGTGGATGCGGGGAAGAGACGTGCCACCGCGGAGCCGGGAGCAACGCTCGCGGATTTCGACGGCGCCGTGCAGAAGCACGGGCTGGCAACGCCCGTCGGCATCAACTCGACCACCGGCATTTCCGGCCTGACGCTGGGCGGCGGATTCGGTTGGCTGACGCGCAAACGCGGGATGACCGTAGACAACCTGGTTTCTGCGGACGTGGTGACCGCCGACGGCAAAACGCTTTCAGCGAGCGCCAATAAGAACGCGGAGCTGTTCTGGGCCATTCGGGGAGGCGGTGGAAACTTCGGCGTGGTGACGCGTTACGAATATCAGCTTCATGCCGAAGGGCCCGAGATTCTGGCTGGTCTCATTGTTTACCCCTTTGATCAGGCCAGGCAGGTGCTCGAGCAGTACCGCGAGTTTGTCACCAGTATCCCCGAGGAGCTAAACGTATGGATCGTGCTTCGTCAGGCGCCGCCGCTTCCCTTTCTGCCGGAGGCGGTGCATGGCAAGGAAGTGATCGTGGCGGCAATTTTCTACGCCGGTGAGCTCGATAAAGCCGAGCAGCTGATTGCGCCAATCCGCAGGTTCGGTGATCCGCATGGCGAGCACATCGGCCGACAACCCTATGTCAACTGGCAGCAGGCATTCGACCCGTTGTTGACGCCGGGAGCGAGAAATTACTGGAAGTCACATAATTTCACCGAGCTGGGCGATGAGGTACTGAGCGCGGTGCTCGAGTACACCGGCAAATTGCCCTCGCCCCAGTGTGAGATCTTCATTGGTCTTTTGGCCGGCGCACCAAACCGCGTTGCTCCGGACGCCATGGCGTACGGCCACCGGGACGCCAAATTTGTGATTAACGTCCATTCGAGATGGGACGAAGCTGCACAGGATGATTCCTGCATCCGCTGGGCGCGCGATTTCTTTAAAGCTTCGGCACCTTACGCGTCATCCGGCGCCTACGT
>JBFHVA010000264.1:0-4841 GCA_041589735.1 Gammaproteobacteria bacterium | reverse complement strand
CCCGAGGCACTCCTTAACCAAGGCTTTGTTGAGCTCGAGGCCGGTAATGCCGAAAGGGCGGAACAAATTTGCCGTCAGGTGTTGTCCGAAGCTCAAGACTATCCGCCGGCGATGCATCTTCTCGGAACGCTTCTGGGTCAACGGGGAGCGTACGACGAAGCCGAGGTGCACCTGAAACGCGTCGCAGAGCTGGCGCCGGAGCAGATCGCTCCGCTCATCGACCTCGGCCTCGTGTATACGCTGAGCGGCCGCCCCGAAGCCGCGGTGGAAATCTATCAAAAGGCATCGGCCGCTGAACCCGACAACCCCCAGATCCATTCGAATCTGGCGTATTCGCTGAACGCGCTGAGCAGGTTCGTGGAGGCACGGGATTCGGCAGAAAAGGCGCTGGCGATCGAGCCCCGCTATCCCGAAGCGCTGGTCAATCTCGGGAACGCGCAGCAGATGCTCGGGGATCTGGACAAAGCGCGGGAATGTTTCGAGCGCGCCATCGAATTCAGTCCCGAATATGCGGTCGCCCACAACAACCTGGGAAACGTGCATCTGGCATGCGAGCGCCACGAAGCGGCGATCCAGGCATACGAAAGGGCGGCTGAGCTAGAACCCGGCTTTGACGAGGCACTCTCGAATCTCGGGGTGGCCCTGCAGGCGCGGGGCCGTGTGGACGAGGCCCGCGCCAGCTTCGAGCGCGCCATAGCCATACGGCCATCGCTCGCCACCAGAGCGCGGCATGCGCTCACCCTCCCCGCAATCATGGAATCGGACGCGCACATCGATGAGACCCGGGCCAATCTGGGCCGCTCAATTTCCAAACTGATGGAAAGCGTTGAACAGATCGCGGACCCCTTTAAAGCGATAGGCATGCCGCATTTTTTTCTTTCCTATCACGGCCGCGACAATCACAATCTACACACGGCCCTGGCAGACTTTTACATCAAAAGCTGTCCGGCGCTTGGCTACGTCGCGTCCCATTGCGAAACGGGGGTGCCGGGCCACCATTCGCGAATCTTGGTCGGTTTCGTCTCCACGTTTTTCCGCAATCACACCATCGGACACCTGATGCGCGGCATTATCGCGCAGCTTGACAAGCAGCAGTTCGAAATCGTCCTGTTCATGTTCCCGCAGGCGGATGACGAAATGTCTCGCAGCTTTAGACAAGCGGCAGATCGTGTGGTCGAGCTTCCCTTCGATCTGTCTCTCGCGCGCTCACTGGTGGAAAAGCAGACACTCGACGTGTTGTTCTACCCCGACATCGGAATGCACGCGATTACCTATTTCCTCGCGTTTGCCAGGCTCGCCCCGGTGCAGTGCGTCACCTGGGGACATCCGGACACGACCGGAATACCGAACATCGATTATTTTCTATCTAGCACTGTCCTGGAGTCCCAAGATTCCGACCAGCAATACAGTGAGACACTGGTACGCCTGCCACACTTGAACTTTTACTACGACCAGCCGCCTGTGCCGCAGTCGCTCAAAGAGCGGAAACAATTCGGTCTCGACCCTGACGCCAATCTTTATCTTTGTCCCCAGAGTCTCTTCAAGATTCATCCAGCGTTCGACGAGGTCTTGGCGCGGATACTGCAGAGCGATCCCAAGGGCCGCATCGTTTTCATTGCGGGTCATTCCCCTCTCTACACGAAACTTCTTCAGCAACGTTTACGACGCGTGTTGGGCAACGAGACGGAAAAAGTGCAGTTCCTTCCGCCCGTGAGTCAGATCGACTATGTCAACCTCGCTGCGGTTTCAGACGTTGCGCTGGACCCGCTGCATTTCAGCGGTGGCCGCTCCACTGCCGAGATACTCGCCACCGGAACCCCCGTCGTGACTCTGCCCGACGAATTTTTGCGGAGCCGGGTAACTTTGGGTTGTTACAGGTGCGTTGGCGTGACGGAATTCGTCGTTGAGGATACGGAAAGCTACGCAGACGTCGCGGTCAAATTAGCGACTGATAAGGAATATCAGCGTGAGGTGCGTGCATCGCTTCTGGATGCGGTCCCTCAACTCTACGACAACCGGGAATCGGTCACCCAGCTGGAAGAATTTTTCCAGTCGCTGTCGACATAGCGGGCAACCGCCGATATCACGACCTTCCTCTGGCTCAGAAACTACGAGCGATAGGGCGTCAATCTGGATGACTACCCCAACGTGAAGCGATGGTTCGATTCCATCGCGGCTCGAGCGGCATTGAAGCGCCGGACTCGAGATGCTGGCAGACCGCCGATGCGCGCGATCCAGTGGTATCGATCTTTATCTTTACTGAAAATCCCGCGACTTGGTCTCCAACGTTCCCAGCAGCCGGCTGTGGTCTTCCAGCTGTCCTGCGATCAGGTGCGCCACCTCGCCGTCGCGCTCGACGGTGCCGCTGGCGATGAGCAGGCGCGCATGCAGCACCACCCGCCGTTGGCGCTCCGCCACCTACGGCCACACCACCGGCCTGTTCTGACCGGTCTCGTCCTCGAGGGTAACGAAGATCACCCCGCTGGCGGTTGATCACCAGCCCCGCAGCGCGGGCAAAAGCACCGTGATTCGTTACATTGATATCGGCGGCGGTGCAAAGCCGCATGCGATCGAAGGTCTTCCGCAAAAGCGCCAGCCATGGAGTGAAAAGCGCGACACTTCGGCAAACTTTCTAAAATCGCGTTCTCCGATGTGAGCCGTTACCGTCTTTTGCGTGAATGCCTGCTGCTCCAAATTTAAGCCGACCGCAGTCTGTTAATAAAAAGCCCCGCACTGAGTGCGGGGCAAGTGGAGGGTTGAGCAAAGCGCGGAGCCTCTGCGCCGCCCGCGGAAGGGATCACGGGGAAATGAGGGGGTCCCGAACGAAGTCCAGGCTCCGAAGGACGTCGTCGTCATGCTTACCCGGGGTGCCTGATGGACAGCCGACGTTGTCAAAGACCAGTGGATCGTCTTGCAGAATCTTGTTGATCCGGCCCACGGACAACGGCCTAATATCAGTCCCGAACTCCGCGTTCAGAATGTTGATGAACGCATTCGCGAGGTTCACTGTACGCGGTTCACGGTCGTCGTCGTTGCGGCGTATGCGCAGAACCTGATTGAACGCCCGCCGCTCCAGGGAGATCTCCGTGGTCTTCCCCTAGGCCGTACGAGCGTCGGATGCTCTACCGGTTGAGCCGGCTGTCGAGGCCCAGCTCCGGGTCGTAGCCGGCCTGCTGCGGCACCCGGGTCTCGACCAGATGCTCGGCTTTGCGCGCTAGGCAGGCCACGTACATCTTGTCGAAGTCTGACTGATAGATCTCCGGCGAGATATAGAACTCCTCGTGGGTGTAGTCCAGGCGCTCGGCGACGACCCGCTGGTTGCTGTGCCAGTCCGAAGCGTAGCGCACGAGAAAGAATCGTAGATCCACGAAACCGTTCGCCCGGTAGAAATCGTGGAAGAAGTTAATCGAGAAGTTGTAGAAGCCGTGGTTGAAGGCATCCAGCGGCGACCCGTGGCATACGTGCCCGCCGGTCTTGACCATGTGCGCGATATTGCCCATGGCCGTTTTGATGTCGAAGATATGCTCGATGGTGCCGTTCTCGAAAACCAGATCGAACTGCTCGTGCAGATTCGTAGGTACCGGCGAATTGAGATCGTGGACCAGGGAGGTCCTCTCGGACTCGTCCAGGTCTATGTCCTGGTAGTCGCGAAAGCCCAGCAGGCGAAAAAACTCCTCGGTGCTGAACATGTGCCCCGCGTCACGGATCTTCCTCAGCACCGCTTTGTCGTAGGACACGCCGAGCCGCTCAAGGTGCCCGCGCAGATCGTCCGCATCCCAGGTCACGGCCATCCGCGCTACGGACAGGACGCGTCCGCGCGTCGGGATCTCGGGCAGCATCGCCTCTAGGAAGAACGTACCGTAGCCCGCCAGCATCGCCATATCGGATCGGGACCTCCTTCAGTGAACGTTTTAAATAAAAGAAGGGTAAAAGCCCTTACCCGGAAGACCACGGTTTTTAACCCGCCGTTTCCAACGCTATTCGCCGACGAGATCTTTGCCGGCTCTACTGGAGTATAGGAAGGATAACCGCCTCTTCCTCGCCTAATCGCGCATCCGGCGATGCGGTTCGGAGCCATGGAATCAGGAGCGCTCGCGTTGCTTTGAACGCGAATTGCTTTGCAATGACTTAAGGCCGGTCGGAATTGGGTACCGGGACGGGTGTTTTCGCGGGCCAACAGTGAGCCCGGCGCCGGTCAACACGAGCGGGTCCGCGCCCATGCCCGCCACGGCATTGCATCCTTTCTCAAGGAAGCGGGATGCCGTACGCCTTAATCCTTAAAGCCCGGCCGTTCCCCTTGCGGCGGCGCTCGGGCCAGCGGCCCGAAGGCCAGCGGGTGAAAGCCCGGCACGTCGGTCCCAATGTTCGAGGATCTGCTTGATGACCACCGGGTCTTCGATACTGGCAATGACCTTCACCCGCCCGCCTCGAGTAGCCGGCAGGTTTCTATGTCGATTCTGAATACGCTCTTTAGACGCTAGGACAACAGGCGAGTATCGTCGCGTTGATGTGGCTCGGCCGCGGGGGCTTCCATCCCGGCGATTGGGCGGAGGCTTTGGCTCAGGCCTATGAGCGCTGGACGCCGCGCACGGACGAGTACCTGAGTTCCACGCCGCTGGTCGCCGACTATCTGGAAGAAAGCCTGTCGCTTTTCGGCTATTCCCGCGACTAAACCGCAATTCGTGATCGACTGGCCCAACCTCTTCGCCCGCCGCCATACGGCGGCGAAATGGTAACTAACATCATTCATAAGATCTCTTTATCATAGATACCCCTCAAGCTGTCGCCTTTCTCGTTGCCGGGGGTGGCTCGTGTCAAACGAGGCCGTCACACGAAAGCTG
>JBFHVA010000263.1:0-4845 GCA_041589735.1 Gammaproteobacteria bacterium | reverse complement strand
GTCTCCGCCGCCTGCACCTCGATGGTCTCGTCGGCCGAGACTGAGTAGTCGCTGGGATCCGCCGACAGATCCGGCTGCGCGCTCACCGGCTGGGCCGGCGCAATCTGCTCGGCTTCCTCCGCCGAAACCGGCTCGGCCTGCTCGACCCTGGCGATGAGGCTTTCGGTGACGTGGTGCTCCGGCGCGGCGTTCTCCACGATTTCGCCGGGCGCTTCTTCGCCCACCGGCGCGCCGTAGGCGATGAGCGATCTGTCCGAAGCTTCGTCCTCGGTTCCCGTTGCAGCTTCTGTGGACTCCGCGGCATCGGCGACAGGGGTCTCGACGGGCACCGCGGCTGCCGGCGCCTCGGGGACTTCAGCCGCAAGCGATTCGATGCTGGCGACGTGCTCGGTATTCTGCGCGGAGTGAGAATCTGCAGACGCCGCGGGCTCCGACTGCTCGTTCAAGGCGATCTGTACCGGTTCTGACTTCTCGGGCTCGACGGTTGCCGGCGCTGCGGGTAGTTCAGCGGCGGACGGTTCGATGCTGGCGACGTGCTCGGTATTTTGCGCGGATTCCGAATCTGCAGATGTCGCGGGCTCCGACGGCTCGTTCAAGGCGACCTGTACCGGTTCTGGCTTCTCGGGCTCGACGGCTGCCGGCGCCGCGGGAAATTCAGCGGCGGGCGATTCGATGCTGGCGACGTGCTCGGTATTTTGCGCCGATTCCGAATCTGCAGAGGCCGCGGGCTCCGACGGCTCGTTTAAGGCAACCTGTAGCGGCTCTGACTTCGCGGGCTTCACGCGCAGCACTTGGCCGACGTGAATGCGGTCTCCGTCGCCGAGATCGTTGAGGGCTACCAGCATCTCTGCATCGACGCCGAGGCGTTGCGCGATCAGCCACACGCTGTCACCCCGGCGTACCTTGTACTTGCCGTCCTCGGCCACCCGCACGGGCTCGGCCGCAACGCCTTCGGGCGGCGGCAGGGCGAGCACCTGTCCCACCCGGATGCGGTGACGGTTCTTGAGATTGTTGAGCGCCACCAACTCGTCGACATCGACCTCGAAATGTTTGGCGATGCCGTCCAGCGTATTGCCGCGGCGCACCTTGTAGAAGCGATCCCGAAGCTGCTTGCCGTAGCGCTCGTCCTCGTCGATTTGCGTCAGCGCCGCGAGCATCTCCTCGCGCGGCTTCGAGGCCGGGATGCGCAGCTTGAATCCCCGCGGAACGTACTTGGCGCCGCGCCAGATCGCTGGCTGCAGCGCGGGGTTGTGCTCGCGCAGCACGCTTTTGTCGATGCCGAGCACGCGCTCCAAAGTATCGACCCGGAGGTAGTGGGGCACGCGCACGAGCTGTGTCGGCGGCGCCGAGTGCCGCTCGATATCGCCGAAATATTTCTCCGGGTTGAAGTGGATCTCGACCGCGGCGAGAAACGCGACGTAGAAGTTTCGCGAGGCGAAGCCGAAGCTGCGGCTTTTGTACTTGCGGACGATGCGGGTGATGTCCTTGGTGCCGAGCTTGCGCGCGGCGCGGCGCATGCCCGCCGTGCCGTGATTGTACGAAGTGATCGCCAGCGGCCAGCTTCCCGTTGCCGCGTAGTTGTGTTCGAGCAACTTGGCCGCGGCCACCGTCGACAGGTACGGGTCCATGCGCTCGTCGACGCTGCGATCGATGCGCATGAAACGCCGGCCGGTGGAACGGGTGAACTGCCACATGCCGGCGGCGCCGACATGGGAGCGGGCCTTGGGGTTGAACGACGACTCCACGTGCGGCAGCGCAACGATCTCCTGGGGCAGGCCCATGTCGGAGAGGATTTCTTGGATGTGGGCCTCCCATATGCCTGAGCGGGCGAGCCCCGCCTTGAACTTGTCCGACTGACCGAGCTGGAAGCGAAGCTGCCGCCTGGCGGCCCGCAGCGTCCTGTTGTTCACGTCCTCAGGCCACAGTGCCAGCACGCGCGCTTCCTCGTCACTGAGTCCGGTGCGTTTTCCGCTGGCGAGGGTGTCGAGGATCTTCTGGTAGCGCTGCTTGGCGGCCTTGATCCGCCGGCTTTTGGTGCGGCGTCCGGCATCGGCGGGAAAGCGCAGCGTCTCGTAGACGACGTCTAAGTTACGACTGTCGTGGATGAAGCCTTCGCGGGTGTCGATCTCCGTGTACACCCGGATCCAGAACTGGATATCCGGCTCGAGCGCCGCCGGGCGCGGGAAGCTGCCCGCGGGCTCGGCGAAGGCGAACGCGCTCAACAGCAGCATCGCGATGGCGGCAACGGTCCGTCTCACGCTAGATACCCGTCTCTGAACCCACTTTTTTCCTCCCCTGCCTCTCCGGCGGCGCCCGCCTCGAGGACGCGCGCTTGGGTCACATTAAATATAGACCGTGATATGACGCGCTTAAGCCGCGCGCCGGCCGCCGCCCGGAAAGCCCCCGAGCGTCGGAGCGTCGCATATCGGCGGGCGGAAAGAAAATACTAGACCGTGCAGATGGTCCGCGTGAGTGAACGGGTGGGCACAAAAGCGCCACGAATGTGGGGAAAATGGGGACGCACTCCGTGCGCGTGGAAAATAAATGCGTCTCCTTTCCCCCCGGCTCTGACTGCTTTAACTCCCATGAATTGTGGACTCTTGCTGCGGCTAACTTTAAATAACGGTAGCCGGACTCGGAAATGCTCACCGTTCCGAGTCCGAGCTACGACTATGGAGTTAATTGGTTAGTTCGTCCGCAGGAAAAGCGTGGCGTTCGGACCCAATGTAAGATCGAAGTTTGGTCCACCTTGGACGTCGAGTACGATTCCTTCGAAGACTTCTGGTGGCGGTATCGTCACAGGCGAAGGCAGTAGACAACCGATGGTAAGCGTTCCAATGCCTTCCATATCACCCGATTGAGAAATCATGTGAATCCGCATTGTGGCGAGACCCTGCGACCAGTTAGCTGGAAGACTCGTAGAAGGTCCAAATGACTCGAAGCTCAGCAGCTTCCGAGCGGTCCATGTGCCGAGCGCAATCAGATTGCCGTCAGCGTCCATGTGGCGAAAACTTCCGCCTCCGCTGACCTGCTTGGGCTTCCCCTCGTGAATCCTTAGCTTGCCTTCTCCGGTAAGGTCAATTACGTCTCCGTTCGACGATGCCTGCGCAGAATCCGGACATGTCGTCGGACTATCTCCTCTGTCGCCCAGTGAGCCGAAATCGTGCATTCCCGAACAAGCGAGCCACCGGAATTCGCCGCTGTCACCTTCGCGCGCTGCTGCTGTGCCTACCGCAATCGCGCCATACATCAACGTCGCGATCAACAGACCTTGAGCGAAATTGAGTCGTCGATTCATCGTATCCTCTCCCCGCGCGACCTGGCGCGCGCAATGCTCAGGTGGGTTGGAATTCCAGGACCAACAACGGTCGAGTATTCCAGCGATATAGGTTGTTCCTGCGGGCACAGAATGTCACGCTGCGTTGCGGGATAGAGGTCGCGGATCTAATTCTGATGAACGATTGCACTAGAAAGGCGCTCATGCCGGACGATCAAGAGCATACCCTTGACCACGAGATCAACAACTGGCGGAACGCGCGGGCATTGGCATCTGACTAGATTGTTGGCTTCCCTCCCAAAGCAAAAAAGGGGTCAGTGCCGAAATATTTTAAGTTTCTCCAGTGATTCCACCTCTATAGGTTCACTTCGATGGCGATGGTTGACGGTCCAGTGCATTGTGAGACATTCGTTATGACTTCGTGACCGGCGCTCGAAGCTCGAGTGCCAGACTCGTTTTTGTCGATTAACGTTGGAGAGATTTGCGTGCGAAGCTTGTTACTGGCTTGTCTCTTTTTTGCCTCGTCCGCGCAGGCCCAGTCAATCGTGGCCCAGGGCCCGTGGCGCGCGGCCGACTACGAGGTGTCCGGGCAATGGACGATTAGCCGGCAGGGCGATCAGCTGTTCGTCGAGCTCGGTGATGACTTCGAAACCAAGAACGGGCCGGACCTTCACATTCTGCTCTCGCCGAAACCCTTCGCGCAGGCGACCAACGCCAATGCCTCAAAGGGCGCGTTGGTCGTCGGTCTGCTTCGAAGCAGCGACGATTCGGTGCTCTTCAGGAAGATGAAGGGCGCGCAGCGGCTCGCCATTCCGAGCGGCACGCGCTTGTCCGATTATCGGAGCATCCTGATTCACTGCGTGCGCTTCTCTCACCTGTGGGCGGGCGCCGATCTGAATCTTGAGTGAATCGAGCTGCAGTTATTCGGTCTCAATCTCAATTAAGGTTATTTCCGTTCCGGGAGGATTGTTTGATCCTCCGGCACGGTGGAGAAAGTAATGAAAGCACTACTGACAGGACTTGTGTTGATGACGGCCGCGGGCGGCGTCTGGCTCACCGGCGCCGATGAAAAGCGCACTGAAGCGCAGTCCGCCATGAATCAGCAAATCGTCGCGGGCGGGTACGTAAAGCCGAATGATGCGGAGCTTAAAAAGCTGCTCACGCCGCTGCAGTACGAGGTCACCCAGAACGACGCCACCGAGCGTCCTTTCGCCAACGCGTACTGGAACGAAAAGCGCGAGGGCATTTACGTGGATGTCGTCAGCGGCGAGCCGCTGTTTTCGTCAACGGACAAATACGACTCGGGTACGGGCTGGCCGAGCTTCACCAAGCCCATCGACGGGGTCGAGATCGTCGAAAAAACGGATTACAAGCTGCTGTTCCCCCGCACCGAGGTCCGGAGCAAGCTTGCGGACTCTCACTTAGGCCACGTGTTCAAAGACGGGCCGGCGCCGACGGGGCTGAGATATTGCATCAACTCCGCCTCGATTAAATTCATTCCTAAGTCGGAGCTTCAAGGCTCGCCCTACGAGCGCTTTCTCGCCCTGTTCGAAACGCAGGCTAAGAGC
>JBFHVA010000262.1:0-4914 GCA_041589735.1 Gammaproteobacteria bacterium | reverse complement strand
TGGCTACCGCCCGCCACGCGGTGGCCGGCGGCTACGTGGACATGGTGGGCATGACCCGGGCGCACATGGCGGACCCGCATATTGTCGCCAAGATCGCCCGCGGGGAAGAGCAACGCATCCGGCCCTGCGTCGGCATGGGCTACTGCATCGACCGCATCTACGAAGGCGGCGAGGCGCTGTGCATCCACAACCCGGCCACCGGGCGCGAGGAAACGCTGCCTCACACGATCGAAAAATCCAAAGCGCCGGGAAAGCGGGTGGTGGTCGTGGGCGGCGGGCCGGCGGGACTGGAGGCGGCGCGGGTATGCGCCGAGCGCGGGCACCAGGTGGTGTTGTTTGAAGCCTTCGACGAACCGGGCGGCCAGGTGCTGCTGGCCGCCAAGGTGAAGCGACGGCGCGAAATCCTCGGTATCACGCAGTGGATATTTAATGAGTTGAAACGCCTGAACGTGGATCTTCGACTTGAGACGCTGGCAGAAAACCAGGACGTTATTGCCGAATCCCCGGACGTGGTCATCATTGCCACCGGCGGCATTCCCAACACCGGCTTTTTAGCTGACGGCCAGGATCTGGTCACCGACTCCTGGGACATCCTCGCCGGGCGCGCACCCGTTGCCGGCGAGGTGCTGCTCTTCGACGACAACGGCCAGCATCCGGGCATGGCCTGCGCCGAGTTCATCGCCGAAGCCAGCGCGCGCCTCGAGTACGTGACCCCGGAACGTACTCTGGCGCCGGAAGTGGGCGGCATGAACTATCCGGCTTACTTTCGGGTGTTCGATGAGCACGATGTCACCGTCACCTTGAATCAGCGACTGACCGGCGTGCGCCGCGACGGCAACCGCCTGGTGGCAACGCTTTTCAACGAATACAGCAAAAGAAGCGTAGAGCGCAGCGTCGACCAGGTGGTGGTGGAGCACGGCACGCTGCCCTTAGACGAGGTGTACGAGGCGCTCAAACCCAACTCGAAAAATCTGGGCGAAGTCGATCTGGACGCCCTGATCGCCGGCAAACCGCAGAACGTCATCAACAACCCCCAAGGCCGTTTCACCCTTTTCCGCATCGGCGATGCGCTCGCCAGCCGAAACATCCACACCGCCCTCTACGACGCCCTCCGCCTCTGCGCTCCCCTCTAAAAATAGTGCCAGGCACCATTTATTTGCGGTCGCCGCGTAGGTTGAGCACGGTATTTCTCAGGTCTGCGGCGCGGACGCCCTCGGCGGGGACCGGCTCAGCGGCGATGAGCTCCACCTCCGACCAGAAGCGGGTCAGCAGTCGCACCGGTTTCGACATGGCCGCGCCGTCCATGCGGCTGAAGAAGCTGCCGTAGAGCCCGCGTAACGCCATCGGCACCACCGGCACCGGGTTGCGTTTAACGATGCGTTCGATCCCGGGGCGGAATTGCCCCAGCTCGCCGTCGTAGGTGATCTGGCCCTCGGGGAAAATCCCGATCAGATCTCCTTGCTCCAGCGCGCTAGCCACCTCGTCGAAGGCTGCTTCTCTAAGCGCCGGGTCTTCGCGCTTGGATGCCACCGGGATCGCCCCCGCGGTGCGAAAGACGAAGCTCATAATCGGCATCTTGAATATCGTGTGATGCATGATGAAACGGATCGGCCGGCGGCAGGCCGCCATGATGATCAGCGCGTCGACGAAACTGACGTGATTGCAGGCCAGCACCGCCGGGCCCGTCTCCGGAATCGCCTCCATGTTCTTTACCTTGAGCCGGTAGACCGAGTGCACCAGCATCCAGACGATGAAGCGCATCAGGAACTCGGGCACCAGCTTGAAGATGTACACCGCCACGGCGACATTCAAAAGCCCGACGGCTAAGAAAAGATTGGGAATGGTGACGCCGGCGCTCAGCATGCCGATGGCGAACAGCGCCGAGACCACCATGAACATCGCGTTCCAGATGTTGTTGCCGGCGATCACCCGGGCGCGGTTATCTACCCGCGTGCGCTGCTGCACCAGGGCGTAGAGCGGAACGCTGTAGAAACCGCCGAACAGTGCCATCAACGTGAGGTCCAGCAGGATGCGCACGCTGCCGGGCTGATCCAGAAATGCGCCGATGCCGAGCGTCGCTGCCGCCGGATACTGCGGAGAGGCGAAGGCCAGATCCACGGCAAATACAGTGAGTCCCACCGCGCCGAACGGCACCAGTCCGATCTCCACCTTACGCCCGGACAGCCGCTCGCAAAGCAGCGAGCCCAATCCGATGCCGACGGAAAAGGTGGCGAGCAGCAGCGTCACCACCTGGGCGTTACCGCCCAGCACCGTTTTGGTGTAATTGGGGAGCTGGGTTAAAAACAGCGCGCCGTAAAACCAGAACCAGGAGATGCCGAGGATGGAGCGGAACACCACCCGGTTCTCGTAGCTGAAGCGCAGCACGCGCACAGTCTGGGTGATCGGGTTGATGTTCAGCTTCAGATCGGGCACCGGCGCCTTCGCCCGCGGGATCTTGCGGCTGGCGAACCACCCCGACACCGCCACGATCAGCACCACCGCCGTCACCCAGCCGCGGCCCGACTCCCCCAAGCCCGCCAGAATGCCGCCAGCGATAGTGCCGACGAGGATGGCGAGAAAAGTGCCCATCTCCACCAGCGCGTTGCCGCCGACCAGCTCTGACTCCTTCAGGTGCTGCGGCAGAATGGAATACTTCACCGGGCCGAAGAATGCCGACTGGGTTCCCATGACGAACAGCACCGCGATCAGGAACCCGGTGTGCTGCATGAAAAAGCCGACGCCCCCCAGAACCATGATCCCGATCTCGGCCAGCTTGATGCGGCGGATCAGCAGCGATTTCTCGACCTTGTCCGCCACCTGACCGGCGAAGGCGGAGAATAGAAAGAACGGCAGAATGAATAATCCGGCGGCGGTATTGATCAGCGTGTTGACACCGGCGTCGGTCAGGCCCGCGACGTGAAAGGTGATGAAGATAATGAGCGCGTTCTTGAAGACGTTGTCGTTGAACGCGCCGAGAAACTGGGTAACGAAAAACGGCAGGAAGCGCGGCGTCTTGAGCAGCGCGTACTGGGAGCGCGAACCGGATCCTGCTTCCATTCTTTTCCGCCGCCATCCCCCATACGTGGTGGATGGCTAATTCTGCCTCCCCGCGAAGCGTTAAGTCATCATTCAGAATAGCTTGCTGAGCGGATGGATCAGGCGGTCTTCGGCGCTCAGGGCGCCGACTGGAACCAGGAGATCTTTTCCCTGGTCAGAGGCTTGAGAAGGGTGCTGGTGGAAAACGGCGTGCCGCCGGAGTCGGAAACGCAACACGCGCGTACCGATCCGGCGGAGGCTTCGAGCTGAAAAAACGCGCGCCGGGATCCCGATTGGGACCCCGGCCGCGGCCATCAAACGTAATCGCTGATTGATGGAGCGTTAATAATTACGTTTGATGCTCCCCCCGAACATTTCTGCAGCGCCACCCCGCGCGGCGAATTCAGTCGACCACCGAGTACTGCAGCTGTCCGACTTCGAGATCCGTGTTGGACATTTCCTGAATCAGCTTGACCTTCCAGTCCCCCGGAGAATTCGTCGGGATCCGCTTCCAGGTTCTGTAACGGGTCGCGCCACCCAGCGACACGTTGCCGGTGTCGCGCACCATGTTGTTACGGGAATACTGCAGCAGGAGTTTCGCTTCCTCGCCAGCCGGCACCAGGAAGTTCATCCAGAGATAGGCTTCCTGGCCTTTCTTCACGGAGTTCGCCGAAATCTCCGACACGCACTCGTTCTTGTTTTCGCCCTTAAGCGAAACTTCCTGGCAGAATTTGTACTCCATGGGCACGACGCCCTGTCCCTTACCGTGGAAGTAATAGTTGATGACTTTCCTCGCTTCCTCCGAGGTGGGTTTTTCCTGCGCCATGGCGCAACCGGACGCGGCAACTAAAGAGACGGTCAAAGCGTAAGCAAATTTCTTCACGGTCTTCCTCCTTCGCACAAAATATAAGACATTCCATTAAAAACGATTCCTTCATATCGGAATCACCGCTGTAATCGTGGAAAGAAAATATACCCGGGCGTTTCACCGGCATCCATGACCGGCGGACGAGTATTAATTTAAAGAAATGAAATCAAGGCTTAATGGCGCTCGGGAAGACTGCGCTCCGTTTAAAATTATGCAGCTTTTCTTGCTAATTCGAATTTCATTACGCGGGCTGAAAAGTTTTGTTCTGTTTAAGCGTGGAAATTGATTCGACCACTCTGAACTTTGACGTGAATTTTTTACGACGCATAGATAGTCAAATAGTCAACTACGGGACCGGAAACACGCTGTGCCAATAACAGTCGTAAGTTGCCATCGGTTCATCTGAAGAAAGCATGCGAGTGGTTAATCGAATTGGAGTATTTACTCCTTTACCAACCCCACCAACGGCGTCACCGCCGCCGTATCATCCCAGCCTCTTTCATACTGGATGGCTTTAAGCGTCGCAATGCGCTTCTCTGTGAGCGGGTGGGTTCTTAAAAATGTAGGCGCGGCGAAGTGTTGCCCTCCGTGCGCCTCCATCAGTACGGTATAGAGATCCAGCGCGCCGGCCACGTGGCCGTAGACTCCAGCGACGGCTTCTAGCGCGCTGCGGTCGGCCTCGCTCTCCTGGCCGCGGCTGAAAGTGAGAAGGGTGAGCACACCGGTGTCGCCGATGACGGTGCCGACCAGGTCGTCTCCCTGCACCCCGGCCACCGCCATGAGGGCAATGATCACCACCGCGGCGCGTCCCAGGCTGCGGATGGGATGGCGGTGCTTGATGTGGGCGATCTCGTGGGCCATGACCATGGCCAGCGCGTTCTCGTTGGGCAGCTTTTCGATCAGGCCCTTGTTCATCACCACGTGACCGCCGAAGGTGGCGTAGGCGTTGACCTCGTCCACGTCGGCGTAGTGCACCGTGATCTTCATGTCCGGGGGAAGATCCATCGCGT
>JBFHVA010000261.1:0-4941 GCA_041589735.1 Gammaproteobacteria bacterium | reverse complement strand
CTTGGAGCTATAGCGTCGCTCGTCGGGGATCATGCCGCCTTCGCCCGAGCACGTCGCCGTGCCGGCCATCGTGGCGCCACGGGCCAGCGCTGTCTTTGCCTCGTAGGACAAAGCGCCGAAGCTCATGCCGGTGATGTAGACGGGAATGTCGAGTTCCAGCGGGCGCTTCGCTCGGGGCCCGAGCACGGTCTTGGTCTCGCACTTCTCCCGGTAGCCTTCGATGACGAAACGGGTGAGCGTCCCGGGTAAAAAGGTGAGGTCGTCCCAGGTGGGGATCTTCTTGAACAGGGAAAAGCCGCGCATGCGGTAGCGCCCGAGCTCCGACTTGATGTGGATGTCATTGATGACCTCAGGCGTAAAGAGCCGGCTTTGACCCAGGGTGAAACGCGCGCTCTCCGCCGGGGTGGTGGTGCCCTTCGCCTTTTTAGTCACTGCTTTGCGCTTCGTGCCCATTTTCTTTACGGATCCTCAATACCTAAATACTTGCACTTACAATTAAGCCAGGTGCCTATAACGCCGGGTTCCCTACCCCTCGCGTCGAGGGGGAGCGACGGCGAGGGGGTGTAGACAAGGAGCGTCTAATCGAGGTCGAGTTTGCATTAGAAGTTTGTATTTCCACTCAGAGAACCAGCTTCTTTTCACTGGGCTCTAAGTTGTCGTAATTCCATAGCTGCTTGCCGGCGACGATCTTTTTGAAGTGATCGACGTTGTCGGCGCCGTTGAGCTCGTAAATTCTGAGCTTGCGCTTGAGCCAGCCTTTATCCAGATCGGTCATCTCCGCTTCCACCGCGTCGACGCCCAGGCTCTCGATCCTGCCGCCGACGAAGATGGTGCCGTCGTACATGGAGTCGCCCAGATTCTCACCGGCGTCGCCGCAGATGATCATGCGTCCGCGCTGCATCATGAAGCCCGAGAAGATGCCGGTCTTGCCGCCGACGATGATGGTGCCGCCCTTCATGTCGATCCCTGTGCGCGCGCCGACGTTGCCCTTGCACACCAGATCGCCGCCGCGGATCGCCGCGCCGAAGCAGGACCCCGCGTTTTTCTCGATGATCACGGTGCCGGCCATCATGTTCTCCGCGCACGACCACCCCACCCTTCCGCTGATGCGCACGTTGGGGCCGTCGATCAAGCCGACGCCGAAGTAACCGAGGCTTCCTTCGAAGTAGAGCTGCAGCCGGTTGAAAATGCCTACCCCTAAGGAATGCTTGGCGCCGGGGTTCTTCACCACGATGGTGCCGTAGCCTTCCTTGATCAGCTCGCGGATTTTTTTGTTAATGGCATGGTTTTCCAGGCCCTGGGCGTCGAACTCGGTGCGCTTGTTGAAATCCACGTCGAAGGACGTGGGGTAGGCCAGGTTTTCAGACTCTTCCGGGTCGAAAAACACCTGCTGGGTGCGCCCGGCGAGCTGCTCGGTGTGCAGGCCCATCTCATGGGAGACGTGCTCCTTCAGCTTTGCCATATGCGAACCTCCCCTTCGTACGGGTCGTAGGTGTCAATTTCGTGGGGAAATATGGTGCGTATCGCCACTTCCTCCGAAGCCATGGCGACGAAGTCGTCGCTCTCGTAGAGCACCATGGGCTTGGCGGCCATGGTGTCCTTGGCCATGCCCAGCGCATCGCTGGTGGCGACCACATAGGTGAACACGCCGTCCAGCTCGTGAATCGAGCGCAGCATGGCGCCTTCCAGATCCTCGCCGCGGTTGATGGCGTCAGCGACGTACACGGCGATGAGCTCGGAATCGCAGTTGGACATGAAGCGGTGGCCTCTTCGCTCGAGCTCGCGACGCTTCATCCAGTAGTTGGTGAGCTGGCCGTTGTGCACCACCGAAACATCGTCGAAGGGATAGGCCCAGTACGGGTGCGCCGAGCGGATGTCCACGTCGGACTCCGTCGCCATGCGGGTATGGCCGATGGCGTGGGTGCCCTCGAAGTTGCCGAGATTGTATTGATCGGAGACGCGGGTGGCGTCCCCCAAATCCTTGATCAGCTCCAGCGCATGGCCAATGGAAAGGATCTCCGCGCCCTCCACGTCCTCGATGTATTCGGCAAGCCGCCGCAAGTCGTCGTGATAAGAAAACACGTAGCGAAAGGCGTAGTCGGTGACTTGGGTTTCCGATTCCACCCTTGCGCCCATCTCTTTCATGCGCACGTCTACGGTCTGTTTCCTCTCTTTCATCTGGTCGCGGATCTTGAAGCCGCGCTTGACGTCTTCCTGTTCCGCCACCTTGAAGCGCATGACGTGCTTGTCCGCCATCGCCGGACCGTAAAGCGCAAAGCCGGTGGAGTCCGGGCCGCGGTGCTTCAGGCTCTGAAGCATCTCGGTCAGCTCCTTGCCGATGTTGGCCCTCTTACCTCGATGGATGAGTCCGGCAATTCCGCACATGGGTTTACTCCGACGCAATCAACCTGTTTTTGTGTTTCACCATTACGGCGCGTTCTTCACTCAAATAAAAGGGTCGGAGCCGACTTTCGACTGGCGCGCCCGGCTCTTCTTTTTTTCATCGGTCTCGAAAATCAACTCCGACCAATCCGATTTCGCCTTTAAGGCAGGCAGTCGATGTAGGTGTCCAGATCCCACTTCGAAACCGTGTGATTGAAGCGCTCCCACTCGTCGCTCTTGTAGTGCGTATAGACGCGGTACATCTCGTCAGGCAAGGCCGACTTAATGACCGGATCTTTCTCCAGCTCCTCCAGCGCGTCGCCGAGCGACATGGGCAGCTTTTTCACCAGCTTGCCGGCCTCCATGGCCTCGTAAATGTTGCGCTCCTCCGGCTCGCCCGGGTCGATGTCGTTGTCGATGCCGTCTTCAAAGGCCTTGAGCAGTGCGCCGGCCATCAGGTACGGATTCACCATGGAGTCCACCGAACGGTACTCGAAACGCCCCGGGGCCGAGATGCGCAGGGCGCAGGTGCGATTCTGGTAACCCCAGTCGGCGAACACCGGCGCCCAGAAGCCGGTGTCCCATAGCCGGCGGTAAGAGTTCACCGTGGATGAGCCGATGGCGGTGAGTGCGCCCAGGTGCTTCATCACCCCGCCGATACACTGCAGGCCGATAGGCCCGGGCTTGCGCTCGTCGATTTTGGGGTCGGGCATGAACAGGTTCTTGCCCCCCTTTCGGTAACTGAAGACACCATCCATGCCGGGCAGCGGGTTTTGCGCCAGCCCATTGACCTGCTCCGAGCCGCCGGTCCAAAGCGACATGTTGTGGTGACAGCCCGAAGCCGACACGCCCATGAACGGCTTAGACATGAAACACGCGATCAGGTTTTTCTCTCGGGCTACCTGAGCGCAGATCTGGCGGTAGGTGGTCAGGCGATCGCAGGTGCGAAGCGCGTCGTCAAAGGTGAAGTTGAGCTCGAGCTGTCCCGGTGCGTCCTCATGGTCGCCCTGAATCATGTCGAGCCCCATGGCCTGGCCGTATTCGATCACCTTCATGAACGCAGGCCGAAGCTCTTCGAACTGGTCGATGTGGTAGCAGTTGGGCTTGGTGGCGCCGCCGGCCGGCCGACCATCCTCACCTCTTTTCAGCCACATCATTTCCGGCTCGGTGCCGTGGCGAAGGTGCAGGCCTTTGTATTTCTGCTGGAACTCGTTGTGGAAGATGCGCAGATTGCCACGGCAATCCGAGGTCAGGTGGCCGCCGGGATTTTCGGGCTCCTCGCGGTTGCGAAAGCAGGTGCAGAAAACGCGCGCCACGCGCTTGTCCCAGGGAAGCTGGCAGAAGGTCTCCGGGTCGGGGATGCCTACCAGCTCTGAGGCTTCCGGACCGTAGCCGATGTAGTGGCCGTGGCGATCCAGGAACAGATTAGCGGTGGAGCCGTAGACCAGCTGAAAACCGCGCTCGGCTATCTGCTCCCAGTGATCGGCGGGAATGCCCTTGCCGACAATGCGCCCGGTGACCGAGACGAACTGGTAGTAGATGTAGGTGATGCCGAGCTGCTTGATCTTCTTGCGCACCTCCTTGACCAGGGCCGCCCGGCCCGGTGCTTCCACGTGAGCCTGAAGCTCGGTGGTCATTTTTTTCGAGGATCGACTCGACGCCGTGCTTCTGCGCGCCGCTTTTTTGCGCGCCGGCTTCTTCGTTCTTGCATCCATGGTTCTCCCCCTTCGCTGGTCGCTGGGTACCGCTTTCCGGCCTGGGACGCCTCCGGAGCAGTTTTATGGGGGCCCGGACCGGGGACCGGGCCATTGAAATTCTGTTGAAATGTACCGGCTTCGTACCAACTCGCGAAAGCCCGAGGGCCGTAGCGCCGGTGCGGCTCGGTACCCGCCGCATTGCCGCCAACCCGGCCGGACCCGCACGGACCGTGCGTCTGTCTGGCTTGATGGGGGGCCGTAACGGAGGGTATATTCAACCCGCGATTTGAACCAATTTCAACCCATTTGCCAAAAATCAATGGACCATTTATGGACCATATGACCTCAAGGCAACGTCGATGAACCGTCCTCGTCTGCACACTGCTGAGTCCCTCGCCGAGGTCGAATCCCGGCCCGCCGCCCGCTCGGTGAACTCCGCCACCATCGCCAGCGAGCTCCGCCGCGAGATCATCGACGGCGTTTACGCCTACCGGGACCGGCTGCCGCCGGAACGGTTGCTGGCCGAACGCTTCGGCGCCGCGCGCGGCACCGTGCGCGCCGCGTTGGCGCGTCTTGAGGAAACAAAGCTGCTGACCCGCGAACCGGGGCGCGGGGCCTTCGTGCGTTACCGTGGCCATGCCGAGCAGGACGACATCGCCGAGCTTACTTCGCCTTTGGAGCTCATCGACGTGCGTATTGCGGTGGAGCCGGACATGGCGCGGCTCGCCGTGCGCCACGCCAACGCGCAGGATTTGCATCGAATGAGTGACGCGCTGGAGCGGGTCGAAGACTGCAACGGCGATGCCGAGGTGTTCTCCCGCGGCGACGAGGCGTTTCATATGTGTCTCGCCGAGTGCACCCG
>JBFHVA010000260.1:0-4946 GCA_041589735.1 Gammaproteobacteria bacterium | reverse complement strand
GCGAAGTGGAATCGAGCGGGTCGACCGCGGGATAGATGCCGAGTTCGGCGACCTGGCGCGACAATACCAGGGTCGCGTCCAGGTGGGCAAAGGTCGTGGCCGGTGACGGGTCGGTGAGGTCGTCGGCGGGCACGTAGACCGCCTGAATCGAGGTGATTGATCCGGTCTTGGTGGAGGTAATGCGTTCCTGCAGCACGCCCATCTCTTCCGCTAGAGTCGGCTGGTAGCCCACCGCCGACGGCATCCGTCCGAGCAGCGCTGAGCATTCCGTACCGGCCAGGGTGTATCGATAAATGTTATCAACGAAAAACAGCACGTCGCGCCCTTCCTCACGGAAAAACTCAGCCATGGTGAGACCCGTCAGCCCCACACGGAGGCGGTTTCCCGGCGGTTCGTTCATCTGTCCGTAGACCAGCGACACCTGATCGATAACCTTCGACTCTTTCATCTCGTGGTAGAAGTCGTTGCCCTCGCGGGTACGTTCTCCCACGCCGGCGAATACCGAATAGCCGCTGTGCTCGGCGGCGATGTTTCGGATCAGCTCCATCAGCGCCACCGTCTTGCCCACGCCGGCGCCGCCGAACAGGCCGATCTTGCCGCCCTTGTTGAATGGACAGATGAGGTCGATGACCTTGATGCCGGTTTCGAGAATATCGACCTCGGTGGCCTGGTCGACGTACTCCGGAGCCTTTCGATGGATGGGCCAGGATTCCTTAGCCTCCACCTTGCCCTTTCCGTCCACCGGATCACCGAGCACATCCATGATGCGTCCCAGCGTCTTCTCGCCCACCGGAACGGAGATAGGCGCGCCGGTGTTGTCGACTTTGACGCCGCGTTTAAGACCGTCGCTGGATCCCATGGCGATGGTGCGCACGACGCCGTCGCCGATCTGCTGCTGCACTTCCAACGTGAGCCCGTTCTCGACCTTGAGCGCGTCGTAAACCTTCGGTACCGAGTCTCTGGGGAACTGCACGTCTACGACGGCGCCGATGATCTGGACAATGTTTCCGGAGCTCATGAATGAAGTCCTCGTAGTTCTCTGCGTTTAATCCGTTACGCGTGACGCGTGATGCGCGACGCGATCAATTCTTTTCTATACCGCGGCCGCGCCGCCGACGATTTCGGCCAGCTCCTGGGTGATCGCCGCCTGGCGCGCCTTGTTATAGGCGAGCTGCAGCTCGTCGATCAGATTGCCGGCGTTATCCGATGCCGCTTTCATCGCCACCATGCGCGCCGCCTGCTCGCTGGCGCCGTTTTCCACCACCGCCTGGTAGACGAGGGACTCCACGTAGCGGGTCATCAGCTGATCCAGCGCTTCCTTGGCGTCCGGCTCGTAGATGTAGTCCCAGTAGTGCTTCACCTCCTCTTCTTCAGAGGCCTCTCTGGGCAAAAGCTGCTCGACGACGGGCTGCTGGGTCATCGAATTGACGAAGTTATTGAAAGCGAGGAAAAGACGGTCGACTTCCCCTTCGTTGTAGGCGTCCAGCATGACTTTGATGGTGCCGATGAGGTCCGCGATTGCCGGCGCGTCACCGAGATGGGTTGCGGAGGCGACGATTTTCGCGCCGAAGCGCTTAAAGAACATGGACGCCTTGTTGCCTACGGTGCAAACCTCGATTTCGATGTTCCTCTGGCGCCACTTATCCATGTCCCGAACCAGGGTACGGAACAGGTTGCTGTTCAAGCCCCCGCAAAGGCCGCGGTCGGTGGAGATGATGATGTAGCCGACGCGGTTCACGCTTTCGCGCTCGATCAAATACGGATGCGTGTACTCCAGGTGCGCGGCCGAGCAGTGCGCGATTACGGTACGCATTTTTTCTGCGTACGGACGCGCCTTCTGCATGCGGTCCTGAGCCTTGCGCATTTTGCTGGCCGCGACCATCTCCATGGCACGCGTAATCTTCTGCGTGTTCTGGATGCTGCGGATTTTGCCGCGTATTTCTTTGGCGCCTGACATCGTTACTTACCAGGTGCCGTTCTTCTTGAAGTCATCCACGGCCTCTATCATCTTTTTCTCGACGTCGTCGCTCCACTCGGGCATTTCGTTGACGCTTTTCATGAAATCGCTGTACTTCGACTCCATGTGGGCCTGGAGCCCGGATTCAAAATCGCCGGCCTTGGAGAGATCGACATCGTCCAGATAACCCCGGTCCACGGCGAACAGCGATACCGCCATCTGCGCCACGCTCATGGGCGAGTACTGCGGCTGTTTCATCACCTCCATCACCCGCTGTCCGCGCTCGAGCTGCTTTCGCGTGGCCTCGTCCAGGTCGGAAGCGAACTGGGCGAAGGCCGCCAGCTCGCGGTACTGCGCCAGAGCGAGACGCACTCCGCCGCCGAGCTTTTTGACGATGGGCGTCTGCGCCGCACCGCCCACCCGGGAGACGGACAGGCCGGCGTTGATGGCGGGACGTATGCCGGCATTGAAGAGATCGGACTCGAGGAAGATCTGTCCGTCGGTAATCGAGATCACGTTGGTGGGCACGAAGGCCGAGACGTCGCCGGCCTGGGTCTCGATGATGGGCAGCGCGGTGAGGGATCCGGTCCTGCCGGTGACCTTGCCGCCGGTCTGCTCCTTGACGTAATCCTCGTTGACCCGAGCGGCGCGCTCCAGCAGGCGCGAGTGCAGGTAAAAGACGTCGCCCGGATAGGCCTCGCGGCCCGGCGGGCGGCGAAGCAGCAGCGAAACCTGGCGGTAGGCCCAGGCCTGCTTGGTCAGATCGTCATAGATGATGAGCGCATCCTCACCGCGATCGCGGAAGTACTCTCCCATGGTGCAGCCGGCATACGGCGCGATGTACTGCATCGCCGCCGATTCAGAAGCGGTGGCCGCGACCACGATGGTGTGCTCCATGGCGCCATGCTCTTCCAGCTTTCTTACCACGCCGGCAACGGACGAGTTCTTCTGCCCGATCGCAACGTAAATGCACTTAATGCCGGTGCCTTTCTGGTTGATGATGGCGTCAATGGCGAGCGCGGTCTTGCCGGTCTGGCGATCGCCAATGATCAGCTCGCGTTGGCCGCGGCCGATGGGGACCATGGAGTCGATGGATTTCAGTCCGGTCTGCACCGGCTGGCTTACGGACTGACGAGTGATAACGCCCGGGGCCACTTTCTCGATAGCTGAAGTGCCTTCGGTCTTGACCTCACCCTTGCCGTCGATGGGTTCGCCCAGAGAGTTCACCACCCGGCCCAGCAGTCCGCTACCCACCGGTACTTCGAGAATGCGTCCGGTGCAGCGAACCGTGTCCCCTTCGGTGATGTGCTCGTAGTCACCCAGGATGACCGCGCCGACCGAGTCCTGCTCCAGGTTGAGCGCGAGACCGAAAGTATTTTTCGGAAACTCGATCATCTCGCCTTGCATGACTTCGGAGAGGCCATGGATTCGGGCGATCCCGTCGGTCAGCGTAACAACCGTGCCTTCCGTACGCGCTTCGACGCCTACTTGGAAATTCTCGATCTTTTTCTTAATCAGATCGCTGACTTCTGTCGCGGTAAGTTGCATGTCTGAACCTCTATTTTCATCCGGCCGGGGGACCGGCCTAATGCATTCCTTATAAATCCGTTGAGACCGGTCTTTTTCAGCCCCGTCTAGAGCAGCGTGTTCGCGAGCCGGCTCATCCGGCCGCGCAGCGAAGCGTCGATGACCAGGTCGCCGGCGCGAATAACCACGCCGCCGATGAGCTTGTCATCCACATTCACCGATAGATCGACCTCGGTGCCGAGTCGCTTCGACATGGCGCTGGTAATTTTCTTTTTCTGCGCGTCGTTTAGCTCGAAGGCAGACGTGACCTCGACCCGGCTGCGGCCTTCAGAATCAGCGCGCTCTTCCTCGAAAATCCTGCGCGCTTCGGGCAAGTACTTGAGCCGGTTTTTTTCTGCCAGCACGCGGACGAAATTCTTGCCGGTGTCGGAAAGCGCTTTGCCGGCGACGTCGATAATAAATTCGGCAAGCTGATCGCGCTTCACCCCGGGATTGGCGATAAGCCCTTTCATCAACGGGTCGGACACGATGAGGGCGAGCGTTTCGATCATCTCGGACCACTCGCCGAGCTTCTTTTCTTCCTTCGCCTGTTTGAACGCGGCTAGGGCGTAGGGGCGGGCAATTGTGCTGACTTCTGCCATTTGACTATCCGTTTAAAGTCCTGAGGCCAGCTTCTCGAGCGTATCGCTGTGGGCTTTGGAGTCGACTTCCCGCATCAATACCTGCTCGGCGCCGTCCAGCGCAATTTTGACGACTTCTTTTCGAAGCTCTTCCCGGGCCTGATGGATCTGCTGGTCGATCTCCGCTCGCGCCGATTTCAATATCCGCTCGCTTTCGGAGCGGGCTTCATTTCTTGCCTCTTCAACCACACCCTCGGCCTGCTTCTTTGCGTTGGCGATGATGTCTTTGGCCTGCTCACGTACTTCTTTGAGCCGCTCCTCGACCTCTTCCTCAGCTTTTTCTTTCGCTCGAAGGCCCTCATCGGCGGCCGCCAGGCCCTCCGCGATCCTGGTCTTACGCTCCTCCAGCGCCTTGATGATCGGCGGCCAGACAAATCTGAGGCAGAACCACACGAATATCGCGAAGGCGATGGACTGACCAATCAACGTCAGGTTGATGTTCATGATCTAATCCCGGTTTCGGTTTTGAAAAAGGTCAGCCACCAACCACAGCAAACAAGACATAAAGTCCAATGGCGATGGCGATAATCGGCAACGCGTCGACCAGACCCATCATGATGAAGAACTGGGTGCGCAACATTCCCAGCATTTCCGGCTGGCGCGCGATACCCTCGATGAATCGGGCGGCGAGAATGCCGATGCCCACCGCCGCCCCCGCGGCTCCGACGCCGAGCATCAGGCCGCCGGCGATGTACAACAACGCAGTTTCCATTTTTAGTCTCCTATGAGATTTATAAGGTCAAAGCCTTTCGATCGTTCTCAGTGGTGCTGGTGCGCCATGT
>JBFHVA010000259.1:0-4984 GCA_041589735.1 Gammaproteobacteria bacterium | reverse complement strand
TGGACGCCCGGCGAGGTGACGGCGCTGGTCAACGACGACGAGTACAAGGTCTTCGCCGCCCGCTACGGGCTGGACGGGGATCCCAACTTCGAGGGCGAAGCCTGGCACCTGCACACCTTCAAGGACTGGCCTGAAGTTGCGAGAACTGCGGGCGTCGATGAAGCGAAGGCTCGCAAGCTCGTCGCCAGCGCCAAGCCGAAGCTGTTCGAGGTGCGATCGAATCGGGTTTGGCCGGGACGCGACGAGAAGATCCTCACCTCCTGGAACGCGCTGATGATCAAGGGCATGGCCACGGCGGCGCGGGTGTTCGGCGAACAGACTTATCTCGACTCCGCCGACCAGGCGCTCGCTTTTATTCGCTCGAAGCTTTGGCACAACGGGCGATTGCGGGTGACCTACAAGGACGGCAAAGCCAAGTACGCCGCTTACCTGGACGACTACGCCTTTCTGCTGGACGCCCTGCTCTGCCTGCTCCAGTGCCGCTGGCGCTCTGAAGATCTCTCATTCGCCGTCGAGCTTGCCGATCTCATGCTGGAACACTACGAGGACAAGAGGAACGGCGGCTTCTTCTTCACCGCCGACGACAGCGAGGAGTTGTTCCACCGCACCAAGCCGATGATCGACGACGCCCTGCCGGCGGGAAACGGCATCGCCGCTTATGCGCTGGGACGGCTCGGGCACCTGCTGGGCGAAGCCCGTTATCTCGACGCCGCAACCAACACCATCCGCGCCGGCTGGCACAGCCTTACGCGGGTTCCCCACGCCCACAACGCGTTATTGCTGGCGGTGGAAGAGCACCTGGACCCGCCGCAGACCGTGGTGATTCGCGGCGAAGGCAAGGAACTCGAGCGCTGGCAGCAACGCTGCCTGTCGGCCTACGCCCCGCGAAGACTGAGTGTTGCCATTCCGTCAAAAGAAAAATCGCTGCCCGGCATGCTCAAGGAACGCGTTACTAAAAACGGCGTTACGGCTTACGTCTGCGAAGGCCACGTCTGCAAAGCGCCGGTGACCATGTTTGAAGATCTGGAAGCCGCGCTAACACCGCTGGAGACGCAGGTGAAGGTGGTGGCGGCGGAATGAGTGCGGAAGACCTTTTTCGTGAGTATTAGCTGGCGCAAACGATCAGCAACGGGCGCGGCCGGGATTATTCCTATTTCTACGCCGCATACATCAAGCTTATAACCAGCTCAAAACTTTATTTTCAAGCTTATAAAAGCACGCTAATAGCGAGTTGGGCTCGTATGATGGAGTTTTGCCTCATCAACTTAGCCAGATTGATTATCGGCGGTATTGTCGTGGCCTTGACGGCTTGCGCGTCCTCAATCACCGGACCGACCGATTATCCCGCGACGTGGGCTTCGATTGCTTCGTCTCCAACAGCAGATGGATGCCCGAATTTGACAGCGATATATAGCAATCGCCCATCAGGGGCGGTTCCTGGTGAAGTGGGCGATGCCCCGAGCTTGACCGAAGTGTTCATGCGTATGGCCTATGGGCCCGGTCCCCGGGGTACGGTAAAACTTGGTCGATCCCAAGCGATGCGGTTTCCGTCGCCATCGAGCAGACGACCGAAGAGCTCCTTGTGAGTTTTATTGGTGAGAAGAATGAGCGGAGCTTGCAGCTCTTTCGGCGCCTGAAAATTATGCGAACCGAAAAGCGATACGACGATCTATTTACCTGCCATGTGTCCAACGGCGAACCACGGCTGAACTTTCTTTTTGCGCCGGCCTCCCAACGAAGAGATATGGGGGCTCCTGTTTATGCGGGAGGCACAGATACCTTTATTTTTCTGCTAAAGGCAGTTGATGGGGCCCTAGTCGTTCAGTCGCGCAGCGAGTCCATAGGGCTCTCTATCTTCATTATCGGAACCCACTATTCTGTCGACAGTACCTGGTCGCGTTACCCAGCGCTGACTGGCGGTAAGTAAATATGCGGGCACAATCGTGGTCGGACGCACATGATTCTCATTGTGCTCGAAATTCCGGGAGGCGCAGCCCTTGGATTTGCTCGCAACGTTGCGTGAAATAACGCGATCCCGCGTATCGCACCTAACTTTGGGTCGAAGGGACGGGCCAAAAGCGCCGTACCGCTCCGCACGGCTGTGCTGGCCCGCCGTTCACCACGACGTTAGCCGAATTTGGTCCCGCGTTAGCGGAATCGGTCCCGGAGTTGACTATTTGACTAATTGAGAAAAATGAACTCGGGGCCGAAGTGCTCGGGAACGACCTCAAGCATTAACAGCCCCGCTCGATTAATCACAAGAAATAGGGCGTCCGCTTTTGATTTGATCCTCTGAGTGAATTTCTACATGCCCCCCTTTTCAGCCTCACCCTTCTCGATCAGCTGATATACCCACATCTTGACCACCTCCGTGCCGGTATTGGTGACCGTGTGCAGGTGTCCTTTGACCGGGGCCCATCGCGCGCCCACGGTCAGGTAGTCGGTGATGCCGGTATCGTGGTCCGTTCGGCTCAGCACGCCTGCGGCAAGCTCGCAGTATTCCTCGCTCTTGATCGGGGTATTTTTGAATCCCGCACCTGGTTCGATAGAAACCAGGACCAATCGCACGGTTTCCAGACCGGGCACCTTGCTATTGTATTCGGCAATCACGTCTACCTTGACGCCTTCAGGAAGCGTCGCCGCATGAACGAGAGATCCGAATATAGCCAGGTAATTGATTACCAGGAAACTTAACGATACGTACATAATTCTTTTCATGATCCCCACTCCTTATATTCGAGTTATGGAAGTTCACGATGACGTGACGGCTCGCTCCGTCCACTTTACCGATAAGATCACTGCTGAGAGACTGCAGCGCACTCATTTTTTGGCACGGGTAATCCTAAATGGTCCAGGCATTGTTCATCTGACGCCTGGCTCTGCTCGCGATCGATAAGCCATACTGCGGCGGCTGCGCCAACGATCAGGCCCCCAAGCAGGAACACCGTCATTGCCCAACGTATGCTTTCGGATTTCCCTCGACGGCTGAGATTGTCCCCGCTTTCTATGCGCTCGGACCTTATCCGATAGGCGTGTATCGGCCGTTCGATGTTCTTTACCCACTGTTCCCGCAAATCATCGACCGGAAGATCGAACTTTCCTTCAATCGCCTGATAGACAGTTCCAGAGATACAAATGCCGCCCGGTTCTGCCAGTGCTTCCAGCCGTGCCGCCACATTTACGCCGTCGCCGTAGATCTCATCGCCGTCAACGATGACATCGCCCAGATTAATCCCGATTCGGAAACGCATTTGACTGTCTGTGGGAACGCCGATATTTCGATCCGCGAGCTGGCGCTGAGCATCAAGCCCGCATTCTACTGCACCCGCCACGGTGCCAAATTCCGCCAGAACGGCATCACCAGCAAAATGGCAGATTCGACCGCCATGGCGTTCGATTTTCTGGGAAAGCTCGGCAAGAGATTCGCGCAGGGAAAGGTGTGTGCCTTCTTCGTCAGCACCGGTCAACCGACTATAGCCGGCGACATCCGCATACATGATGGCGGCTAGTCTGCGCTCCAAAGTGCAGCCCTCCTCGAGGACAGGCCAGGACCTCTTTCAGGCCTATTGCAGCGGAAAATTTCTGTGCGGAGCCATGATACTTGAAAATCATTTCTCCGGGGCAGCAACGGCCCCGCAGTCGGCGCTTTGACTGTATGAAGCAATACGGCCGGAGCTGTGAGGCTTCGGTCCGATGAAACATTTCGTCACCGGCTCCTTATCCCTCCAACGCCGTTCTCCTGGCGGAGGAAGAGCACCTGGACCCGCCACAGACGGTCGTCATTCGCGGTGAAGGAAAAGTACTCGAGCGCCGGCAGGCGCGATGCGTTTCAGCCTACGCTCCGCGGAGACTGAGCATCGCCAAAGAAGACGTTACCGCCTCTGTCTGCGAAGGCCATGTGTGCAAAGCGCCGGTGACGAAGTTCGAGGATCTGGAAGCGGCGCTGGTGCCGTTGGAAACCCAAGTCGGGGTAGAGAGGGCGGAGTAACGAGGCGTTGTCAAACGACGCGTGACACGGTTCGCATCACAAGTCCTCTGCCAAGCCCGCTCACACATCTGCATGAAGTCTCCACTAAGCGCGGCGACCCAATTTGAGTGGGCCGCCAAAGCCAGTCTCGCCCATCTGCCCGCGAGCAGGGTCCCATTGGAGTCGCGTTAGGAAGAACGGTGCGCGCGGCGTACTCTCTGGCGGATTTCGTTCGTATCCGCCCGATGCGTCCGGCGTCAGTGTGGTTGTGACCCAGCGATCGTGGATCCGCGCGCGGCGCTGCGGTCCGTCAAAACGGACGGCGCGTCCACTGCTCTGCTCACCAGCAACCGGAGCACGAGATCGGTTCTCAGTAACGAAGCAATCGGTCCACCAAAGCGGTTCCAGTCCGCGACGGCGCCGGCAGCGTCGCCCTGAGCGAGCCGGGCAGTCATGATCGCTTTGAGGAGATAGATTCTGTCGAAAATAGACGACCGAGCCGGATCCCGGAGTATCAATGAGGCGGACAGGTCGCGTACCGCCGCTGTGTCGCGGTGACCAAACGCCTTCAGCAGAATAAGCCATTGCCTATGATATTCAGTCAGTTTCGCCGCGCAGTTATGCGACTCGAGCGCGCGCCACCAAGGCTCGAGTTGCGCGGGCGGAAGAAAAGGCACTACGTCCAGGCTCAAGCGGCGCGCATTCACAAACCAGAGTGCGGTTTTCGCGGCGTTATCGCAGACTGAATCAGCACTCCTGAGAGCTGGCGCGATACTTCTCAAGCTCGCAGGCATCGCGCTCCACGCGCCGGAATGATTTCCGCTCACCATGAATTCGGTCAGCGCAAGTGCGCGGCGAATTTTTTCCGCACGAGTGCTATTCAGGCGGGGACTAATGTTAAAAACGTCGCGCGGCATCCCGCGGCCTGAAAGCATCTCCATCACAGGCATGGGCTCAGATGCCAGCTGGAAGAACGCCGCCGCACTCCGCTGCGCAAAGCGCGCACGCGGCGCATTT
>JBFHVA010000258.1:0-5045 GCA_041589735.1 Gammaproteobacteria bacterium | reverse complement strand
TCGCGAGGGGATAGACGTGGCTCAAGTCGCCGACGCGGTAGGCTCCAATCAGAAAGAAGTAATACCCCGAGTGCAGCACGATCGAAGCGCCAAGGTAGACCCAGCTTTCCCGCGCCGGCACCTCGACGAAAGGCAGCACCAACATCGCGAAAACCGCGCCCACACCGTTGAGCATCGCCAGCACGGCCAGCCGATCACCGCTGGTCTTGACCAGCGCATTCCAGCTTGCGTGGAACAGCGCTGCCATGAGGACCAGCCCAGCGGCTTCGAGGGTGAGCGTCACGAGTAAGAATTGCCGGCGTAGAAAGCGACGCAGTCTATCTGTTTTAAATCGACCTAAGTAGCTCTCGGCGGCCTCGGCAAAAGCGCGCCCTTCATTTTTTTAATCCCCCATCACGGAAAAAGCATCGAGCACGCGACCGGGCGCAGACTTCAGGCGGGCGAGGTATATTCCGCCTTCTGTCAACGGCCGATATTTGCTCATGGGCAACAGTAACGAGTTTCGCATTGCGGTGCTGCCCGGCGACGGCATCGGCATCGAAGTCATGGACGTGTGTCTTGAGGTGCTCGACATGCTTGCCGGACGAACCGGCGCGTTCGAGCTGAAGGTGGAGCGTTTGCCGGCTGGCGCGGGGCATTTTCGCGATACAGGCACCGCGCTTCCGGAGAAAACGCTAGGCGCCGCGCGTGCTGCGGACGCGATTTTATTCGGCGCCATGGGGCTGCCCGAGGTGCGCACTGCAGAGGGAACCGAAATCCAGCCGCAGCTGGATCTGCGCGTGGCGCTGGACCTCTACGCCGGCGTGCGGCCGATCAAGGCCATCGCCGGCGCACCCACGCCCCTGGCCGATCCGCGCGCGGCGGAAATTGATCTGATCATCGTGCGCGAGCAAACCGAGGGCCTGTTCAGCGACGTAGGTAAGGCGCGAACCAAAGACGACGCGCTTGCCGTGGACCGAATGGTAATCAGCCGCAAGGGCAGCGAGCGCGTCACCGAGTTTGCTTTCAAGCTCGCCGAGCAGCGCAAGCGCGATGGCCGGCCCGGACGCGTGACCTGTGTAGACAAGGCCAACGTGCTCGCTTCAACCGCTTTTTTCCGCAAAGTATTCAATGAACGCGCGACCCGTCACCCGGAAATTGAAGCCGACTGCATGTACGTGGATGCGGCCAGCCTCAACCTGGTGCGCGCGCCGTGGCGATTCGACGTGCTGGTCACCGAGAACATGTTCGGCGACATCCTTTCCGATCTGTGTGCGGGGCTGATAGGCGGCATGGGCCTTGCGCCCTCAGGGGACATCGGCGACGACCACGGCCTGTTTCAACCCTGCCACGGCACCGCCCCCGACATCTCGGGCCAGGATCTGGCCAACCCGACGGCGATGCTGCTGTCCGGGGTGTTGATGTTGGAGTGGCTGTCCCACCGCCACGGTGTCGAAGCGCTCAGGGAAGCGGCGCAGCTGCTGGAAAACGCCATACACCGCGGCTATGCCGAGGGCAGGATCCGCCCCGCGGAGTACGGTGGCCCCGACGGAACGCGGGCAGTGGGGAGGAAAGTAATCGAGTCAATCAGTGACATGTGACATGCAAGAAAGTGTAAGTAGACTCGGAGTGGAATTCACTGACGTGCGAACTCGCATTGCCTGTAAAGGACCCAACCGGCTCCTACAGCTTCTACGGATAGTATCCAATGGAGGATTGCACCGATCACACTTTACCTCTTACTTGTTACATGTCACTTGTTACAGGTGACTGATCTCTCAAATCGCCTCCGCAATCGCCTTACCCAGATCCTGGGTCGTCGCCTTGCCGCCCATGTCGGGCGTGAGCACGGATTTATTTCCGAGCACGCTTTCAATCGCGGTCTCGATGGCCTTTGCCGCGTCGGCATGGCCGAGGTGCTCGAGCATCATGGCGCCGGACCAAATCTGACCGATCGGGTTGGCGATGCCCTTGCCTGCAATATCCGGCGCCGATCCGTGCACCGGCTCGAACATCGAAGGATAGTCCCGCTCGGGATTGATGTTGGCTGAGGGCGCGATGCCGATTGTGCCCGCCACCGCGGGACCCAGGTCGGAAAGAATGTCGCCGAAAAGATTGCTGCCGACCACCACGTCAAACCAGTCGGGATGCAGCACGAAGTTTGCCGTTAGTATGTCGATGTGAAACTGATCGCTTCTGATGTCGGGATATTCTGAAGCGATGGCTTTGAAGCGCTCGTCCCAGTACGGCATGGTGTGGATGATGCCGTTCGACTTGGTCGCCGAGGTCACGTGTTTCGCCTTGCGATTTTTCGCCAGCTCGAAGGCGTAGCGCATCACCCGGTCGACGCCGCGGCGGGTGAAAATATTTTCCTGAACTGCCATCTCCGCTTCGGTGTCACGGTACAGCCGTCCGCCGATCTCCGAGTATTCGCCCTCGTTGTTCTCCCGCACCACCATGAAGTCGATGTCTTTTTCGGTGCGGTTTTTGAGCGGCGACTCGATTCCTTTGAGCAGCCGCACCGGCCTCAGGGCAATGTACTGATGAAACTCGCGGCGAATAGGGATCAGCAGGCCCCATAGGGAAACGTGATCTGGCACCCCGGGGAAACCGACCGCGCCCAGGAAAATGCTGTCGTGACCTCGAACACGATTAAGCCCGTCCTCCTCCATCATGCGTCCGGTCTTCTTGTATTGCTCGCAGCTCCAGGGAAACTCGTCGAAGCTAAACTCGATGCCGAAGCGCCGTCCGGCCGCTTCTAGTACACGAATACCCTCGGGCACCACCTCCTTGCCGATACCGTCTCCGGGAATGACCGCAATGCGGTAACTGCTCATTTCTTGCTTTCTCCTTTGCTCGTTGGGCCTGCTTTCCGCCGGCACATTATCGCCATTTTTGATCCGCGTTTCGTCCTCGCTTACGCGCCGTTGATGCCACGCCTTAGCGCTGAAATTCCCGTCGATGACAGAAAAAACATGGGCGCGCCCGCTCGCCCAAATTATCGGCAATTGCGTCGGGTCAACTACCGGGGACAAAGTCATGAGAACAATTTTCCCGATATTCGCAGCAGTCCTGCTCACAGCGCAAATTGCAAGCGCCGAGGTTGATATTGAGACCGAGCCGGAAGCCGCCCCGTACAACGCGCAGATGGTGCGTCCGGGCGAAGTGGGGGCCGGCAGCCTCCTCCTCCGAACGCCGCAACCCGGCCGTTACATGCCGGCCCCCACCCTGGCCACGGACGTGCAGATGCAGATCAGCGGCATGATCGCGCGGGTGCGGGTCAGCCAGCGCTTCGAGAATCCAGGCAATACGTGGACCGAGGGGGTTTACGTTTTTCCCCTTCCCGAGAACGCCGCGGTGGACCGGATGCGCATGCGCATCGGTGAGCGCGTGGTGGAGGGCCGCATCAAGGAACGCGAGGAGGCCAGAAGAGCTTACGATCGGGCCAAGCAAAGCGGCCGACGTGCCACCCTCGTTGAGCAAGAGCGGCCCAACATCTTCAGCACCTCGGTGGCAAACATCGGCCCCGACGATGCCATACACGTGGAGATCGAGTACCAGCAATCGCTTCGTTATCTGAGCGGCGAATTCAGCCTGCGTTTTCCCATGGTGGTCGCGCCCCGCTATATCCCGGGACAACCGGTCCTCCACGAGGAGTCGCTATCCGGTTTTCGGGGCACCGGCTGGTCCGCCGACACGGGCCCGGTGCCGGACGCATCCCGAATCACCCCTCCGGTGCTTCACCCCGGCAAAGGTGCAATCAATCCCGTCACGCTGACCATCAGCCTGGAGGCGGGATTTCCGCTGGCCCGCATCGAAAGCCTGAGCCACGCCATCTCGGCGGAGGACGACGGCGCGGGGAAAACAGACATTCGCTTCGTCAACGGCAGTGAACCCGCCGATCGGGATTTCGTGCTCTCCTGGTCGCCGCACGTCGGGGATGCGCCTCGCGCGGCGCTGTTCACCGAGGACATTGCCGGTGAAACCTACGCCATGCTCATGGTGATGCCGCCGGAAGCAGTACAGACTCAAGCGCTGATTCGGCGCGAAGTGATTTTTGTCATCGACACTTCCGGCTCCATGGGCGGTGCGTCCATCCGTCAGGCGAAAGGCGCGCTCAAGTTCGCCATCGATCGACTGCGCGATGGCGATCGCTTCAACGTCATCGAGTTCAGTTCGAGCACACGGCTGCTGTTCCGTTCGCCGCGTCCCGCGAGCTACCTCTCTCGAGAACAGGCGCTCAATTGGGTTGCGGCCCTCGACGCGGGTGGCGGCACCGAAATGCGGCCTGCACTGGAGGCTGCTCTTGATCAAGATTCCGAGACGCGCGGCGTGCGGCAGATCGTTTTTCTCACCGACGGCTCGGTAGGGAATGAAGACGCGCTATTCAAGCTCATTCATCAACGACTCGGCGGCTCACGGCTGTTCACCGTCGGGATCGGCTCCGCGCCCAACACGCACTTCATGCGCAGGGCCGCGACCTTCGGCCGCGGTGCTTTTACTTACATCGGCTCGGTGAGCGAGGTCGGAGAAAGAATGGAAGCGCTGTTTCAAAAGCTCGAGTCTCCGGTGATGCAAGACCTCAAGATCCGTTGGCCGGAGAATGCCGGTGCTGTGGAAGTGTTCCCCGCCCGGCTTCCGGATCTCTATGCCGGCGAGCCGCTCATCGTCACCGCTCGCCTCCTGCGCAAGCGCAACGAGGTGGAAATCGAAGGCGCACGCGCCAGCGAAAGCTGGCGCGTTCGGATCCCACTTGCGGGCGGCAGCAAGCAATCTGGCGTCGCGGTGTTGTTCGCACGGAACAAGATCGCGAGTCTGATGCAGGGCGCTACTCGCGGCGCCGATCCGGCTGTCATCCGCCAGGCGGTGATCGAGGTGGCACTCGAACACCACCTGGTCAGCAAGTACACCAGCCTGGTGGCGGTGGATACGATCGCAGCCAGGCCCGACGACATGCAGGCAGTAAGCCGCGCGGTGCCCGTCAACCTGCCGGCCGGATGGGAATACGAAAAGGTCTTCGGTCCAGCGCCGGGAACCGCGACGCCAGCGGCGATGCATTTTTTCGC
>JBFHVA010000257.1:0-5057 GCA_041589735.1 Gammaproteobacteria bacterium | reverse complement strand
GCAACAAGAGGCTCGACGGTGAACGGGGTGCCGCGCGAAGAGCATTCACTGTCCGCGCGACCGGCTTCGCAGGTGCGTCAGATTATAAGCGGCGCAGCCTGGTCCGCCGGCGGAAGCCTGCTTGGACGCTTGTTCGGTTTCATCGGCACCATCATCGGGGCGCGCCTGCTGGGCGTCGCCGGCTTTGGCGCGTTCAGCTTTGTGCAGTCCACCGTGAGCGTGGTCAACGCCTACGCCGGCATGGGAGTAGGCACCACGGCGACACGCTTCGTGGCCGCCCAGGGCGAGGACGAAGCCGCGGCCAGCAGCGTTTCCCGCAAGCTCATCGTTTTCGGCTTCGTCGCCGCGAGCATTGCCGCGGTTGCGGTGGGTGCGGGTGCGCCCTGGATCGCCCACACGCTTCTGGACCGGCCGGAACTCAGTATCGCGGTGCGCGCCGCGGCCTTCTTGGTCCTCACGGGCGTTGCCTGGGAATCGGTTCAGGGCGCGTTGAGCGGTTACCGGGAGTTCGCCCGTATATCCCTGTGCACCGCGGTTTCGGGCATCGTCGGATTGACCGCAATCGTTCTGCTGACACCGGCATTTGGTCTCCCAGGATTCATAATCGCCCAGGCTATTGCGTCAACGGGCGCGTTGACGGTCGGACTCGTCGTGCTCACGCGGCGTTGGCGCGCTCACGGCGCACGTCCCGGGGATGCCGGCGAGCGGCTCGGCGTGATGCTGCGTTTCGGCGCAGTTTTTCTCGCTTCAAACGCCATTCTCGCGCCGGTCATGTGGCTGGTAGCCTGGCGACTCGCCTCGCTTCCCGGCGGCCTGGAGAGCCTGGGCTTTTGGGGCGCCGCGCATCAGCTGAAAAATATTGTCGCGCTGCTTCCGGGTCTCGTGTCCCAGGTGGCCCTGCCGCTGCTCGCGTTCCATTCCGGTCAGCGCGAGCAGTCGGAATTTCGCAGCGCCCTGCGATCCAGCGTGCTCATCTCGGGTGTTGCGGTGCTGCCCCTTGGGATATTGCTGATGCTGCTCGCCGCGCCCATGCTTTCCCTTTTTGGTGCGGAATTTCGCGCCGGCGCCGGGCTCGCCTACGCCGTCATTGCCGGCAGCATATTTCACATGTTCGCAATGCCTATGGTCCATGCGCTGACGATCCGGAATGTCAATCTCAACGCCATGGTAAATCTCATTTGGGCGATGGTGCTCCTTGGCTTCGTCTGGTCGCTCATCCCGATCTACGGAGCGCTCGCGGCTGGTCTTGGCTGGTTTGCTGCGTATGCAGGCTTCATGCTGCTAACGGCCGTTCTGGTGCGCCGGCAGGGGGGCATAGATCAAGCGACCCTTATCGACGTCGCGCTGGTGCTGGTCCTTTGCGCCGGCGCGTTAGGCGGACTGCTGATTGAGCAGAACTGGATTACGTGGTGCGCCGCGGTGGGTGCATTCATTTGCGCGATTCGCTGGATCAAGGAGCTGCGCTCAAGGCCGGAAAGGACGTCGATCCATGACGTCGTTCACCAACGCTAAGGTGTTCGACGCAAGCTGCATCCGTTTCATCCAGTTTTTCCAATAACTTGCGAAGAAAACATTCAGCATGGGCGACCGATCCGATATGAATGCAAAAAGCCCTCTGCGCCCCCACGAAAGAATGCACGAGATTTCAGAGCCGGAGTATTGATCCTTCCCGACCACATGGGGCCGTGTGCTTAAAAAAGCGGAAACAGGTCAAGGCAAACAAACCGGATTCAATGATTTGAACGAAGAGACAACTCCGCAGCTCAAAGTTGCACTCGTTCACTATCTGGATCACTCCCGGGCCGGCGGTTCACTTCGCGTAGGGGAAACCATTGGGCAGCATCTGGACATGGATTCCTTCGAAGTCCGACTCGTGTTCGCATATGGCGGACGAGGAGCGGTGGGCAAAGAAATTCCGGATAAGTGTCATTATCTTCAAGCCGCCGGGCCCGGCGATCCTTTCGCATGGAGCCGAAGTCGGCGCTGGTTCAAAGAATTTTCTCCCAACATCGTTCATTTTCTCGATCCGGTTTACTGGCTCAGGCTTGCGCTTATGGGTTTGCCGGCGAAGAAGGTCGTGCATATTCACGGCAAACCGCCGGCACAGACGCTCGGATTACATCAGCGCTTGCTGAATCGTATTGCAATCGGCAGTGCCGACGCGCGCATCTGCATCACGCGCGGCTCCCGGGACGCGCTGCTGAAGCTCGGGTGGGGAGACGATGCTTCCAGCTACGTGGTGTATAACGGCATCGACTGCAATCGGTTTCAGCCTAGAGAAAACCAGCCCGAAGTTCGGTCACGCTTTGGGATCGACCCGGCATCCAAAGTGCTCGGCATGGTCTGCAGGCTCGTGCGCTACCGCGGAATTCAGGACGGCGTCCGTTTGCTGGCAAGACTCGGACCGGACTGGACGCTGCTGCTGTGCGGCGAAGGACCGTTTCACACCGAGATAGAAAAAATAGCGGCGGATCATGGGGTGGCGGATCGGGTTTGCTTCGCCGGATCCGTAGACGACGTACGGCCCGTATATGCGGCCATGGATGCCTTTTTGTTCCTCGCGCGCTACGACTCATTCGGATTAGCCACCTGCGAAGCGATGGCATCCGGTGTTCCCGTAGTCGGCCTGGCCGCGGACGGTGAATACAGGGAACCCGAGTACCCGCTGGCAACGAAGGAGAACGCAGCTTTGATTGATCGCGTCGCGCCGACGGATTACGACGCAATCGAGCCTGAGTCGACGATCGACGAGCTGGCCGCAACGATCAAGGCACTGTTCAGAGACCCCGTACGTCGCGACGCGCAGATTCGCGAGGCGCGGGCGTGGGTCGAATCACGCTTTTCCGCCCAGCGTCAGGCGGAGAAAGTTTCTCAAATTTACAGGGCGCTGGCTTCCTGAGCGCGTTCACAACCTTCGTGGGAAACAGTTCCCGTTAATGCTATTTCGTTCCAGCGTGCCGGAATTCAATCGAACCGCCATCGACCTCGATGTGTTTGATGACCCTGATGTGTTGACCGGGCGGCGCGTTCCGCGGTAGAGATTTTTATGAACGTAAGTTCACTACCCGCGCCCAATGTGTCCGACGATCCGCTTCGTCCCGACGAACGATTCTGGGGGCCGGTGCGAAGCTCAAGCAACGGGGATCTGCTCGACGTCACGGCATTCACGTTGCCGGACGGAGCGGCGCCGCCGCACGCATGTCCCGTCTGTGCCGACCCGGGTTCGAAAGGAGTCGCCGTAGTCTACGGCTATCCGGTGTTCGAGTGCGCAGGTTGCGGCGTCGGATTCGTATGGCCGCAGCCTGATGCAGAGTTGCTTTCCGAATATTACCGCCGAAGCTACTGGGACTCGTACCTCGGTGACTCCAAACCCGTTTATGACCGCGACGATATCCGCGAACACATCCTGAGGCCTCAACTGAAGCTCGCCACTCGTTTGCTTGCCGGCAGATCAAAGGCTCGAATTCTGGACGTGGGTGCCGGAGATGGATCTATGTTGCGAGTATTCCGAGATGCCGGGTTCAACGACTCCTCGGGCATCGAGTTCAGCGCCGACGTTGCCGAGCATGCGCGGCGCGTAAGCGGTGTCGACGTGGCGGCAGTTCCGAACTTCAGCGAATTCGACCAGGACGGGTGGGATCTAATCACGCTGTGGGCGGTCATAGAACACCTGCGGGATCCGGCGGAGTATGTTGCCCACGCAAGACGACTGCTGAAGCCCGGAGGCTGGTTCCTGCTGATGACCGGAGACAATTCGTCCCTCTTCGCGCGGTTCCAGGGCTGTTTCGACATGTGGATGTATCCGCCCGAGCACCTATTCTTTTTCGACAAACGCTCGCTGAGAACGCTCATGAGCCGCGGCGGCTTTAAACGCAATTTTGTACGTTTGGGGTTTCAACACCCGTTGAAAGAGTTTGCGTTGTGGGGGCTAAGACTGAGCGGGGCGATGCGAAATCAGCTTGACCCGCGGATCAGACCGCATTGGCGCAGCACGCATTCGAACCTGCTCGCCGCGGGCGGAAAAAAGACATAAGGGAGGCGCCGGAAGCTTCATGTGTGGCTTGCTCGGCATCTGGACTCGCGACGCCTCCGTCGATTCACGGGCGGCGCTCGACGCGCTGACCCACCGTGGACCGGACGACAGCGGGATCTTCAGCGACGGCGGACTCACCCTGGGGCACACGCGCCTTTCCATTCTCGATTTGAGCGCCGCCGGGCATCAGCCCATGAGCTCGCAAGACGGTCGCTACACCCTCATCTACAACGGCGAGATCTACAACCATCGGGAGCTTCGAGAATCCCTCCAGTCCCGCGGCTGCCGATTCGTTTCTACTTCGGACACCGAGGTGCTGCTCAAAGGGCTGGAACACAAAGGGGTCGGGTTTCTGAACCTTTTATGCGGCATGTTCAGCTTCGCACTGTGGGATGCGGAGCAGCGCGAGCTGCTGCTGGCACGGGACGTAACCGGGGTCAAGCCCTTGCTCTATTACCAGGGGCCGGACGGAACGTTCGCCTTCGCATCGGAGCTCAAGGCTTTTCAGGCGCTGGACTGCTGCCGCTTCGACCTGGACCAGAAGATGATGCGCCAGTACGTCGAATTCGGTTACGTCTGGGATCCGCAGCGCACGGTTATCGGAGCCGTTCGCAAGCTGCCGCCGGGGCATCTGCTGCAGGTAAAAGACGGGCGCGCGGGCGCGCCTCAGCGCTGGCACCCTATGCCTTCGCGGCCGCGAAAGAATGACGGCGAGTCCATGGACCAGGCCGCGGATCGTCTCTACGAAACGCTCTCCGATGTGGTGCGCCAGCAGCTGGTGGCCGACGTGCCCGTCGGATTGCTGCTTTCCGGCGGCGTGGACTCCAGCATTCTCGCGGCGCTGGCCGCGCGGGCGCTTGAGCGCCCGCTCAGGACCCTGTCAGTAGGTTTTGAAAATCATCCCGGCGAGTTGCAGCACGCGCGCACGGTGGCCCGCTTTGTCGGCAGCGATCATTCGGAGCAGACCATCACCGTTGACGAGGTGCTTGCCGAGTTCGAGCACAATGCCCGCTATTACGACGAT
>JBFHVA010000256.1:0-5066 GCA_041589735.1 Gammaproteobacteria bacterium | reverse complement strand
TGGGCCAGCCGTTTTTGCGCGCTTTTCTACTCGCGGAGCACACCGGCTGCCCGCAAATTCCGGACATGTTGGCGAATACCCGCACTACGCTGTCCAATCCTGTCGTGCGTCTGCTCACCTGGAACATGCCTTTCCATGCCGAGCATCACGCCTGGGCGGCGGTGCCGTTTCACAACCTCCCGCGTGCGCATCAACAAGCGGGAGGTCGAATCACACACCTGGCGCGCGGCTATGTCGAGGTCCATTCGTCGCTGTGGCGCAGGTTGAAGAAATCCATCTAGAGCAGATCGCCCGAAAGCGGTATGGTGGTTTAAAGTTTGCAAAATTGATTGATATGCCCGCCCTTAAATACCACCCCGTCGTCCAAAGGCTCAAGATCCGCGCGACCCAATTTTCTAAATGGGTCGCGCACAAAATTCAGGCATCCAAGCCCTGGTTCCGGCGAATGATGCTCATGCTTCGCCCTTCTGAATTACCCACGATTGCCGTTGGCCCCGACGGTCGTTACGTTCTGGAGGCGGAGTTCGCGCGGGGCGCGTCGGGTATCGTGTACCGGGCTCGCGACATGCGCCTCGACCGGCCCGTCGCTTTGAAGCAGCTTTTTTCACATAGAAGGGGAGAAAAAGAGACCGTGCAGCGCTTTCGTGAGCAGGCGCACGTGCTCGCGCGTCTATCACACCCGAATATCATTCAGGTCTTCGACTTCATCGAAGAAGCCGGAAATTCCTGGATCGCTATGGAACTGATTGAAGGCGAGAGTCTCGAGCAGCGCTTGTCCCAGGGGGCGCTTTCGATCAAAGAGGTGGTCCGCCGCGGTTCGGAGATCGCCGATGCGCTCGGATATGCCCACAAGACCGGAGTGATTCACCGTAACTTAACCCCGGGCAAGGTTCTGGTGGATGGAAAGGACCGGTGCAAAATCAGCGATTTCGGGATGGCTAAGCTGTCAGGATCGAGCGTAGACGTGGAATCCGAAAATTTCCCAGGGTCGACTGCTTTTTTGAGTCCGGAGCAGGCCAATGGAGACGAGGTGGATGCGCGTACCGATGTTTACGCGCTGGGTGTGACCCTTTTCATGTTGAGCACCGGAGCATCGCCGTTCAAGGGCGATCCCAGCTCGGTGCTTGATCAGGTGCTGACGAAAGAGCCCCCGGCGCCGCACACGCTCAATGAATCTATCCCAAAAGCGCTCGACGCGCTTATTCTTCGGATGATGGCCAAGCAGCCATCGGATCGACCTCAGTCAATGACGGAAGTCAGAGCTGCGCTCGACAAGATTCACTAAGGGCAGCGGCCCTCGGTCCATTCGCCTTCATACCCCCACCGCCAGGTCCAGCCCCAGGGATCGCAGCGGTACTCCTCCCGGCTCATGCGCCCGTGCCACCAGAAATGGGCAAAATTCGAGCCGTAGCGCTGCCGGCAAGTTGCTACCTTCCGGAACTTCAAAGGCGGGGTTTTTAAGGTTCGGTTTTTAAAAAATGACCAGTAAAGCGACGCGGCGTCGGGGCCCTCCGGATCGGAGAACTCGGCGTCGGGCGGGCCGCCCGACCACGCGTGACCCAAACCGTCGACCCTCACTTCCCGCATGATCTCCTCACCGCGAGCATCGCGATAGCTGCGGATCTGAAACGGCCTTCCATCGGCGACGCGATCTCCCCGGGTGGCGTCGGCGACCGCATCAACGGACTGATTGGCTCCGTCGCCGTCGTCTGCCAAATCATTGAGCTGGGCGAATTGCTGAATCAGCAGCCCGGCGTTCTCGGGCGCAACCACCTCGTCTTCACTTCCATGAATCACCAGCAGCGGCATCGAGCGATGTTGCTGGCCCTGGGCGTGATAGGCGATGGCGGCGCGAGATTCAGGGCTCTCAGCGCCGTCGGACATGGTGCGCAGAGCGCATGTTTCGTTGCCGGCGGCGGCGTAGGCCATGCCAGAGTGCACCCCCACCGCGGCGAAGACTTCCGGGTAGAGCGCACCGAGAATGGCGCTCATGGCGCCACCTGAGGAGAGGCCTACGACATAAACCCGCTGCCGGTCCACGCGGATGGTCGAGCCCGCTTCATCCACCATTTTGACGATGATTTCGGGTTCCCCCCCCTTACGGATCTGGTTCTCAGGCGCCCACCAGCGCCAGCATCCGTAAGGGTTTTTCTTCGACGGCCCCGTTTCCGGATAGAGCACGTTAAAACCCTGGGCGGCGGCGAGCACGTCGAATCGACTGAGCCTGGCCATGTCCTCCGCCGACTGTTTGCAGCCATGCAGCACGACCAACAGGGGCCGTTCTGAAACGGACGTTTCCGCCTCCGGTACGAACAGGCGGTAGCGGTACCCGCTGACCTCCCCGGCTCGAGTTTCCGCCTGGGAAGGCGCCCCGGCCAGCAGGCTCAAGCTCAGCACCGCCGCGCCGATCACCACGAGTGATAACGGCGTGGACCCGCATTCAGAGCTTAGCTTTGAATCTGATCCCCGCGTGGAATTCACTACCGCCCCTTTAAAACGTCGAATTCATCAGTTCCGGTGCTGCCCAACAGCCCGGATCCTAAAGCTAATCGAAGACGGAGAGCGGCGGAACACGATGACCTGGTGTTTTGCCCGAATTCCCAAGAATTGAGGAACCAAATCATGCTTTTAAGCGATTTGTAAGCCGCGCTAACCCGGTTTGTAAGCCCCGGGTAAGGGTCTCGACAGACAGGCTGCCCCAACATGAACGCACGTCGAAGCTGTTTTGGAGGACGTGTGATCAAAATCGCAACCGAGTCGGGGGAGGGCGCCATGAAATTTCTGAGCCGGGCCGGGTGCTGCCTGCTTTCGTTGGCGCTTTTTGCCTGCTCGTCCGTCGATTCCCGCACCGACCCTGAGCTCGAGCGTGTGGAATCCGCCAGCCTCTCAAAAGACCGGCCGGCTTCTGGAACTCCGGAGGCGGCATCTTCCCCGGACCCCCAGGCCAGCAGTTTTTCCCGCAACGCAAACCTGACCGCCGGAATGGTCGGATCCATGGTCAAGACCTATACCACCGATCCTTTGGTACGGCCCTTCAGCACGGTCAAGTCGCTCGGATTTCTGGTCAAAAACTCGATCTCCGACTTCACCCGTCGCTTGCATACCAATACCGTGCGGCTCCCTGCGCTGACGGCGACTCCCATTCCACCCCTTTCCGGCGGGCCGGGTATGGACCTGGAGGCATGGGAGCACGAGCTTGACCGGATCACCGGTTCGAAGAGATCGATCGGAACTCTGGAGTTCCTGATCGATGGCGAGGAATTTTTTCCCGCGCTCATCGAGCAGTTTGAAGCAGCGCGGCAGTCGATCCAGCTCCGAATCTACATTTTTGACAACGACGATTACGCGGTTCGGATTGCCGACCTGCTCAAAGAGCGGGCGCAAGAGGTGGAGGTGACCGTACTCATGGACGGCCTTGGTTCAGTGACCGGGGCCCATGCCGTGCCGGCGTCCATGCCAGAGGCGCACGTCTCGCCGGGTTCAATTGTCAGCTACCTGGAGTCGGGATCTCAGGTGAAGGCAAGGCAGAAAACCAATCCCTGGTTCACGGGCGATCACTCCAAAGTAGCAATCATCGACCGGAAAGTTGCCTTTCTCGGCGGAATGAACATCGGCCGCGAGTACCGCCACGACTGGCATGACCTCATGGTGCGGATTGAGGGCCCCGTGGTGGAACGTCTTGCGCGTGACGCCGACCGGGCTTGGGCAAAAAGTAGTTTGGCAGGTGATCTGGCGGGGCTGCTTACGAACAGGAAGGGTGCTGAAGAGGCCCAATCTGGAAACGGGTATCCGGTTCGCTTGTTGTACACGCAGGCCGGGAGCTCGCAGATTTACGAAGCGAAAGTTGCGGCCATTCGGCGTGCACGCGAGTACATCTACATCGAGAATCCCTACTTTTCCGACGACGTCATTCTCTACGAGCTCATTAAAGCCCGCCGCAGAGGCGTTGACGTCAGATTCATCATTTCCGAAAGAGGCGACATGCCGTTGATGGACATGAGCAACATTCAAGCCATCAACAAGATGCTGGCCAACGGCATTCGGGTTTTTGTATATCCGGGGATGGCGCATTCCAAAGCAGCGATTATCGATGGCTGGCTCACTGCGGGATCGGCGAATCTCGATCACTTGAGCCTGCGGGTAAACGACGAGGTGAACATCGCGACTTCTGATCCCGGGGCTGTAAGTGCGCTGAGGGAACGTCTGTTCGAGCGCGACTTCGAAGCCTCCACCGAGCTGCAGCAGCCACTGCCCACGCAGCTCACCCACTGGCTGGCTGAGGTCGTGGCCGACATGTTCATGTGAGGCCGGATTCGAGCTTGGTTCAAACACAACTTAACGATCTAGGTGGATTTGGTATCGACAGAGGGATGAGGCGAGAAATACGAGGTGGTTCTGGTGAACACGCAGCAGAGATGGCGAGCAAATGGCCGGAGTCGAGGACGACCCCTCGCCGCCGGGCATGCTTTCAGTTCGTCGCTTTCTCTTCGACGCCTGCGCAGGGTCGATGAAACGAACATTCAGTTCAAAGCATTCGCCGGCAATCTGCGGTCCCGGGTCTCCGCGCTGATCAAGTGGAACAAGGTGCTCAGCTCTCGCTTACAGGCGCAGCTGAAGCAGCTCGAACGGCTGAATCGCCTGCGCAAGTTTCTTTCCCCCCAGGTTGCCGAGGTGGTCATTGCCAGCGATGAGGAATCGACTCCAAGCTACCGGCGGGAAATTGCCGCGATGTTTTGCGATCTGAGAGGCTTTACCGCGTTTTCTGACTCCGCCTCACCGGAAGCAGTGCTCGAGGTGATGCGCGTCTACCACCAGGCCATGGGCGAGCTGATCGACCGGTACGGGGGCACCATCGAGCACCGGGCCGGCGACGGAATCATGGTGATCTTCAACGCGCCGCTGCCCTGCAATGACCCCGCCTTGCAGGCGGTGCAGCTGGCGGTGGCGATGCGGAACCGGATGCGGGAACTAATTAAAAACTGGCAGAAGTTTGGCTATGAGCTTGGCTTCGGTGTAGGCCTGTCGCTCGGCTACGCGACGTTGAGCATGGTCGGCTCCGAGGGGCG
>JBFHVA010000255.1:0-5072 GCA_041589735.1 Gammaproteobacteria bacterium | reverse complement strand
AAAATTCTGTGCATTGAATTTGAGCAAAATCGAGAAGCCGTTTGTAAGCAGGCCCACGTGGTTCGTCTGTAAAGTATATTTCTCTCGGGATTTCTAAAGATCTTCTTTTTGCCATTGATTTAAATTATTGCTGGTATAACGGTTTAAGTGAGGGGCCGAAAATTGCGCCAGCAATTGGAGGTCCCACTCAACTTAATTGTTATGTCCCATCACGAAGAACTTGATATCGTAGACGAAGCGCATCGTCATTAAGCGGGTGGGAATTCAATAGCTTCAGCCGAGGTATGTCTATAGCATCCCCGAACATAGGGGTGCCGACACCGAATGCTACCGGTTGAAGGTCGATAACTATGTAATCAACAAGGTGCTCGCGCATGAAAGAGTGTGCGACAGCGCGGCCACCTCCGATTATCGCCTCTTCAACTCCTTTGTTTTTCAGCATCTCTAACGCCTCTAAGGGAGATTTGGCATGCTGCCATGAGGAATCACCTAGCTCGATGTCTCGCGAAGACAATACGATCTTGTGTGTCGGATGCAGTACCGAAGCCATGTCGTCGTTTTTCAATTGTTCGTAGGAACTTCGCCCCGCAATTACATTGTCAGCGTCGTTTACCAAAGAACACCAGTCTTCCCAAGCACCGTCCGGAAAAAGAGGTATACCCTCCTTGTCCGCGATCAATCCATCAATTGAAACTGAGAGAAATAGAGTTGTTTTCACAAGATCCTCCTAGGGACATAACTTAGAGTAGACGGAAACTTTCCGTGTAATAACACGGATCTTGTCCATCTATCACGCAAGAGCTACGCACCGAGACGCTCCGTGCACCCCACAATCATCCGCAGCTTGCGCATGGGCTCCTTGTAGCCGCCGATGGCGCAGTGCATGGAAGCGCGATTGTCGAGACCGACGAGCTGGTTCTTCTTCCACCTGTGGCGGTACTGAAACTCAGGCTTGAGCAGATGCTCGAACAGCGCGGCTAAGAGCTCGTCGCTTTCCCCGCGGTCCATGTCCTTGATGCACATGGTGAAGCCCGGGTTCACGTAAAGGATCTTTTTTCCCGTGCGCGCGTGGGTGCGCACCACGGGGTGCTCCACGTCAGGGTACTGAGCGCGGCGCTCAGGGTCCGGCTCCGTAATGGCGCCGCCGCCGTTCCAGCCGTAGCGGTGGATGGCAGTAAGGCCCTCAATGCGCTTTCTGGTTTTTTCCGGCAGCGCCTCATAGGCCATGCAGGTGTTGGCCACCAGGGTGTCGCCGCCGTCGCCGGGCACGTGGGTGGCGTAGAGAAAGATCGCGTCCGAAGGATCTTTTTCATAGGACAGATCCGAATGCCAGAACGCGCCCGCGGGCTTTCCGGTCGTTCGCGATTCCGTATTGCTCATGTTTGCGGTGATGATTGACATCTCCGGTGTCTTCGGGTGGTGGTACTGGGTGAGGATATGATGCTTGAGCGGACCGAAACGGCGACCGAAATCGATCAGCCAGTCGAAGTTGTCTTCGAGATTGTTGATGACGATGCCGACGTGATCGAGCATCGCCTGCTCGATCTGCTGGAACTCCTGCTCCGTCAGCAGTCGGGACGTGTTGATGCCGGTGATTTCGGCGCCGATGGGGCCATTGAGGGGCTTGACTTGAACGGCCACTGTCATCGACCTCCGTCAGTCATCACTCGGGTTTCTCGCCAGCGAGCGTCACCCGATGCATCACCCGCCGGTAGCCCTGGTAATCGTTGATGGCGTTGTGCTGTGCGGCGCGGTTGTCCCAGAAAGCAACGGAGCCTTCAGTCCAGCGGAAACGGCAGGTGAACTCCGGGCGCGTCTGGTGCATGTACAAGTATTCCAGTATCGGGCCGCTCTCCGCTTCGCTGAAGCCGTCGATCTTCACCGTGTGGCCGCGGTTTACGTAGAGCGCCTTGCGCCCGGTTTCCGGATGGGTGCGCGCGATGGGGTGCACCGACACGGTCTTGATTTCGTCCTCGCCGGTCGGTCGCTCGCGCTTGCGCTTGATTCGGCCCACTGCAGCGTCCGGCTTGGCGGCACTGTTAACCGCTTTCAAGCCATCGAGAAACTCCTTCATGCCATCGGATAGAGTCTCATAAGCCAGATACATGTTGGCAAACAACGTATCACCGCCCACCGGCGGGATTTCACAGGCGTAAAGCACCGAGCCCATGGGTGGGCGCTCCAGATAAGTGGTGTCAGAGTGCCAGATTCCGCCGAAGTTGTGCTTCTCGTCCTCGCGCTTGATGACCTCCACCACGTCCGGATAACCGTCCATGCCCTTGACGAAGGGATAACGCGCCAACTTGCCGAAGCGTTTGGCAAAGGCGATCAAGGTTTCAGGCGTCAGTGACTGTTCGCGAAAAAACACCACCAGGTGCTCGAGCAGAGCCGCGCGGATGTCCGCCACCGTCTGATCGTGCAGAGGCTTGGAGATGTCGACGCCATGGATCTCCGCGCCCAAGGCTAAAGAGATGGGCTTGACCTCTATGATCGGGTGGCCGGCATTCATGGCCTGGATTTTACCACCGCCAATTCCTCCCTGAAGTCAGCGGACGGATTGAGGTGCCCGCGCTTTGTTTCGCTCGCGAACGGAGACGTACACGCCGCTGGAGATCACGATGGCAACACCGGCCCAGGTCCAGGCGTCTGGAAAATCACCGAAAGCGAAGTAACCCACCACGGTCGCCATGACCATCTCGCTGTAACCGAGCGGCGCCAGCAGTGAAGCTTCTGCATGCTCGAAAGACTTAATGATTAGAAAGTGCCCGCCCGCAGCCAGTGCCCCCATCAGCGCCATCCACGCAAGATCCTTCGCATCGGGCGGCGTCCAAGCCGCGGGCACCGCCGCCGACATCACCAGCGCTCCCAGCAGTGCGGTGTAAGCCAAAGTCACCAGGGGCGGCGCGCTTCCGGAAAGCTTGCGGGTGGAAAGACTATAAAAGGCATAAACGACCCCGGCGCCCAGCGCCAGCAGTATGCCGGGCTGGAAGGCGCCCAGCCCCGGACGCACGATCACCAGCACGCCGACGAATCCCACGCTCACCGCGGTCCAGCGCCGCGGGCCTACGCGCTCGCCGAGCACCAAGGGCGAGAGTGCGGTGACGACCAGTGGCGCGACAAAGACCAGCGCCAGCGCGTCGGCGATCGGCATGACGGCGATGGCTGCGAAGAAAAGAATCGTCGAGCCCAGTAGAAATCCGCCGCGGATGATTTGCAGCCAGGGGTTGCGCAACAGCAGCGCGTTTGCGCCGTGACGCCACAGCACCACCGGGAGAAGAATGAGCAGATGAAAAAAGTATCGGGCCCATACCACCTGGAGCACGGGAAATGTCCCGCTCAAGTGCTTGGCGACGCCATCCATCAGCGGCACCACCGCCATGGCAGCAAGCATCAGGACAACACCAGTGATGGGTGAGGCGTGGCCCCGCACTGACAACTGGCCGCTCATTGCCAAGTGCTGTCGCGGCCGCTTCCTGTGCCGCCGGGAATCAATCGGGATCGGGTCGCAGCGGATGCTCGGCAATCACGTGTTCCGCAACGGGTTTTCCGCCGATGAGATGCTCTTGGATGATGCGTTCCAGCACCTCCGGCGTGCAGCCTCGATACCAGATGCCTTCGGGGTAGACCACGGCGATGGGCCCGCCCTCGCAGATCCGAAGGCAGTTCGCCTTGGTGCGGTAAACGAGACCTTTGGGGGCAAGCCCCAGTTCGTTCAAACGGTTTTTCAAGAAAGCCCACGACTCGAGGCTCTTTCCCTTTTCCGAACAGTTGGGCTCGGTCTGATCGCAGCAGAGAAAGATATGCCGCTTGATGTTCCTGATCTTGAGCGCCTTGACCTTACGCTCGATTTCGGAGGGCATTTCCCCGCCCGCGTCGTTCGTCAATGCTTTCTCCTTAAAGCGGCATTCGCCGTGGCAAGGTTAAGTATCACGGAAAACCGGGCCTTCGCGAAAGGGGCGGTTCTTGAACAAGGCATGGAGACGCCTCAGAATTCCCTGCGGTAATGGGTAAGCGAAAACGGATGATTTCCGAACAAGACATAAGCTTTTACCGCCACCAGGGATATCTCGTCATCGAGGACGTGCTTTCCGAGGGCGAAGTGTCGACGCTTCGGCGCGTGATAGACGATTGGGTAGAGCGCTCCCGGTACGTTTCCGCCAATGACGAGTTTCACGACCTCGAAGATTTCCACACCTCCGCCACCCCAAGAGTGCGGCGTTTCAAGAACCCTGACCTTCACCACCCCGCCTTCCGCGCGCTTATTGGCACCCCCAAGGTAGCGCGGGTGCTGGAGGCATTATGGGACGGAGCCGGGGTTCGCTTCGATAAGTCCAAGCTCAATATGAAGCTCGAAGGCGGCGGAGCGGCGGTGGAATGGCACCAGGACTGGGCCTTCTATCCCCACACCAACGACAATCTCGCTGCCGTCGGCTTCATGATCGACGACATGACAATGGAAAACGGGCCCATGATGGTCATCCCTGGCAGTCATCGTGGCCCGGTTTACAGCCACCACGCTGACGGCGTGTTTTGCGGCGCCGTCGACGTCGAAGCGGAGGGCATCGATACCGCTCAAGCGCTAAGGCTCACCGGCAAGGCAGGATCCATCACCATCCACCACGTGCGCATGCTGCATGCTTCCGCGCCCAACAACTCCGACCGCCCGCGCCGCTTTCTACTGCATCAGTACACCGCGGCCGACGCCTGGCCCCTGCTCGGTGTAGAGGATTACGACACCTTTCGCTCGAATCTGGTCTCCGGCGAAGAGGTGAACTCACCGCGCATGGAATCCCTGCCGGTGGTGTTGCCCTACCCCGAAGCCCTCAATCAGGGATCTATCTACGAAAACCAGCGCACGCTTAGGAAGCGCTTTTTCCCTAGAAAGGCGGATTTGGAAAAACGACCGGCATGAGCCCCGGCGCGCGCGATCATAAGCGGCGCCGCGACGAGTCGCCCGCCGACTACGAAGCCCGCGTTCACTCCGCCGCGCGCCGGGTGGACACCCCGTGCGGTGATGGCCGTATGGTTTGGCACGTGTGGGGCGATGACGACCAATCGGCCCTGGTTCTTTT
>JBFHVA010000254.1:0-5077 GCA_041589735.1 Gammaproteobacteria bacterium | reverse complement strand
GCCAAAAAATTTTCTCATTGCTATATCTCCTCCAGAGTGAAAGCTGTGGCGAGACTGAAGTCAGGTCAGGCCTCGAACAAATGATGCCCGGGCCCGGCACCGCGCCAGTTCAATCTCCGCTCGGACGGCGCTCGCCGACGCGTATCCAGGGCATTCCCGAGCTCTTTAGGCTCTTGGGAGTGATATTCCTCGAGCGTTCGGGCCGTTTATTGTCGAGACTGAAGGACGACGCCCGAGCAGGAGAGGCGAGCATTATAGAGCCTCCGGCAGGCCCGTCACTACTTACCCGGGTCGGTCCGTTCAGTGCCGCCTCAGCCGGCTGAAAATCTGGCAGAATGGCGGCCCGCGGGCGGCCTGTAACCGCTCGAATTCCTGCAGATTCAGAGCAGTTACGAGGAATTCAGGTGAGCTTCATCGAACGCATTGGAATCGACCTTCAGGCCAAGCTGCCGCTGGAAGACGGCGTCGAGTGGGCCGCCAAACACGGCGTTCACTACATCGAAGCCGAAGTGGACTTGGCGCCAAACGCTTTTAATCGCTTTGACCATGCCGCCTGCGAACACATTCGGGCGCGCTGCGCCGCGAACGGGATACGGCTGGGTTTGCATACGCTCTCGAGCATCAATACCGCGGAGATCTCGCCCTTCGTCGGCGAGGCGGTGGACGGGTACCTCAAAGGTTACATCGATCTTTCCAGGCACCTCGACGCCGGCTGGATCATCGTTCACGCCGGCTACCACTTCGGAGATCGGGATAGGCGCATGGCCGCGAGTCTGGATCGCCTGAAGCGCGTGGCTGAGTACGCCGAGCACGCCGGCGTGAAGCTGCTGCTGGAAAATTTGAACCGGGAGCCCGATCGGGCCGAGGTGCATTATCTGGCGCACAGCCTGGAGGAATGCCAGTACTTTTTCGACCGCATCGACTCGCCGAGTCTGGGATGGTCCTTTACCGTCAACCACGCCACGCTGGAACCGGAAGGGATAGAAGGGTTCATCAACGCATTGCCCATGTATCGCTGCGGCGAGGTGCGGCTGGCCGACAACAACGGCGAGTACGAGATCCACATGTTCCCGGGCGAAGGGATCATCGACTTCGGTGATCTTTTCTCGCGCATCGAGGCCTGTGGCTACGAAGGTCACTACATGTGCAATTTCGGCAGCCTGGAAGACATGCTGCGCGGGCGGTGGATCCTCGCTGAAGCGGCGGCGGGCGTCGGCACCTGAAGCACCCATCTCAGGTCGCGTAGTCCGGGCACATACGCGCGAGCTTCCTCAGAAGCGCGGCCCATTCGGTTGTGCCGTCGTAATGGTAGTTCTCCGACGCCGCCATCTGGTCCTGGATCATGGCGACCCGCTGGGGGTCGATGGGCCTTAAGTGATCGCCTGCTCCGGCGGCGGCCACCGCGGCCTTGACCTGCACCGCGCAGGCCTGGCGAAGGTAATAGGCGCGGAAAAAAGCCTCCGATGCGCGCCGGCCGAGCACGTAGTAGCCGTGGTTGTGGGAGACGATGATCTGTTTACCGCTAATGGTGCGGCGAAAAAGCTGAGCGTACTCGTCGCCTTCCTCGAAGTCGTAATCGAGGTAGTCGATGAGATGGCCAAGGTAGATGGCGGCCTGGCTGACTGCGCGTAATCCACCTTCGGTGGCGGATACCGCCTGCACGTCCTCGCAGTGCCCGTGGATGAAAAAGTCGCGGTCCGGGCGCGAGCCGAAGATCCATCTGCCGAGATTAACGCCTCCGTCACTGACCCAGCGCTCCTTGCTGTGAGCGACGAAATCCAGCGTGCCGCTGCCGCCCCAGATGCCGGCGCCCTCGAGCACATTGCCGTCGAGATCGACTTTGACGAAATCTGACGCCCGCACTTCCTCGAACAGCATGCCGTAAGGATGAATTAGAAAATGACTAGGCTCGTCCGCCACCCGGGCGCCGATTTCCTGGTTGGCGATGTCGGACATGCCGTAGTGGTCGATGATGCGATAGAGCGCGGCGAGCTCGACGCGGGTTGCCCATTCCTGCTTGGAGTATCGCAACGGGGTCTTGGATACGGGTTGCGCGGGCATGGCGGGGCTCCTTGTAACGAACCGAGGTGCCGCTATCTAGAGGGATAGGATCATGCGAACAGGCTCGGTCCGCAAGTAACCTGATCGCCATGAAGGGTCGGAACCCGGATCAATGACTTACGAACTCTGAATGTCCCGGCGCAGTCCTTCAGGGGTTGAGCGCCCGGTACATATCTCCGGCGATATTTTCCAGCTGGTCTCGTTGGATGCTCCCAGCAAGCGCATAAGCCAGCGATCCATCGAGCCAGTAAACGACGCTGATATTGCCATCCGTGGAGTGGCGAAGCGCGGTGTCGCGCGCGCTTTCTTCGTGTCCGCGCACGTAAAGCGTGATTCGGGTCCCCTGGGCATCCTCGTACATGAACTGGGCGGCAGGGCGTCCGGCGTCGGGCAGCAGTCGCCCGCCAACCAGCTGGTAGCCCGCCTCCCGTATGTCCGGCGCGACAACGGGGTTTGCAAGACGCTTCGAGAGCCAGGCGTTGAGGTGTTCGCGTTCATCGGCACCCACCTCGACGGGATGACGAATTTCCGGGACGTATACGGCGTGTGCGTAAGCCGCTTCCCTGGGGAGCGGTCGCTCCGCGCGCAGCTCAGACGCTGGTTGGGGAGCAATGCTGTTGACGATTAATCCGCCGATCACGCCGCCAATGGTCATCCACGCAACCACCGCGGCCAGCCGCAGGAGCGGTGACTGGTCACGATTGATTACCGTACGCAGCATCTCAGTCGGCATGGGCTCGTCGAGCACGGAGTCATAAGTCGCATGCAGGGCATCTGCAAGACGACGAAGCTCGTCTGCCCGCCGCGCGAGCTCAGGATCGGAGGTGAGCGCAGCCGCGACCCGGTCGTGACTCGGTCCGTCAAGCTGGCCGTCAACGTATGATTGGAGCTCTTCCTCGGAAATTGTTTTCGACTGTTTGCTCATTTGATGCGCCTCAACCCGGCCTTGCCGGTTCCCGACATCAGCTCCCGCAGGCGCTCGCGCGCCCGGGACAAACGCGACATCACGGTGCCGGATGGGATACCCAATACCCGTGCTGTTTCTCTGTAGCTCAGCTGTTCGAGCCCGACCAGAAGCACGACTTCGCGCTGCTCTTCAGGAAGCGCCTTCAGCGCTCGCCCGAGGTCGCGCAAGATCACGCCGGCCTCCGGGTGTTCTTTGGCTGCGAGGCGAGCGTCATTTTCTTCCGCCGAAAACAAAGCCGGAGTTCGCGCGCGCTTTTCGATCTCGTTGACATACAGGTTATGCATGATGGTGAATAGCCACGGGCGAATTTCCTTTTGGCGGATCCACAGGTGGCGCCGGCTCATGGCGCGGGCGAGGGTTTCCTGAACCAGGTCATCCGCGGGCACCCGATCCCCCGTCAGCGCCCGGGCGTAACGGCGCAGGCGGGGGATCTGTTCCACGACCAGCCGCTCAAAGGATTTCATTAAATTTCGCCCGATTCGCGGCTGCCGGCCTTAATGACTACTTGATGCCCAGTATTTCCATGGCCTCGGCGAGCGCCTCCACGGACTCCCCGTGCTTGCCCGACTTGTGCAGCTGCTCTCCGGAGGCGCGCAGCTCTTTCACCTTGGCCATCTGAGAGGCATCGAGGGACGGGTTCTTCGCCAGGGCCGCGTCGATCTTTTTCATGTCGGCTGGACAATGAAAGGCAAGAGCGGCGCCGCTTGAAAGGGCCAGCGCCAGCGCCACCGCGCTTAAGGTCAGTGTCTTCATGAGTACTCTCTCCTGTGTTTTTCTATCTCCCGGGCGCCGCGGATTGCGGGCCCGGTTAAGGAGGTGTACAGGCGATGGCGCTAATTATTCCCCGGCACTGGCTAGAGGGGCTAGAGGGACACTCAGAGTCCGTAAATCATTGATCTTCACTCAGACGCGTTGCGTCTGCGGATCAATGACTTACGAACCCCGAATATTATCGTTTACGGTTTAGAAGCGCGCGAGAACGCCGCCGAAGAGGCCGGAAAAAGTGCTTTGCAGGATGACGCCCGATTCGTCCACGTCAACGTCGATATAGCGGTAGCCGGCGAAGACGCCCAGCATCGGGAGGGGCGAGTATTCGACCTGGACCTCCGCGTCGAGAAAGCTGTTGTCGCCGACCTCTAGATATCCGATCCGTCCCACCACACCGACGAAATCGCTCAAGGCAATCCGGCCGCGGGCGCCGATGGTCGGCACCGGCACTGTCCCGCTGACGCGTTCGGTCGCGCCGCCGGAAGTATCCCTGAAGGACATGTCTACGTCGGCGATCTTGACCGCCAGCTCGGGACCGATCTGTACCCGCATCGGCCCGTCGTCGAAGTTGATTATGTGAAACGCCACGGCCAGGTCGTATACGTCCAACTCCACGTCGCTCGCGACGTTGGTGCCGGCGCTGAACGTCTGCCCGCCGAACGTGATGTCCCTGCTGATATTTCCGTTGCCTGAGAATTCCATAGGTAGATAACCGCCGGAAACCCGAAACGGGCCGAGCTGCACCGCGGCCTCAGCGAACACCCCTTCGCTGTCATCAAAATTCAAATCGTCGTCGAAATCGATTTTGGTGGCGACGACGCCATTCTCGCCGGCGAACTTACCGTCTACGTCGAGCGAAGCGAATCCAATTTTCAGCGAAAACATTTCGTCAGCGACTACAGGTGTAGCGAAGACGACACTTAAAAGTGAAACAATAAAAAAGCTTCGAATCATGATCCCTGCCTTTGGTGGACGCCGAAAGCAAAAGTATAGACGTCGGAATTCGCCGATCCATGCGATCTCCTTCTCAGATTCAGCTTATAGGGACTGTTAAACAGGCACACGAAGGAAAGAACGGAGTTACAAAAAGAATACGAAACTACACGATTCCGTTCAGCCTCGTTGTATCAAGCGAAGTGGTCGCTTGAAGGCCTTTACTCGTTTATTGGCTTTGCCGGAAGAATCGCGCCGCTGCACTCCCCGAAGCCGACACGATGGCTTCGGCCCTGCGCCCAGCCGCTGAAGGTCACGGTATCGCCATCCTCGAGGAAGGTTCGGGTT
>JBFHVA010000253.1:0-5078 GCA_041589735.1 Gammaproteobacteria bacterium | reverse complement strand
CGTGTTCTGGCTTCCGGGCAGGGACCGTCCACGGTGGCGAGCGACGTGACCGAAGGCATGAACGCGGCGCTTGAAGATCTGAAGTCGCGCTTGGGTTCACTCCCGATATTCGACCACAGGCTCGCCTGCAGCAGCGCGGCGGGAGGGCTTTGCATGATAACCGTAGGCCTGGTGCGTGAGCTCACCGCCGAAGCGGCGCGCCAGGCGGCGCTGGGAGCGGGCGCCCGGCTGGTGGGCTCGTTCGTCCAGCGGATTACCGCCAACGACGTTGCCAGGATTGAAAAGCTCGCTCCGGATATTCTGCTTCTCGCTGGCGGCACCGACGGCGGCAACAGCGAGGTCATTCGATTCAACGCTAAAACCCTCGCCGGCGCCCAGCTGAACTGCCCGCTGATCGTCGCCGGCAATCGTGCCGCTGCTGACGACGTCGGTGCGACGCTCGCAGCCGGCGGCAAAAGTGTCAAGCTCACTGAAAACGTGATGCCGGAATTCGGCCAGCTCAACATCGAGCCCGCCCGCGGGGCCATCCGTCAGGTATTCATCGAGCGCATCGTCCACGCCAAGGGCATCGACCGGGCGGCGGCGCAGTTCGATCAGGTGCTGATGCCCACGCCCGCAGCGGTGCTGGAAGCCGCGCGGCTGCTTTCCGAAGGCGTCGGCAGCGAGCCCGGCATCGGGCCGCTGATGGTGGTGGACGTGGGCGGCGCCACTACCGACGTGCATTCCGTTGCCAGCGGCGAGCCGGGCCGCGCCGGCGTGATACAGCACGGTCTTCCGGAGCCGTATACGAAACGCACGGTGGAAGGCGATCTGGGGATGCGTCATAACGCCAGCGGTGTTCTCGCTGAGGCCGGGCCCGAATGTATCGCCGCGATGGCGGGGATCGATGCAGATCGCATGCAAGCCATCGTCGATCGCATCGCCTCGCACGCAGATCGTCTACCTGCGAATGAAGAAGAGCGGGCGCTGGACTTTGCCCTCGGTTATACGGCGGTGCGCATTGCGGTGCGGCGCCACGCCGGTACTATCGAAACGGTGTACACGGTGAACGGCCCGATCACGGTTCAGCGGGGCAAGGACCTGAGCAATCTTGGCACCGTCATCGGCACCGGCGGTGTGCTCGCCCAAAGCGACAGTGCCGCAGGAATTCTGAGCGCGGCGATTGCGGAAGGGAACGACACCTTGTCATTGAGGCCAAAACATCCGCGGCTGCTGCTGGACACGGAATACATGCTCTATGCGGTAGGCCTGCTGGCATCGGTGGCGCCCGAAGCAGCGGTGCGGTTGGGCAAGGCGCATTTAGAGAAGGTCGAAGAGGAACGTGGCCATGGGCGCAGCACCTTCGCCGGCGGATAGGCGCTGGAAATTCTCCGCCGCCCAGATCCCGGAAGATCTGTTCCAGGAGCTGCGGGCGGAAAATTTATCCCGCTGGCCTACCGGCGCCGAAGTCGATCTGGATGAGGCTGCCGCGTACCACCATTCGCTGCCCGAACACAAACGGCTGGGCCCGGTGATGCGCAAGGCCGCGGCGGAGCGTCGCTGCCTGACGCAGCCCCGCGGCGGTTTCGGCACCCTCGAGATGCAGCGCCAGCTGATGGAAATCCTGGATCGTGAAGGTCTGGCGGACATCGTTCCCACTACCACCGACAGCTATACGCGTAACGAACAATGGCAGAATGCGCAAAAGGGCATCGACGAGTCCGCCCGCGCAGGGCGATCGCTGTTGAACGGATACCCCATGGTGAACTACGGGGTCGTCGCCACCCGTACCCTTATCGAGGCCATCGACAAGCCCGCCATTGTGCTTTCCGGCACCGCCATGCCGAGGCTTACTTCGGAGATCGGTTATGCCGCCGGTTACTCCGGCTACCTCGGCTCCGGTATTGCCTACACCACCTCCTACACCAAGGACGTCAGCATTGAACAGGGCATTCGCAGCTATCAGTACCTGGACCGCCTGGCGACGCTGTACCATGCTCGCGGCGTGGAGCTTCACCGGCGCCAGCCGGGTTTTCTCACCGGCACCAACATTCCGCCTTCCATAGCGATCATGACCTGCGTGCTGGACGCCCTGCTCGCCGCTGCCCAGGGCGTGCGTAACTACGGCCTGGAGCTTGGCCAGACCCTGCACCTGATCCAAGACGCCGCCGCCATTCGCGCCTGCGGGTCCCTGTGCCAGCAGTATCTGCGACGCCTGGGCTACGACGACTTGTTCACGCCTGTTACCTCGCTCCACTGGATGGGCGCCTGGCCCCAAGACGAAGCCCAGGCGGCAGCGCTGGTTGCATACGGTGGCACCCTGGCGGCCATAGGCGGCGCGGTCAGCGTCACCACCAAGAGCACCCACGAAGCCTTCGGAATACCGACGCCGGAAGCGAACGCCGAGGGGCTGCGCACGACGCGGATGGCGGTTTATCTTGCGCGTCATGTCCGCGTCGACGCGATGCCCGAGTTCAAGCGGGAAAAAGAAATGATCGAGGATGAAGTCCGGTCGGTCATCGACAAGGTTCTGGAAATGGGCGACGGAGACGCCGCCGTCGGAACGGTGCGAGCGTTCGAGGCGGGCGTCATGGACATCCCCTGGTCGCCCAACCGCCAGGTTAAAAGCCGCGTGCTTCCGGCCCGGGACGCCGACGGATATTTACGCATACTCGACCCCGGTGACATGCCCGTTCCGAAAGACGTGCTGGACTTTCACCAAGAGCGCCTTCGAAAACGTGCCGAAGCCGAGCGACGTCCCTTCGATCATGATCTCGCCGTCACCAGCGTGTATGAAATCTCCGAACCGCTGGGCAAGCTGGCGCCATTCGGTTTCAGGGCGGCATGAAGGTCCGTATGTCGTATATCGAATGTCGTATTTCGGGAATATGGTAGATGGTAGATAGCAGATGGGGGCAAAGGCATATCATCGACCCCCCCGCATCCATGTTTAAGTTCAGAAATTAACGAATTCTAGTTCTTAAGTATTAACTCGACAGCAGCGCAACGAATCACGAATCACTTGTTACTTGTCACATGTCACACGAGACCACGTCGGAACACTGATACGCCATGACTGACCATACCCTCACCCTCCCCTGCTCCGAAGCGGACATCCGCAAGCTCCGGGTGGGCGACCACGTCATCCTGCAGGACACGCTCTTCGGCATTCGCGACGCCACCCAGATCCACATGTTCGATAAGGGGCGAAAAACGCGCTTCGATCTGACGGGACACGCGGTCATACACACCGCGCCCAACGTGAAAAAGGTGGAAAAATCCAGCGAACATCCTGCAGGCTACGCGCCCGTTTGCATCGGCACCACCACCAGCGCGCGGATGGAACGCTTCACTCGTCCGCTGATGGAGCAGTACGGCGTGCGCGTCATCATTGGCAAGGGCGGACTGATGGAAGAGTCGCTCAAGGCGTTTCAAGAGCTGGGCGGGGTGTATCTTGCCATCATCGGCGGCACGGCGGCGCTGGAAACCACCTGGATCGAGTGCATCGAGGACGTGGACCTGGACGATCTCAATCCTGAAAGCCTGTGGAAGTTCCGCATCAAGGACTTTGGTCCGCTGCTGGTTGCCATGGACGCCCACGGGGGAAGCCTGTACACCAGCGTCAGCGAGCGCGCACAGGAACGTCGCGCCGCGGCTCTGGAAAAGCTCAAGGGTAGTAACAGGTGACATGTAGCAGGTGACATGTAAGAAAGAATTTGTGCTTAGCAGCGTGTGAACCGAACTTCGCATCCAGTTGTTCTAGCAGCACCTCTTCTTTCATGTCACCTGTCAGATGTCACATATCCCCAATTACTAACACGCACCTAGCCCAAACCACCTGAAACGGCTCCACCCCATGGATCGCCTCAAAACCGACATCCTGATTCTCGGCAGCGGTGGTGCCGGCTTGTTCGCAGCGCTGCACGCACGGCGGGTGGCTCCGGAAGCAGATATCACCATCGCGGTGAAAGGACTTCTGGGCAAATGCGGATGCACCCGAATGGTCCAGGGCGGCTATAACGTCGCGCTCGCGCCGGAGGACTCGGTCGAACGGCATTTCATGGACACCATCGAGGGTGGCAAGTGGCTCAACCACCAGGAACTCGCCTGGAACCTGGTCACCGGCGCCCAGTCCTGCATCCGGGAGCTCGAAAACGAGATCGGCTGCTTTTTCGACCGCAATCCGGACGGCAGCATTCACCAGAAGGCCTTTGCCGGACAGACTTTCGACCGCACCGTGCACAAAGGCGACCTAACCGGCATCGAGATTATCAACCGACTGGCGGAGCAGGTCTGGTCGCGCGACATCAAGCGTCTCGAGGATCACCGTGCCGTCGCGCTGATTAAAACACGCGACGGCGACGCGCTTGCCGGAGTTCTGATGATCGACATGCGCAGCGGCGAGTTTCGCCTGGTCAGAGCCAGGGCGGTGCTGCTCGCAACCGGCGGCGGCCCGACCATGTACAAGTTTCACACCCCTTCGGGAGACAAGAGCTGCGACGGCATAGCGATGGCGCTCAAGGCAGGACTGCCGCTCAGGGACATGGAGATGGTGCAGTTCCATCCCACCGGCCTGCTGGCAGGGCCCGACACCCGGATGACCGGTACCGTGCTGGAGGAGGGTCTGCGCGGCGCGGGCGGTTATCTGCTCAACGGCAACCGGCAGCGGTTCATGTCCCGCTACGACGCCAAAGCCGAGCGCGCCACCCGGGACATCGTAAGTCGCGCCATGATTCGCGAGATCCAGTCCGGTAACGTCACCCCCCATGGCGGCCTCTACCTTCAGATGAGCCATTTGGGCCCGGACAACGTTCGCGCTCAGTTCAAAGGCATGGTGGAGCGCTGCGCCGACTGCGGGTTCGACCTTGCCGGCGGCCTGGTGGAAGTCGTACCGACGGCTCATTACATGATGGGCGGCGTGGAGTTCGCGCCGGACTGCACCACCGCGCTGCCCGGACTCTATGCGGCGGGCGAGGACACCGGCGGCGTGCACGGCGCCAATAGGCTCGGGGGCAACGGCGTCGCCAACTCCACGGTGTTCGGCTGCGTCGCCGGGGACGTCATTGGGTCGACTCTCGAAACCACGCAACCCCATCCCG
>JBFHVA010000252.1:0-5090 GCA_041589735.1 Gammaproteobacteria bacterium | reverse complement strand
CTTAAAATGAGGGCCACGGAGTGTGCGTCCGAGTTGATGGCTTTGTCAGGTCGCCGGCTTTTCGACAATGAAAACAAAAAACGGCCAAATTGGAACACCGATATATTTGGATAAAACGACGCTTCCTCCCGCCCTTTCCAACGCTGGAAGTACGCTGACAGATCTGCATCCAATGGAGAGCGAGGGGAAACGCCAGACGATATCTTCAACTCTCTCGGCCAACCACCTAACTGCTGGATTTCGAGGTTTTGTCGAATGCGCAACTGCAATCTTGCCGCCCGGCTTGGTTACCCTGTACAGCTCCATTGCTCCTTTTTCTGGCTCATATAGTGGACATAGGCTGTAGGTTGACAGCACAACATCAAAACTATCGTCTTCGAACGGCAAATGCGCCATGTCTCCTGATTGAATCGTCACTCTATCTTGCAAACCCTCTCGAATGACCTTTTCACGTGCGACTGCCAGCATGGCATCACTAAGATCAAAAAGCGTGACCTTGCCGTTCGGACCTACCTTTCTGGCGGCCATAATGCCGCTGGTTCCGGTACCTGAACCACAATCTAATACTTTGTCGCCTTGACGGACTGCTGTGTCGACCAGAATCCTTCTGCCTGTTTGATCGGCTCTCGCTGTAACAAGCGCATGTTGATAATCGTATCGGTGCGCGATCTGCCCGTAGATGCGCTTCAATGTTTCTTGACTCAACGCTTCGCGCACGGATTCTTTCCTTTCTGTTTGCGGCCCTGCGGAACATCAGCCCGCAGCGTGCGCCGCCCATACCGATTCAATCATATCGTCATTTCCGAGAACTTGTCTGCGCGTAAGCGGAAGCGGGAATCCAGTAAACGGATATCTTCATCGACCTCCCCTCATCACGGGACCAACAGCTGTAGACTGCGCAGTGCGCATCAACCACCTGCCACTTGTTACATGTCACGTGTCACTGCCTTGGGCCTCCGCCACAACAATGCCATCCCCCACAACGCGAACAGCGACAGCAGACCGAATGCCGCCGGATATCCCACGCTTGCGGCAAGTAGCCCAAAAGTCAGCGGAAACACGACAATGCCGCCGAACATGACGAACTGCATGCCGGCGGTGGTCTCGGCCGCCATGCCCGGCGGCGAATGCGTAGCGATCTCCGAAAGCATGATCCCGTTCCAGCCGAAGATGCTCATGCCGAGCAGGGTCGAAACGAGCGCAATGAAGGGCATCGGCCACGCGTCGCTCATCATTGCCGTCAACACAAGGCATACCGCCGCCATGATCCCCAGCAGCACCAGCATGACGCGCGACGAGAGGTAACGCTCCGATATGGCCCCCCAAGCCAGCCGTCCGGCAAAGCCGCCGATCTGCATGCAGGTCAGAATCAATCCTGCCAGGGTGAGCGTCAGGCCGTGGCTTTCGGTCAGATACACGACCATGAAAACGCCCGAGCTCACCTGGCAGCCGGCGTAGGCGAAGGCGGCAAGAGTGTAGCGGCGTAACACGGGATTGATGATGACCAGACGTACAGGCGCCCACACGTTGATCAGCGCGGTGATACTCACTGGACCCGATCCCTTGTCGAATCGACGGCGGAGCGGCTGTAACAGCACCGCCATCACCACCCCTATGACACCGACCGCAAGTGCGGCGCCGCGCCAGCCAAAGGCAATCACCAGCAGCGGAACCACGGCCCCGGCCAGCGCGCCGCCCAGCGGCACGCCGGTTTGCTTCAACGAGAAGACGAAAGGCTGCCAACGTGCGCTGGTCAGCCCAGAGAGAATGTGGGCGCTGGCCGGGTTGAAGGGGCCGTAATTGAATCCCAGCACGCAGGCCGAGAGCAGTGCCGCCAGGGGATGCCCTGCCGCCAGAAGCAGCATGCCCGCGGCCGCCGCCACCATGGTGGACTGGCACACCCGGATGGCGCCGAAGCGGGCAATGAGCCCGCCGGTCATGGCGCCTACGATGGCGGCAAAGAAGTAGACCACCGAGGTGTAGGGCCCGATGAGCTTCGGATCCAGGCCCAGATCCGGCGCCGCTTCCGGGGCCAGCACCGCGACGGTGAACACCGCCATGCTGGAGGTGGTGAGCACCGCGAGCATGGCCAGAGTGGTGAAGATGACGGAGGGGTTCATAAGGGCGCCGAAGTCTACAGGATCCCGGTGGGGCGCCCGAAAGTGCCTGATTTGTTCAGGGCGGGTCTTACGCATATGCTTAACAGTCTCGCCCCTGCGGGGGCGGTGAAGTAACGATTCAAAGCGATAAACGCCCGCAGGGAACCCAAAGAGCGAGACATGTCCGTATTTCCCGACCTACGAATTCAGACCGTCAAGCAGAGTCGCCGCGACCAGGTGGACTTCGACAACCTCGGTTTCGGGGACGACTTCTCGGACCATATGTTCAGCCTGGTGTTTGAAGACGGCCGCTGGCAGCGTCCCGAGATCCTTCCCTTCGGACCGCTTCCCCTGCACCCCTCGGCGCTCTCGCTCCACTACGGCCAGGCGGTGTTCGAGGGCTTGAAAGCCTTCCGCGGCAACGATGACGTGGTACGGATCTTTCGCCCCGACATGAACGCAAAGCGGCTGCTGGAATCCTGCAAGCGCCTGTGCATTCCCCCCATCGAGCCCGAAATCTTTCTCGCCGCCATCGAGCATCTCGTCCGCCTCGACCACGCCTGGATCCCCCGCGTGCGCGGTCAGTCGCTATACATTCGGCCCATCGTCTTCGGCACCGAGAGCCACCTGGAAGTGCGCCCGGCGCAAACTTTTCGCTTCGTGGTCATGACCGCCCCGGTGCGCAAGTACTTCCAGGACGACGTCAAAGCCATCGAGCTGAAAGCAGAGGAAAAGTACACCCGCGCCGCCCCGGGAGGCATGGGCTACGCCAAAACCGCCGGCAACTACGCCGCCAGTCTTTATCCCGGAGAGCTGGGACGAAGCGAGGGCTACGCCCAGGTCTTATGGCTGGACGGCGCCGAGCACCGCTTCGTGGAAGAAGTCGGCGCCATGAACATCTTCTTCAAGTTCAAACACGGTGTGGTCACGCCGGAGCTGCACGGAACCATCCTTCCCGGGGTAACCCGGGACAGCGTCATTACATTGTTAAAGGATCGGGGCATGCCGGTGGAAGAGCGTCTCGTCGACATCGACGAAGTGATCGACGGTATGCGCTCAGGCGAGCTCGAGGAGATCTTCGGCGCGGGCACCGCCGCGGTGATCTGTCCGGTGGGCGCCATCGCTTACAAGGGGCGAAAACACGAGATGCGCGCCAACGGCGCAGGCCCGCTGACTCGCAAGCTCTACGACACCATCACCGGCATCCAGCTCGGCGAGGTCGAGGACAAGTTCGGCTGGACCCGCGTGGTGGATGTCGACGCGCCGGTGTCTGCCGCGGCGGCGGGGGACTGACGCCGCCGGCAATCGCGTTCCGCGGTCGCTATCGCGTGACATCTGATCAGTCGCGCGGCGGAAAGAGTTGGTTCGTTATTCGCGGGCCCGTCGAGTCATCATGACATCTAAATACTTTTTTTTCGTGACGCGTGAGCGACTTCCATGCCGTCAAGCGGGATATACCCCGCGTGGCCGGGTTTATGCCCCTTTCCGTGCGGCAGATAGTGGATTAATAGCCGACCCCAATCTTTATTATCTAGCCTACGTAAGCAGGCTATTAACGAGTTAAACGCTTGTTTGACGCATGCGCATTCGTCGTGAAGAGCCCTCCGATTCTCCTACGGTGCGCGCGGTAAACGAAGCGGCATTTGAAACGTCGGAAGAGGCAGATCTCGTTGATGCTCTGCGCAAGACTTCACATTCATTAGTTTCCCTAGTAGCCGAAGTGGACGGCGAAGTGGTCGGTCACATCCTCTTTTCTCCCGTATCGCTCGCCGGCAATTCCGAGGTTCATCTAATGGGCCTCGGTCCAATGGCGGTCGCCCCCGATTACCAGCGTCAGGGGATTGGTTCGGCTCTCGTGCGCGAGGGGTTGCGTCAATGCATGGGGCAGAGCTGCAGCGCGGTCGTGGTCTTGGGGCATCCGGAGTACTACCCACGCTTTGGGTTCGTTCCCGCATCTCGCTACGGGATCAGCTCTGAATACGATGTGCCCGATGAGGTATTCATGGTTATCGAACTCCAGCCCGGGTCGTTGCAGGATGTATCGGGCCGGGTAGCCTACAATGAAGCTTTCAGCGGCGTAGAAAAGTCAAGGGGTCAGATGACTTGAGAAGCTATCGCGCGGCATTCAAGAGATCTGACCCCTTGAGTTGACCCCTTGAGTTCATCCAATAGCAGACCAATGTTGCGCAGCCGGTTGATCATTGGAGAGATAGCGTGCTTGGCATTCATCTTGGCCTGGCTTCTCTATATGGTTTCCTACCTATTGTCACCGCACGTAGGTCTGATGGTGGTTCCAGAGGGAGAGGCGGACGGCCTAGAGCGGGTGAGCAAGATCCTTGTTTGGGTATCCGCGGGATCGCTTATCACAGGGGTTCTCGCGGCGGCCGGCCTGCAGGGAGAAAAGTTAACTGCTGAGCTTGGGGCAACTGCCGCGGGTCTGTTATTTATACTGGTATTAGTCGCCGCACTAACCATGTCTTGGTATTTTTTCGCGGTGACGTGAGCCCGACAATGCACTCGGGTCGGGCGCTTGACAGAACGCTTAGAAAAAGTAGAAAAAGGGACCGGGGCCGAAATGTTATCGCACGTAACTTAATATAACGGCCCCGGCCCCATTTACTGTCCCAGAAATTATCTTTAACTCCGTTCCGCCTTGATTTTATTGCTTGCGTAACACAGCTCTGCAGGAGTAAAAAAGCAACCCGAGCCGAGATTTTTGAAAAACCGAAGAGACAAACGGACCGGGCCGAATCGTGTTCGGATCTAATCTAATATAACGGCCCCGGCCTTTTTTCATACTTCTACATGATCTTAATCGAAGTAAAGATGATGGAGGCCAGTATGATTAACCGTCGATACACCAAATCGGTCGCCGTTCTTTGTGCTTTAATGGCTTTGGGTCTGTCGATTGCCTCGAGACCGGCGTGGTCACAGGAAACGCCATTCAGCAACGTCGTTATTACCGAAACGACGATCGGAGACTTAGAGTCG
>JBFHVA010000251.1:0-5127 GCA_041589735.1 Gammaproteobacteria bacterium | reverse complement strand
GGCGAGTCGGCGTTCTCGGTGTACGACTCGCGCGTGGTGTCGACGTCCATCACCGGGTAAAGCAGCGCCTGGGCGGCGATATTCGGACCCTTGCGATCGCGCGCGGCGAGACAGACCGCGGCCGCCAGGTTGCCCCCCGCGCTGTCGCCGCAAAGGGCAATACGTGAGGCGTCGATTCCGAGGCTGTCGGCGTACTTGGCCACGTTCTCGACCACCGCGTAGCTGTCGTCAAAGGCCGCGGGGTAGGGGTGCTCCGGGGCGCGACGGTAGTTGACGCTGACCACCAGCGCCCGGGCGCCCCGGGCAAGCCCCCAGGCGATGGTGTCCTGGGTGTCCAGATCCCCCAGCACCCAGCCGCCGCCGTGGAGATAAATGACGCAGGGCTGGGGCTTCTCGATTTCGGGCATGTACCAGCGCAGCGCGATCTCCCGCCCGGGCAGACTGAGCACCTGGTCCCACACGGACATTTCGGCAGGGCGCGGATGGTTGTTTTTGAGACAGAACTCGCGCCAGACGCGACGCTGCTCTTCGATCGTAGTTGCGGCCGGGACCGTCTCCAGCCGGGCAAGAAAATCCTTGAGTTCGGGATGGATCACGAGGCTTTAACGGCGTGGAAGATAGTTCTTGGGGAGGAGATTTGCAGTGGCAATTCGGATAGTAACAAGTGACACGTGACACGTGATAAGAGAGATTTTCTTTCATGTCACGTGTTACGTGTCACATGTCACTTATTCCTCCAGCCACAAATCGAAATCCGACTCGATGAACGCCGCGTCGTCGCTGTCCCGCTCGAAGGCGCAGGGCGCGGGTGTATCCAGCAGCGAGGCCACGGAAGGATCGATGCGGGTGATGGTTTCCAGCGGATATTCGCCGACGTTATCCGGATCGTCGACGTACTCCTGGGACTCGTCGCCGCTGAAGAATTTCCATCCGCTGTCGCCGGGGCGCCGCGGATCTTCCCGGTACATGAAATGAACCTTGCAACCATCCTCCGCCACCCGCTTGCTGGCAAAGGCCGTCACCCCGTCTGATGATTTACTCATTTTGAATCCGTCGCTGCCCCACCAAAAATAGTGCCAGGCACTATTTTTTCAATCGTTGCGCGTGAGCAGTTCGCGCACTGAGATCAATTAACGGTATCGCCTGATCAAATCTCGTCGGTTCGCGGGCACGCGCGCGCCTACAGGAGCGGTCGAGCCCTTGGCGTCATGCGTCACCGACGATCTCCTTTTTCTTGTTTGCCGCAAACTCGAGCATTCGTTTCACCGGCACCACCGCGCGCTTTCGGACGGTTTCTTCAATCAGGATCTCGTTGTCGCCGGTCTCCAGCACCTGAACAAGGTTGCGCAACCCGTTCATGGCCATCCACGGGCAGTGGGCGCAGCTTTCGCAGGTGGCGCCTTCGCCGGCGGTGGGGGCTTCCAGCAGGGTCTTCTCCGGAGCGTACTCCTTCATCTTGTGGAAAATTCCGCGGTCGGTGGCGACGATGAAGGTGTCGTTGCTCATGTTGCGCACAGCCTGGATCAGCCCGCTGGTGGAGCTCACCACGTCGGCCTGATCGATAACCCCCGGCGGCGACTCCGGGTGCACGAGCACAGCGGCTTTCGGATACCTGGCGCGCAGCTTCTCCAGACCTTCGGCTTTGAACTGCTCGTGGACGATGCACGAGCCCTGCCACATCAGCATGTCCGCGCCGGTCATGCGCTGAATGTATTCGCCGAGAAAACGATCCGGCGCCCACAGGATCTTATCTCCCCGGTCTTTAAGCGACCTGACGATATCCAGCGCGATACCCGAGGTGACCATCCAGTCCGCGCGCGCTTTGACCGCGGCGCTGGTGTTGGCGTAGACCACCACCGTGCGGTCCGGGTGCTCGTCGCAGAATTGGCTGAAGAGTTCCGGCGGGCAGCCGAGATCCAGCGAGCAGTTGGCCTCCATTTCCGGCACCAGCACCCGCTTCTCGGGGTTCAGAATCTTGGCCGTCTCGCCCATGAAGCGCACGCCGCAAACGACGATGGTGGACGCTTTGTGTTCGTTGCCAAAGCGCGCCATATCCAGCGAGTCGGCCACGTGACCGCCGGTTTCGTCGGCGAGGATCTGCAGATCCGGATCGGTGTAATAGTGGGCGACCAGCACCGCGTCCTGCTCGATCAGCAGCTGCTTGGCCTGCTCGAAGAGCAACTCGCGTTCGGCGCCGGAAAGCTCGGGCGCGATGGCGGCGACCCTGGCGGCGTCGGGAATGGATACGGGGACGGAGAGGGGCGCGTTCATGGCTGTCTCCTCAGCGGATGATCTGGACCTCGCCCGGATTTCGCACGCGGTAAAGCCGCGCCGGGCGGTGGCTGCCGTTTCTGCGCACTTCCTGGGTCTGGTCGATCTGATCGAGCGCCAGGACGCGCTTGCGGAAATTTCGTTTGTCGAGCTTTTCGTTGAGGATTCGCTCGTAGACTTTCTGCAGGTCGCTCAGGGTGAATTTCTCCGGCATGAACTGCAGCGCGATGGTGGAGTAGGCGAGCTTGGCCGCGAGTCGCTGGTGCGCCACGCTCACCATTTCGTTGTGGTCGAAGGCCAGGGGCTCAAGCTCGTCCAGGGCGAACCAGCCTATGGCCTCGGTGTCGTCGGCGGTGCGTAGCTGAAGCTTTTCTGAAGGCACCAGCGCGTAATAGGCGACAGAAATGGCTCGCTCCCGCGGGTCCCGATCGGGTGCGCCGAAGGTGTAGAGCTGCTCCAAATACACCCCCGCAACACCGGTGCTGTCTTCCAGGGCGCGCATGGCGCTGTCGTCCAGATCCTCTCCAGACTGGACGTAGCCCCCCGGCAGCGCCCACATGCCCTTGTAGGGATCGCTGCGCCGGCGCACCAGCAGGAGCTTGAGCTTGTCGTCTCGCAGGGTGAACACCACCACGTTGGTGGTGACCGCCGGGCGCGAGTTTCGCGGGTTTCGGGTCATCCAGATTGCAGTAAGTGTAGATTGGACACGAACGATAGTGTCAAACGTACACTATTGCAAGACCCGTAGTGAAATAAATTCGCCCCGGCGACCGCTGGCAGCGCGGCATCCCACGGTTTGCGGGTGCCAACGGTGTTTCCTGGTTCGGCTAGAATGTCGTAAACAACGTTTACAAAGCCTTAAGGGAGAGGCCGTCCACGTGCGCACCCCCAGCGAGCTCACCCGCGCCTTCGAGGCCCAGCGAATGCGGCTGCATTACGTCAATCGCGCCTGGACGGTGAAGAACTACGAGGCGCTGCTCCGCTTTTTCGTCCACATGGTGCCACGGCTCATGGGGGCGGAGCGGTGCGGGGTGTTCATCCTCGATCCCAGGACAGACCGGGTGGTGTCCAAGGTGGGCACGGGTCTGGGCGAGCATGAAATCGAGGCGCCGCTGGAAGGCAGCATTGTCGGGCGGGCCATTTCCAGCGGCGAGTGCATCGTCGAGAACGAGCTCAACCAGCAGCCGGGCTTTCACCAGGAGGCCGATAAGAAGACCGGTTTCGCCACCCGCAACGTGGTCTGCGCACCGATCCTGAGTCTTGCCGGGGGCAAGCCCACCGGCGCCATCGAGGTGCTGAACAAGAGCGGAACCGACTCGTTCACGGAAGACGACGTGGCCATGGTGAAGGAGGTGGCGGACTACCTCGCGCTTGCGCTGGAAAACATCCTCGTCAACGAGGAGATCATCCGCATCTCGGAGCAGCTGGATCTCGAGGTCAGCACCCTGCGCAGCGCTTACTTAAGCGACGTGCCCTTTGTTGCCGAGAGTATCGCCATGCGAAGCGTGCTCAACCTGGTGCAGATGGTGAGCGGCACGCCGGTCAACGTGCTCATCGAAGGAGAGAACGGCACCGGTAAGGAGCTCATCGCGCGAATGATTCACAACGGCGGTCCCCGCCGCGAAGGTCCCTTTGTCGCCGTCAACTGCGCCGCGATTCCGGAAACCCTGATGGAAAGCGAGTTTTTCGGCTACGAGAAAGGCGCCTTCACCGGCGCCGCCGGCAGCCGCGCCGGACGCTTCGAGGAAGCCAGCGGCGGCACCCTGTTTCTGGACGAGATCGGCGATCTGCCCATTTCCATGCAGCCCAAGTTCCTGCGCGCGGTGCAGGAAGGGGAGGGCCAGCGCTTAGGCAGCAACCGAACCCACAGCTACGACCTGAGGCTGATCAGCGCTACCAACCAGGGCCTGAAAAACATGGTGGCCGGCGGCGAGTTTCGCGAGGACCTTTACTACCGGCTGTTTGCAGTGGAGCTCCGGATCCCGCCGCTGCGCGAGCGGGTCGAGGACATCGCGCCGCTTGCGATGGCGTTCCTGGATGACGTCTGCCGCCGCTTCAACAAAGCGCTACCCGGATTTTCCAACGATCTCTTGTCGCTGTTCGAGCGTTACGCCTGGCCCGGCAACGTGCGCCAGCTGCGACGCGAGGTGGAGCGGCTGGTGGCGCTGACGCCCGAGGGCCAGCACCTCACCCCGGATCGCTGCTCGCCGGAGATCGTGGAGCAGGCATCCGCGGCCGTGACGCCGGGCGGCAACGATCTCTCGCTGCCGGGCCGCGTGCGTGAGCTGGAGCGGGTAATGATCCGTGATGCCCTGGAACGCACCGGCGGCAACCGCGCCAAGGCCGCAGAAATTCTCGGCATTACGCGGCAGGGGCTGCACAAGAAGCTCAAGCGGTATGAGCAAGAAAGCACCGAGGCGGTGACGGGTCGCTGAGACCTAACTTCCCCCGTCATTCCCGGTTAATTCGGGGGCGGTTAATTCGGGGGCGGTTAATTCGGGGACAGGGTTAATTCGGGGACAGTATACTTATTTCTCCAACGGCGCTCGGCAGACGGTCACCGCGAAGAAGTAAGTATACTGTCCCCGAATTAATCCCGAATTAATCCCCGAATTAATCGCGATCACCGCACCCTACAATTCGCTACTGGATTCCCGCTTTCGCGTGAATGACGTGATCTTGCAGGGTGTGCCGTGCGCACCGATTCCATATATCAAAATGAGCGTTCAAAGAGTCAGCAAGGCCCGTAGGTGTCACCATGATCGCGATGTGCAAGTGCCTCCTCTCGGGGTATCTCCAGCGTATATTTGTTGTTATGGCAGATCACGACGGTATCTCCGCCGCCTTTACCGACGT
>JBFHVA010000250.1:0-5132 GCA_041589735.1 Gammaproteobacteria bacterium | reverse complement strand
GGTCCTGGAACTGCGCATCAATCCGGAACTGATCACCACACGAACGACCTTGTCGGCGATTCGGGAAGCGGGGAGGCGTTAACGGGCGTCGGGCGCAATAGCGAAGCGTATTGCGCCGGATCGCTCGCCGGCCCGGCATTACGCCCCTGTGATCTAATGGAGAGTCTGTCTACTGGATTCCCGCGTTCGCGGGAATGACCTTTAGAGGAACGAGACGGTTCGGAATCAGAAGAAGTAGGGCGCAACAGCAAAGTGTATTGCGCCGGATCTTTCGACGGCCCGGCATTACGCCCCTGTGATCTAATGAAGAGTCTGTCTACTGGATTCCCGCTTTCGCGGGAATGACCTCTAGAGGAACGAGACGGTTCGGAATCAGAAGAAGTAGGGTGCAAGAGCAAAGCGCATTGCGCCCTACGTGTTTCTTTCGCCATTCCCGCGACGCCGGGAATCCAGTCAATAAATCTAAAACGGAAACCCTTTTTCTCGCATTTGGCGCGCAAGACGTGCCCCATCACGGACGTCGTTTCAGATCCCGTAACGCCTTACGTGCTTCTTCCGTCATTCCCGCGAAAGCGGGAATCCAGTCAATTAACGGAAAAAAGAGGATCCTTTTTTCACATTTCGTGCGCAAGACGCGCCCTACACCGGATCTCTTTTTAGATCGCCTTACGCCTTACCTGCTTCTTCCGTTATTCCCGCGAACGCGGGAATCCAGTCAATTAATGGAAAAAGAGGATCCTTTTTTCACATTTTGTGCGCAAGACGCGCCCTATCGCGGACGTCGATTCAGATCGCGTAACGCGTCACTAAATTGCGCGACTGAAGGTCGGGATTGAGGGAAGCGCCCGCCAAAGTCGCAAATCGAAGGCCATGCAGACCGTGCGCAGGAACGGCCGCCCTTTGTCGGTGACGCGCACTCTTGATCTTTCAATTTCGACAAGACCGTCTGCTTCCAGATCCACGAGTCGCGATCGAATTGCGGTCAAATCGGGGTCAGGCAGTTCGCTATCGGCCCAGTCTGTCTCGAGCCGGCACATCAAATCGAGCACGTGACGCCTGATGATCAAGTCCTCGGAATCGAGAATATGGCCGCGGACCAGGGGCAATCGCCCTTCGCTCACCCTAGACGCCCACGCTTTTACCGTCTTCTCGTTCTGGCCGAACGCGTCACCTGAATCACCGATCGCCGACATACCCAAACCGATAGTTACGCAGGTCTCCACCGGCGTATAGCCCATGAAGTTCCGGTGCAGCGTGCCGTCGACAGCCGCGCGGTAAAGGGAGTCACCGGGAAGCGCGAAATGGTCGAGACCGATTTCGAGATAACCGGCTTCCTCCAGAACTCTTCGTCCGTGCTCGTAGAGCCGGCGCTTCGCCGCCCCCTTAGGGATCTCCGACTCGTCGAAGCCGCGCTGCGCCACTCCTTTTTTCCACGGCACGTGGGCATAGCCGTAAAACGCAATGCGCTCCGGAGCGATCCCGACGACCGCGTCGAAGGTCCGCTCCACGCTCGAAAGTTGCTGGCGGGGAAGTCCGTAGATCAGGTCGAAGTTGATCGAGTCGTATCCGATGCTCCTTGCACTGTTGGTCACGGCCGTAATCTGCTCGAGAGACTGGCGCCGATTGATGGCGCTTTGCACTTCCGGGTCGAGGTCCTGCACACCCAGGGACAGGCGCGTGAACCCGACTTCTCTCAATCGTTTTAGTTGTTCCTGCGTCGTGCTGTTGGGGTGCGCCTCGAAGCCAAGTTCCGCATCCGGGGTCATGTTCGCGCCCGACAACAGCCCCTCGACGAGTCGAACGAGGTTATCCGCGGAAAAGAAGGTCGGCGTGCCGCCCCCGAGGTGAAGCTCCCGGATCCTGGGCGGCGCCGCGAGTCGCGAGCGGTACAGCGCCCATTCCTCCAGCAGGCGCGATACGTAAGGAGCCTCTACCTCGTGGTTACGGCTGATCTGCCGGGTGCAGCCGCAGAAGGTGCACAAGCTCTCGCAGTAGGGCAAGTGCACGTAGAGACTGACCCCGCGTAAACCGTTGGTGGCCTCGTAGGCGCGCTGCAGCCGGTTCAGCCAAGACGCCTCGCTGAATCCATCCTCCTCCCAGTAAGGGACGGTGGGATAGCTGGTGTAGCGCGGCCCGGGCACGTCGTATCGGGCGTAAAGTCTCGGGTCGATGTGGATGGGGCACCTCCCGCGTGTTCGAAGGCCAAAGTCTCACACCCGCACACTCGGAATTTTGACATTAATCAATTTTGCGCGGCATGATGAAAAGCGCAGAGAAAATCGCTACTTGATCTAAGTCAATGATTCGCTTTGTGTGCACTGCAATAATCTAGCCGCAAAAATTTAAAAACCGCTGGTTCAGGGGGTGCGCAAACGGGCGCCGGCTTCTGAACCAGGCTCCTGGGGAGGGCGGTCCGATTAAACGGGCGATCTGGATATTCGTCATCGGCGGGGTAGCGGGGGTCATCTTCTCCGGCGCCTTCGCCAGCTTCGTCCAGTACAGCAACTCCCCTGAATTCTGCATCTCATGCCACGAGATGAAAAGCACCGTCTATGAGGAATACATCAAGACCTCGCACTACGAGAACGCTTCTGGCGTGCGCGCAAACTGTGCTGATTGCCATGCGCCCCACGGCAGCTGGGTGCGGACGGTATTTTTTAAGATGTACAAGACAAAGGAGCTTTTCTTTCACTTCGCCGGGAAGCTGGATACGAAAGAAAAATTCGAGGCCCACCGTCTGGAGATGGCGCAGCGTGTGTGGAAGCTGATGGAGGAAACCGACTCCAGGGAATGCCGCCATTGCCATGCCCGCGGGGCGATGCTTCTGGACAAACAGGCCAACCGGGCGAAAGTGCAGCACGAGGACGCGGAAAAGGAAGGCAAAACCTGCATCGACTGCCACAAAGGACTCGCTCACAAGCCGGTTCACAAGGAGCTGGAGAAAGAGCAGGAAAAAACCGAGGAGCAAAGCTTCACGCTTTAATGCGGGCTGGTTCAGATTCTCGGGCATCAAGACATAAGGAACATAGGTGAACACAAGACGTTTTGGCATTGGAGTTAAGGCTAGTAAGACTTTCGGGCTGATCGTTCTTTTGCATTTCGCTGCAAGCGCTGGCGCGGTGGATTGGGCCAAGGTCAGTGGCCATCAGGTTGCTCTGTTTTATACCGGCCAGGCCTCCTGGGAGTGGTCGCTGACCCAGTCGGATCACAGCGGCAACGAGAAGTTCAGGCAGGGCAAGGACTGCCGCGACTGCCACAAGGATGAAGAGAAGGATATCGGCGAAAAGATCGTCAGCGGCAAGAAGCTCGAGCCGAATCCCATCGCCGGGAAGCGCCCCGTGATTCCTCTGACCGTCAAGGCCGCCCACGACGGTGATCGTCTTTATCTTCGCTTCGAGTGGCCGAAGTCAGATCAGGCCGTAGACAAGAAGATGAATCCGGACGCCGAGACCATGGTTACCGTGATGCTGGATGACGGCAAGGTGGTGGAGGCGACTCGCGCCGGCTGCTGGGGCTCCTGCCACGCCGATCTACCCGGCATGCCGAGCGCGTCTGAAGGCACGGAGCTGACCAAGTACCTGGCCCGCTCGCGCACCAAGGTGACCCGCTCGGGTGGCGGCGACAGCTACAAGTCGGCCGGCGAACTCCAGCAGCTGCAAAAGGAAGGCATTTTTCTCGAGTACTGGCAGGGGCGGCTGAATGCGGGCGCGGCGCCCACAGCCGTCGACGGATACATCCTCGAGAAACGACACGAGAACTCGATGCCCGCAGTGACTGCCGACGGCGGTCTTGAAGGAGGCAGGTGGGTGGTGGTGCTGAGCCGCAAGCTCAAGATGTCCGATCCGAAACACAAGGATATCGTTGCCGGGAAAACTTACTCCCTGGGCTTTGCGATTCACGACGCCTTTACGGCGCAAAGATTTCACCACGTTTCTTTCCGCAGCACGCTGGTTGTTGATTCTGGCGATGCGGATATCGTGGCGGCGAAAAGATGAATGGACTTCGACGGATCGAAGTTTAAAACAATGTTCGGAAGGAAGAATAGAGCTTAAGCGACACCAAACTTTAACCGACGCGTTGGAGAAGACCATGTTCCCATCCATACGATTGAAAACGGCTATTCGGGTTGGCGCGGGTTTAGCCATCTGGATCACCTATTCATGGCTGGCTCCAACAGCGCTTGCGCAAAAGGCATACGACCCCGCGCCAGTGCCTGGAGCGACCTATGCTGAACGTGGCGCAGAGACCTGCATGAAGTGCCACGACGAAGCACCGGTCACGCACATTCTGTATACCCCGCACGCCCAGCGCGCCGATAAGCGCACGCCGTTCGCATCTCACTCTTGCGAGACCTGCCACGGGCCGAGCCCGGAACATCTGATCAAGCCTGCCGAGGGCGAGAAGCGCGCCTCGGTCACTTTGAATTTTGGGAAAAATTCAAAGAACTCGCCGGATGAGCAAAATGCCCTTTGTCTCGGCTGCCACCAGGGGGGCCAGCACATCGCCTGGCAGGGAAGCCAGCACCAGTTCGCCGATTTAACCTGCTCGTCCTGTCATAACGTCCATGCCGTGAAAGACCCGATGACGGTCAAGCGCAGCCAGAGCGAGGCCTGCCTCAACTGTCACAGGACCCAGCGGGCGCAGATTCAGCGTATATCCAGTCATCCCATTCTCGAAGGACTGGTGGCGTGCTCTGACTGCCACAGCCCGCACGGATCCTTCGGGCCGAAGCAGCTGGTCAAAGCCACGGTGAACGATACCTGCTACCAGTGCCACGCGGAAAAGCGCGGGCCGTTCCTGTGGGAGCACGCGCCGGTACGCGAGGACTGCAGCACCTGCCATTCGCCCCACGGCTCCACCCAGGCGAGATTGCTCAAGGCACGCAATCCCTGGCTTTGCCAGACCTGCCACGCGGCGGCTTTCCACCCGAGCACCGCCTACAGCGGCACCGGTCTCCCGCCTCCGGGGGCCAGACAGGTCATTGCCAAGGGGTGTCTGAGCTGTCACTCCCAGGTTCACGGTTCGAATCATCCGTCGGGCGTGAGATTCATGAGGTAGCCCCGGCGCTTTCATGAAACACCGCGTCTGAGATTGAGGAATATAAGGTGGACACCATGAACGCACGAAAACTT
>JBFHVA010000249.1:0-5173 GCA_041589735.1 Gammaproteobacteria bacterium | reverse complement strand
CGCCTGAACTCGGCAAGCGACAGGTTGTCGCCCACGTAGGCATCGAGGAACAGACGGCTCGCCAGGTGCATCCGCCGCGGAAACTCGCATTCCTTGGCGAAATCCTGCTGGGAATTCATCGTCAGTCCCAAATCGCCGCTCGCTTCGCGCGGATTCGCGCCGGACAGCATGGCGGCGAGCAGGGGATGACCGCTCTCCCGCGCCCGCGCTGAAGGGTTGAGGTTGTGGTTGTCGCGCGCGTTGGCGTCAGCACCCAGCTCCATCAACAAGATCGCCGTCGCCCTTTGCCCGGCCTCGGCCGCCCAGTGCAGCGGCGTGCCGTAGAGTCTGCTGCTGGCGTTCACGTCGGCGCCGGCGGCAATCAGCATCCGCGCCACCCGCCCATGACCGTGCCGCGCGGCAAGGTGTAACGGCGTGATGCCAAGCTCCGGCGTGCCGGCATCGGCGTCGGCGCCGTTGAGCAGAAGCAGCGCCGCCAGGTCCGAGTCTCCCAGCCGCGCGGCGTGATGCAGCGCGGTGTTGCCCTTGCTGTCCCGCGCGCCCACATCGGCGCCGTTCGCCAGCAGGAATTCTGCAAACTCACGCTGCTGGCCCATGACCACCCAGTGCAGCAGCGTCCTTTGACTCGAGTCCTTGGCGTCGACGTTAGCGCCGCGTTTCAGCAGCTCGGATGCCACGTTCAGGTGCCCGAGCAGCACCGCATGATGCAGCGGCGTGCGTTCCCACTGATCTTGAGCGTCCAGCGGAACATCGGCGTTAAGCAGCAGCTTCGAGACTTCGAGACTTCCGGCATGCACCGCCCAGTGCAATGGCGTTCCATAGCGCGCGCTGATCACAGTGGGATAAGCGCCGTGGCGCAGTAACAGTGATGCCATCTCCGCGTCACCGCGGCTGGCGGCGCGGTGCAGCGGCGTCAGCTCATCGCGATCCACCGCGTTGACGTCGCCGCCGCGTGAGATGAAAAGCGCGGCCAGCTCAGCGTGACCCTTTTCCACCGCGAAATGAAGCGGCGTTCTGAACTTTTCGTCCCTGGCCCTGACGCTGGCGCCCCGCTCCAGAAGGTCAACCACTTCTACGAGGTCGCCCCGATGGACGGCGGAGAAAATCTCCGTGTTCACCCGCGCGTCCAGCATGTAGATCGTCCACAGCGCCAGCGCGATCACGGGCACGGCGACAATGAAGGCGCGCACGCGTTTCGTCGCGGGCCGCTCCTTCCACCACTCGCCGTAGCTGGGTCCGATCATCACCGGGTACGCCTCAAATCACCGTTGCAGGGGGTCCGGTCCGGGCCCCCATCTTACGCCTGTCGAATATGCGCGACGTTTCCGCGGAAACGTCCTTTCGAGATCTGCAATTTCAGGTTAACTGCATGTTTTCAATGAAGAAACCCTTGATAACTGTATAAAAATACAGTATTCTAACGGCGTCCATCGCCCATGAGAAGGAGCTCCGCCATGACCGCCCCCGCCGCCGAAACCCTGCCCGATTCTTCCGAGGCCCTGGTCGACCAGATCACCGAGCTTGCCGCCCACATTCACGCCGCCACCTACCGCCTGCTGGTCCTCATCCGCGAGCTCGACAACCGCCGGATCTGGGCGGATCACGGCTGCACCTCCTGCGCCCACTGGCTGAGCTACCAGGTGGGCATCGGCCTGAACGCCGGCCGCGAAAAAGTCCGAGTGGCCCACTCGCTGGAGCACCTGCCGAAGATCAGCGAGGCCTTCCGCTCGGGGCAGATCAGCTATTCCAAAGTACGCGCCATGACCCGGGTCGCCACCCCGGAGAACGAGGACGACCTGTTGAACGTCGCCTACTACGGCACCGCCGCCCACGTGGAAAAGCTGTCGCGGTATTACCGCCAGGCCAAGGAAGCAGAAGATCGCGAACGCACCAACGACCGCCACGCCCGGCGCGCGCTGGAGTGGTATTACGACGACGACGGATCGCTGGTCATCCAGTGCCGGCTCGACCCCGAGGACGGCGCGCGGGTGATGAAAGCCATAAGTTGCGCGATGGAATCCATCGACGACGAGCCGAAGGACGTTTCCGCGGAAACGTCCGACTCGGACCGCCCGGCCGAATATCCGCACTCGGCGAAACGCGCCGATGCCCTGGTGCTGATGGCCGAGACTTCAATCGCCAAAGGCGCCTGCCGCCCGCCCCCCGGCGAGCGCTTCGAGGTGACCGTGCACATGAACGCGGATGGCGGATGCGAAACCGATTCGGGCCACGCGCTCTCCGCCGATACGTTGCGGCGGTTAGGCTGCGACGGCGCGCTGGTGGGCCTGGTCGAGGACAGTGAAGGCGAACCCCTGAGCGTCGGCCGGCGCACCCGCGCGATACCGCCCGCGCTCAAACGCGCGCTGAACGCCCGCGACCGCGGCTGCCGCTTCCCCGGCTGCACCCATACCCGGTTCGTCGAGGGTCACCATGTGAAGCACTGGGCCGACGGCGGCGAGACCAAGCTGTCCAACTTGGTGACGCTCTGCACCCGCCACCACCGCCTGATGCACGAAGGCGGCTTTCAAGTGAAAGCAATGGCCGGCGGTTTCGAGTTTTACCGCCCCAACGGCGAGCGCATCCCGCCCGCCGGGACGTTTCCGCGGAAACTTTTTGACGGTACCGCGGCGCTCAAGAAGGAGAACCGGAGTGCGGGCTTGAAGATCGACGAGCAAACCGGTGCCGGCCGATGGGACGGCGGCGGCATGGACTGGGACGTGGCGATTCACGCGTTGTTTGAGGCGGATGGTCTGACAGAGGAATCGTCAGCTGGAAGATATCTCTCGGCGGGGGGCGGGCAAAAGTTGTAAACCATCATAATTGTCATACCCGAATCCGATCAAAAAAACTCGAGGCTTATATCCTAAAATCTAAACGTTGACACGAGCCCTAGATCTTAGAAATCGCGAAACCTATAACTGCGGATTAATCTTTCGACGAGCCTGTAACGAATGTATGCAACGAAGGGAATGACCATAACTGAGCTTATATCGTGCCTTGTACGACTTACTGGATTTTTTGGTGCGTATGAAAAGAGACTAGCACATTTAAATTTAAAGGAATACGACAAAGCCATTGCCATTTGGTCGAAGCTCGCTGAACGGGGAGACGCGCAAGCCCAATTCGACCTTGGTGTAATGTTGCACAACGGATGTGGAGTAGATAAGGACTTTAAGGAGAGTATCTATTGGCTCGAAAAAGCCGCAGACCAGCATCACGCCGATGCTGAGAACTACTTAGGTGCTATTTACACAACTGGATTCGGCGCACAGCAAGACATAGAAAAAGCGACACATTTCCTGAAACGAGCCATGGAGCATGGTAACGAACCCGCCCGACGCAACTATGCACAGTTACTTTCTCAGGGTCTCCCAAAGAAGTTTCGGGAATCGTGACGCCGAGCTAAAGCTGGGCACTCTTAAAGGAAGATTCTTCTACTGGATTCCCGCGTTCGCGGGAATGGGGGAAAGTTAGGGCTTAATTTGCGGACTGCAGCAGGAAGTTTGTACCAAGCTCCAACTCTTACTCAGAACATCCAACTGTTGTGCCGCTTCAATGCTGAAAAATATCCGGCATATACCCGCAGCTGAAGATTTTGATCGATGGAAGCCCAAGGAACGTAGTTTGATCTTTGGTCTTCCAGCGAGACAAGTATGCGTTGCCTATCGCGATGAGCTGGCTCGACAAGGTACGTATCATGTTTGTCTATATACGTAATCCAGGCGTGCTGCCGCGGTATTCCTTCTCGCCTTCTCTCACCTACGAAAAATTCTGTCTCGTTCCCAAGTTCTACTAACTTTCTAAACGTCCACAAAGCAAAATCAACACAGATACCAGTTCTGTCTTTCTCAAAATCGACGGGATGCCGCCAATCCGAGGGCTTGTTTGCTTCGCCGGCGAGATCGTCATATTGACAACCCAAGAGCCAATCCACGATGTCGTCTATTGAATTGGTCTCAACTACACTTTCCCTATCCAAAATTCGTGAGAATTTGTCAGGTGCCTTATACCCAAGGTCACGCAGCGACAAACCGCTCAATACCGACGCCCAATCGCCTTTTTCATCTTCAAGCTGGTAGAAGAGCCTTGCCAGCGCAAGCCTCTTCGGGATTCCTCTAAACCACGAGATCAATTCGCTTCACGCGTCACCAATCAGCTTCAAAAACGCAACCTCGTCGATGACTTCGACGCCAAGCTTTTCTGCTTTTGTCAGCTTGGATCCCGCTTTCTCTCCGGCAATTACCAGATCCGTGTTTTTTGATACGCTGCCGGTGACCTTTGCGCCTAAAGCCATCAGCCTTTCTTTGGCCTGATTGCGCTCCATGGAGGAGAGAGTGCCCGTCAGGACAACGGTCTTGTCTTTCAAAGGGAGATCTTCCTCGCGCTTCTTCTCGATCTTCGGCCAGCGCACTTCTTTTCTCAGGCGATCCGCCACCTCGCGGTTTTCGGGCTGGTCGAAGAAGTGGCGGATGTGGGCGGCGACGATGGGGCCGATGTCGGGGACTTCCTGAAGGGATTCCTCGTCGGCGCGCATGATGGGGTCGAGATCGCCGAAGTGGAGCGCGAGGCCTTGCGCAGTGGCCTCGCCCACGTCGCGGATGCCAAGCGCATAGAGAAACCGCGGCAGGGTTGTGTCGCGGCTTTTGTCGATGTTTTCCAATAAATTATCGGCGGACTTTTCCGCCATGCGCTCGAGGCTTATGAGGGTGTCGCGATCCAGCGTGTAGATGTCCGCGACGGTCTTCACCAGCTCGTTGTCCACCAGCTGGTCGATGATCTTGATCCCCAGCCCTTCGATGTCCATGGCGCGGCGGCTGGCGAAGTGAAAGATGGCCTGCTTGCGCTGTGCCGCGCACACCAGGCCGCCGGTGCAGCGCACCGCCGCCTCCCCTTCTTCGCGCAGCGCCTCGGATCCGCACACCGGGCACTTGTTCTTGACGTGCTTTAAAAGATTGAAGCGTTTGGCGCCCTTGCGGCGCTTTTCCTTAATGACGCTCACCACCTCGGGGATCACGTCGCCGGCGCGGCGCACGATCACCGTGTCGCCGACGCGCACGTCCTTGCGATCGATCTCGTCCTGGTTGTGCAGCGTGGCGTTGGTGACGGTGACGCCGCCGACCTGAACCGGCTCCAGCCGCGCCACCGGGGTGAGTATTCCGGTGCGGCCCACCTG
>JBFHVA010000248.1:0-5186 GCA_041589735.1 Gammaproteobacteria bacterium | reverse complement strand
TTGCGGAAGGTGTCGAAACCAAGGCGCAGCTCGACGTTCTGAATTCGCTCGGCTGCGACGAGATGCAGGGCTTTTACATGGCCAAGCCCATGCCCGCGTCCGACTTTGCGGATTTCATGCGCGAAGCGAAAGCCGTCTGAAAACGAGATGCCGTCGGCGCGGTCCCGCCCGCCTTTTTGCCCAGCCGTCGGCGCTCCAACGTCAGCTTACAGCGTCGCCGATTGAATCTAATCCATGCGCCGAGATGATTGATGGAAACCGAGTCCAATCCGACTCGGCGTGTTTAAGCAGAACCCCCCGGCCAATTCGAAGCATTCCGGTGCAAGCAAGCCGTCATGTATTCGGGTTCGAAATATCATGCTTTTGCGGATCCACAAGCTTCTGAGAATTTGCTATGCATCGGCCCACATTCGAAGCAGATTCGAATAGAGCTTGAACGCGAGCTCGGTTTTTTCGTCGCCCGGATTGGTTTCGTTCAGAGAGTTTCTCAAGAGGTCCAGATCCGCAAGAAGCTCGCGCTGCATCGGGTCGCGAACATGGCTTTGCACCCAAGTCACGGCAGCGAGACGTTCACCGGAGGTTACCGGATTCACGCTGTGAATGGTCGAAGCAGGATATACGACACCGTCTCCTCTCGGGAGTTTGACGGCGATTTGACCCATTGGAGAGCCGACCATCAGCTCTCCGCCGTCGTACGCCGCCTGGTCGCTCAAGAATACGGTCACGGCCAGATCGGTCCGCACTCGAGTCGGGCCACCCATTAGCGCATCGTCGACGTGCGCACCGTATTTCATTCCGGGCGTGTAGCGACTGATGAGGGGCGGCCTGATGGTTCGCGGAATCGCCACTCGCTGAAATAGCTTGTTCCGTCGGAGAGCGGTTCGGACGAGCTCGTTGATTTCTTTCTTGCCCGGGGCGGTTGCTCTCAGCTGGAGGTTGTCTTTGACCCGCTTGGCGCGAAATCCAGCCGTCGCTTTCCCGTCCTCGAATTCGGCTTCCTGTAGATATTCGTCGATACGTTCTAGCTCTGTCGAATCGAGGATACTTGGAATGCAGGTTAGCATGGCTTCACTTCACTGTAACGGGTCTCCACCGACCATCGGAGTCCCGGCATGCAACGTCTCTGTAACTCTCGGTCCGGTTCTTGATCGTAAGCGTTTCGTCGTACTCTCGGCAATAAAAGCCGGCTTTTGATCTGAAGGTATTTACCGGGGTTACGCTACCAGAATGGTTGCTGATTGAACTCTTCCAAGATAAACGCATCCCGCTGTGGGCGTTTTCGAGCGCACGTTGGACCGTACTGTTGGCAATTGAAATGTCTTCGCGCGTCATTTTCGTATATAGCGGCTCTGCGCTGTTCTCCTGGCTTACGGAGGCGCAGCCCGTTACGGCTACGAGCCCCGCCAATGAAATTATTCTAGTAACGAGCTGCACGGAATTTTCTCCCCCTGCTACAGGTGATGGAAAAGATCGAAGCGCCAAACGGCGCTTCGGTCTCGCCAGATATCGAAAAAAAGAGACTAGTTTTTCCATCCCCTGGAAATGGCGTCGGCCTCCTGCTCAGGCGACAATGAGGGCCCCTCCGGGGATACATCCCCTCCGAGTCCCGACGAGCCGGACGACGCGCTGGACGAGCCGCCACCCATTCCGCGCCCGCGTCCGCGGCCCCGACCGCGGCCTCGACCGCGTTCTCCCGCTTCCTCGGCTTCGTGAGCTTCATCGGCTTCGCCGGCTTCGCCAAATTCGCCAGCTTCAGCGCCTTCGCCGCCCTCACCGCCTTCGCCGCCTTCGCCGCCCTCGCCGCCTTCGCCGCCTTCGCCGCCCTCGCCGCCCTCGCCGCCTTCCCCGCCTTCACCACCACCGCCCTCACCACCACCACCTTCGCCGCCGCCGCCTTCACCGCCGCCCTTGTTGTGCACAAGGTAGTCGTCGGCAAAGTAGGTGTTGTTCCCATTCAAAAGGAGATTGAAAACAGGGGTGTCCTCGGGCGCTTCAGCGCTTTCAATCGATGCCAGCAGCACGGGTTCGAGCTCCAGATCTACGTCGACCGCAACGGCAAGATTGCCGTCAGCGCGCGGCTCCGAATAGACCACACTTGCCAGAGCCAGCACACGATCGCCCGCTTGCAGCGGAAGTGTTTCGAGCGCCGGATTTTCATCGGCCGTCATCGCCGGATTCAGCGACTTCCATTTTCCGTCATCAGAGAGAAACGGATGCTCGGCGGTGACGAAGGCATTTCCGCCGTTAAACTTGTAAAGGCGGCGATTTCCCAGGCGTCTGAGTTCGACGCCGAGCACGATATTCACCTGACCATTTGCACCGAGAACACGGTCCCCGCGCTTGATGCGTTCGATGGGAACTAAACTGCCATCGGCCATACGCACCAGCGTGCCGGCAACGAAACAGGAGCTGTCGGCATAGACGTGGTTCATTTTGATCCCGGAATCCGTTAGGTCGATGACCACAGGAGCAGAACTCAGAATGAGCGCCAATGCGCTCGAAGAAGCCACCATTACGGAGTTTTGAATGAACCTCTTTTTCGGCATTGTGTTGCCCCCTGCTTGAGATAACCCGTTTACTTCGGCCGAATTTGGCCGTCATTAATTGATACAACAGCTAAGCCCCCGGGATCTTCCCGGGTTCTAGTGGAAATCTGACTCAGGACACGGATAGCCTCCGGTGTGGAAGAAAATCTGCCGTCAGCTGTTATATCCAGTAGCGCGTCGTGCAGCCCTTTGGAGCGCCCATGAAGCCAGGAGTCTCGTTTCGATGACCTCGCCGAGCCAATGAGTTCGTCGAAAGTCGACGGTTGGAGCGATGAATTGAGGGCTGCTCTGGTAGCTCTAGGACCGCGGTTGCGCCGCTTTGCCTACGGGCTCACCGGCTCCACTGAGGAGGCCGACGACCTCGTTCAGAGCGCCTACGAGCGGGCCCTGACTCGGTCCGAGCAGTGGCAGGCCGGTACCCGCCTTGACAGCTGGATGTACCGCATCGTTCAGACAATATGGTTAAACCGAATCGATTCTCAACGGTCGCGCAACCGACACCTGTCTTTGATAACGGCCGGCAGGGAGCCGGTTTACGACGGGCAGGCCCAGGTTGAATCCCGGCTTACTCTGGAGCGCGTGCGGGAATTTGTCTGGCAAATGCCCGAGGACCAGAGAGCAGTATTACTTCTGGTTGCTGTCGAGGGGTTTTCGTACAAAGAGGCGTCCGACGTACTTGGCGTTCCGGTAGGCACAATCACCAGTCGTCTGGGCAGGGCGCGAATCGCCCTTCGAGACTTCGCGGCCGGCTTACGCGACTCGACGACGGATCTGAAAATGGTAGGTAAATCATGAAAGCGATCGATGACAGCATGCTGATGGCGTACCTCGACGGTGAGCTGGACGAAGCGACTGCCGGGGAAGTGGAAGCCATAGCCGCAAACGACCCGGGTCTCGACACCAAGATTAAAGACATGCGTGAATGCGACGCATTGTTAAGATCTGCTTTCAATCATGTAATGTCGGGAGCGGGGAGACCGGTCGTGTTTCCCGACTCGACAGGTCCGCGGACTGAAGAAGAGCATAAAAAGTCGATTTCCTCGACACCCCTGCCGGTGGCGTTGGCCGCTTCGATTGCGCTGCTTTTTGTTGGTGGTATCAGCGGGTTTTTCGTGATCGATTCCCTCGTCGAACGAGAATTTGAGCGTCAAGTGCTTCTGAAGAAGATGGACGCCCAGGTGATGCTCCAGGCCCGTAGCGAAGCGCTCGAAAAAGAGCTCAGCGGTACCGAAGTGAACTGGGTCAACCCTGATAGCGGAAATTTCGGTGTGATAATGCCGGTCCAAACCTGGCGCACCGAGACTGGACGCTACTGCCGGGAATTCCAGGAATCGACGACCGTCGACAGCACCATCACCGTGGAGCATGGTGTTGCCTGTCGATCCGATGATGGATCCTGGCGAGTGCGCCTGCGGTACTTTCCAGAGTAGCGGTTGCCGGCCTTCCGACGCAGGGAAAGTGTCTACCACTCGATGGGTGACAGCCTGGCGTAAGTCTCCAGGCCGCTCTATTCCCCCCTGACAATCAATTTCCTGTCTCGACGAATTTCGCCGGGTTTCCACTAAGCCGAGTGAGAGCTCTTGTTGGTGCTCATCGACGCCAGCCCCCAGCCGGGTCGATTCGCGCCCTGGCTCTAGTCAAATTGGCGCTTTAGCGCCGCGAATAGAGCCGTCTATACTCAGTTTCATTGAACCCGAATCCTCACCTCAACGTCTAACGTCCAGGTTACCGAATTCAAGGCACGAGGCGCTGGGGAGAGCCGGAGGCGTCTGGAGGTAAGCCATGGGTGTTGCAACCGATTCCGAGCTCAGCAGCTTTGCCCGCAAGAACCAGCTGGAGGGGCTGACTGCGCCGTCTCTGAAGGCCATCGTCGAGGGTGAGAGTGGTTACACCATCGACAAAGCCAAGCAGTTTCTGCGCTTTCAAAAGCGCATCAACGAAGAACTTCTCAAGCACCGCGTCATCACCAGTAATCAGTACACCGCCTGGTTCCAGCAGGGTCAGCAGAGCCGGGAGCAGGTCCGGGCGTTCATTGTCCAGTTCTCGGTGTTCTCCAACCAGTTCCTGGTGGCGCAGCTGCAGAAAATGATCAACGCCGACAGCCTCGAAGGCATGCGGGCCTCGAAGGAGATCCTGGCCAATGAGATTGGAGTGGTGTTCAAGTCCGGCCGCAAGCCGGCTTCGACTGGCGGGGATGCGGACAAGGATGGCGACCCGGAGCTGGTGTCCACCGAAGGCACGGTGGACGGGGGGATATTTCTTTTTCGGGCCGCGCACTTCGAGTGGCTGATGCGAATTGCCGAGAAGCTCGGCCTCAAATTCGACGACGTCGGAAGGCGGTTGCACGGCTCCAAGGCGACCCTGTTCTTCTGCGACGAGCTCATCCGCCTCTACGGCAGCGAGGACTACATGATCTCCCAGGCCGCGAGTTACGCGGTGGAGAACTGGGCTGCGGCGGGATTCTGGGACGAGCTGATCGACGGATTCACCAGTTACAACAAGCGCACCGGTGCCAACCTGCCGCTGGCGTTCTTCACCTGGCACTCGAAGCTCGAAGGGCAGCACGCCCAGCATACCCAGGAGGAGCTGGAGGAACTGTATTTCAGCCGTGATATTGACGAGGACGCGTTCATCGTCAAC
>JBFHVA010000247.1:0-5194 GCA_041589735.1 Gammaproteobacteria bacterium | reverse complement strand
ATCGGGGTTGGCGCTGGAAACGTTCCCGTCATTGTCGACGCCAGCGCCGATCTTCAGGATGCAGCACAAAAGATCTGCGCGTCGAAGATTTTCGATAACTCCACTTCCTGCTCGTCGGAAAATTCGCTGGTGATCGTGGATGAAGTCTACGAGGCCGCTATTTCGGCTCTCGAATCCGTAGACGGATTCATGGCGAACGCCAAACAGAAGAAAGCGATCCAGGACGCGCTTTGGGTCAACGGCAAGCTCAACCGAAAGCTGATTGCCAAGGACGCGAAGATTATCGCCAAGGAAACCGGCTTGCCCAAGTCGGCGCACAACGCCAAGTTCTTCATGGTGAAAGAAACCGGCGTGGGCAAGGATTTTCCATTTTCAGACGAAAAGCTCGCGCTGGTGCTCACCGTGTACCGTGTGGCCGATCTGGATGCGGCCGTTGCGAAGGTGCGGGAAATTCTCGAGTTCAAAGGCAAAGGACATTCATGCGGCATCCATACAAAGGACATGGCAAACGCCCGCAGGCTTGCGGAAGAGCTTGACGTGGTTCGAGTGCTGGTGAACTTTGCCCACACCTTCGGTAACGGTGGTGGTTTTGACAGCGGGCTCAACTTCACCCTGAGCATGGGGTGCGGCACCTGGCAGGGGAACAGCATCAGCGACAATCTCAATTACCGTCACTTCATCAATATCACCCACCTTACTACGGTCATCCCGGAGGACAAGCCGGCGGAGGAATCGCTGTTTGGGGCGTATTGGGAGAAGCACGGTAAGTAGCTTTCTCTGGCGAGTGCGGTGGAGATTAGATTACGAGGTTTTGTTGTTCCTCGGAGTTAGAGATAAGTAACATGTGACAAGTTATATGTTACATGTAAGAAGAGATCAGCATAAAGTGCGTGTAACCCTGTTGCCTTCGGTTGTGCGATTCCCAGGCCGTCAATCATGTATCACTAATCACCGATCATTTTTCCCATTGCGCATGGCGCGCCCTACGATTTTTTTCTTGTCACGTGTTACTAGTCACATGTCACTATCCGAGATGTAACATAGAGCTGCTTGCCTAACAGCTGACTAATAACCAGAACTAAAGCCCCACTCTTATGAATTTTGAAGAGCATGCAGCCAAGCCGCTGCTGGCCAAGGCCGGAATTGTGATACCTCAGGGGCGGCTCGTGGCCTCTGCCGAGGAGGCCGCCGAAGTCTGTGCCGCCATCGGCCCGGTGGTGGTGAAAGCCCAGGTGCCCACGGGCAAGCGCGGCAAGGCGGGCGGAATCAAATTAGCCGGCAACGCCGAAGAAGCGCGCGCAGCCGCCGAAGCGATTCTTGGCATGACCATCGGCGCGCACACGGTGGAGCGATTGTTGGTGGAAGAGCAGGCGGCGATTGCGTCGGAGCTTTACGCCGCGGTACTGAACGATCCCGAATCCAAGGGGCCGCTGCTGATGTTCTCCGCGGTGGGCGGCATGGACATCGAAGAGATTGCGTCCGATCGGCCTGAGGCGCTGAGGAAGGCAACCATTGACGCGCGCGAAGGCTTTTCTGAATCAAAAGCACGGCGCTTGCTTGAAGGACTCGAGCTCGGGATTTCAAGCGACGCTATGGCGAGCGTGCTCTCGGCGCTATACCGCGCCTACTATGACAACGATGCCGAGCTGCTCGAGATCAATCCGCTGGCGATTCTGAAAGACGGACGCATCGTGGCCCTGGACTGCAAGTTCGTTCTCGACGACTCCAGCATCAAGCGGCAACAGGAGTTAAGCGCCGGCGGCACCCCCGACCGTCTCACCGAGCTCGAGTCTCGCGGGCAGGCCCTCGGGCTCAAGTACATCGATCTCGATGGTGAAATCGGCGTGCTCGCAAACGGCGCCGGCTTGACCATGACCACAATGGACGTAATTAGCTATCACGGCGGGCGTCCGGCCAACTTTCTCGAAATCGGCGGCGAGGCCTACACCAAGGCGGTACCGGCGCTGGAACTCGTTCTCTCCAATTCGAACATACGCTCTCTGGTGGTCAACTTCTGCGGTGCGTTCGCGCGCACCGATGTCATGACCGAGGGCGTCATCGAAGCGTGGGAGACGCTCAAGCCGAAACTTCCGGTGTTCTTCTCCGTACACGGGACTGGTGCGAAGGCCGCCCGCGAAATGCTCAAGCTTCGTCTTGGCATCGAGCCCTACCCGGACATGGACGCGGCTATCGCTGCCGCCATCAAAGCCGCCGGGGGGACCGCAAGATGATCGTTCGAGGCGACGAGCGACTGCTTGTTCAGGGCATCACCGGTAAGCAGGGAACGTTCTGGACCGAGCGAATGCAGGAGTACGGTACGAAGGTGGTCGGCGGGGTCAATCCGAAGAAAGCGGGAACGACCCACTGCGGCGTGCCGGTTTATGCCAGCGCCAGAGAGGCGATGAAGGAGACGGAGTTCGAAGTCTCGGTGCTGTTCATTCCTCCGCTGGGCGTTAAGGACGCAGCCATGGACGCCATCGAGGCCGGCGCACGCAAAATCGTCGTCCTCACCGAGCACATTCCTGTTCACGACGTGATGTATTTCCTTGCCGCGGCACGAGAGAGTCAAGTGGCTGTTCTGGGACCGAATACCGCAGGTCTGGTGACGCCCGGCGAATGTTTCGTCGGATTTATGCCGGCTTTCGAAAGCGACATTTTTTCTCCGGGCCGAATTGGAGTCACTTCAAGAAGCGGGAGCCTGGGCACGCTTATTTGCCTCAACCTTGTTCAAGCGGGATTCGGCGAATCGGCGTTCATCGGTATCGGCGGAGATCCCGTTCTCGGCACGACTACGCGGGACGCGCTGGAAGTCCTCGATCGCGATTCCGGAACCGACGCAGTGGTAGTGGTGGGCGAAATCGGCGGCGCGATGGAAGAGTCCGCCGCCGAATACGCGGCGAGTATGAAAAAGCCGGTTATTGCCTTCATCGCCGGCGCCGCGTCCCCGCCGGGCAAAAAAATGGGTCACGCCGGCGCCATCGTTATGGGAGATAAAGGCACCTATAAATCAAAACGCGACGCGCTCGAGAGCGCGGGCGTGCACGTGCTGGATACGCCGTCGGATGTGGGAAAGGTCGTTAAAGAGATGTTGAAATAACGCCAACGGATGGTATGCCGGCACGGGGCGCGTACGCTACTTCGATCTCTACATACTGCGTATTCTCAGCGCGGTAATCGGATGCGGCAAATGATTTATCCCCACTTCAGACGAGCGCGAGCATGAAAGCGGTTCAGGTGAGTCAGTACGGCGGCCCGGAAGTGCTCGCCCTCAACGAGGTGGTCGCTCCCGAGCCTGGAGACGGCGAAGCCTTGATCGCGCTCGAATTCGCAGGCGTCAACTTTATCGACATTTACACTCGACGAGGTGATTACGCCAAATCCAGCACCTATGCCAACAAGCCGCCGTTTACGCTAGGAAGGGAAGGCGGTGGCACGGTGTTGAAAACCGGGCCCGGAGTTGAAGATTTTTCCCAAGGCGATCGGGTTGCCTATTGTCTCGTTCTCGGGGCGTACGCCGAATACGCAGTGGTTCCGGCCTGGCGCCTGGTCCGGGTGCCCGACGAGATTGACATGAAGACAGCGGTGACGCTGATGCTCCAGGGTTGCACCGCTCACTATCTCTCGCATTCCCTTTTTCAACTTGGAAAGGGACAAAGCTGTCTGATTCACGCCGCTTCCGGCGGCGTGGGGCAAATTCTTTTGCAGCTCGCCAAGATCCGTGGCGCCGAGGTGTTCGCTACCGTGGGATCCGAAGCGAAAGCAAAGCTCGCCAGAGAACGGGGTGCCGACCACGCGATTCTTTACAGGAAGCAGGATTTTGTCGAGATAGTAAGGGAGCTCACAGGTGGCGAAGGCGTCGACGTGGTCTACGATGCGGTGGGGCGATCGACAATCGAGGGATCCATGCGCTGCGTGAAGCGTCGCGGAACGTTGGTCAACTTCGGTGGCGCGTCGGGGCTTGTCGAGTCCATCGAGCCGCTGGCGCTGGCCGAAGCGGGCTCCATATTTTTCACCCGACCCCATATGGCCGACTACATGCGCAACGCTGAAGAAATCCGATGGCGGGGTTTTGAAATGTTCGACCACGTTTTGAACAGTCGCATCAAAGTCCACATCGACAAGGAGTATCCGCTCGCAGATGCGGCCAAGGCTCACAGTTATCTCGAAGCGGGCAAGACCACTGGAAAGTTGCTCCTCGAAGTGCATCCTTGAATCGCGCTTTGGAGTAACAGCGCGATTCTCTCCGTCGCGCAGGCAGGTTGCCGAAGGATCCATCGCGGACCATGACGGAACTCGACCCGTACTTGATTGCGTGGTGCGCGGGATCTCTCGCGGTGGCCGGCGTGGTCAAGGGGATTACCGGCATTGGCATACCGATGGTGTCCATTGCCCTGCTTTCCCTGGCCATTTCCGTTCCCCAGGCTGTGGCGCTGCTGCCGGTGCCCATTCTGGTGGCGAACACCTGGCAGGCGTTCCGGGGCGGTCGTTTCAAATCGTCGCTGAAAAGATTTCGTCCCCTGATCATTGCGCTCGCCTTCGGAATGGTGATCGGCGCGCTGCTGCTCAAACACGTGGACGACCGCGTGCTCCAGGCAATCATCGGAATTGCGGTTATCCTGTTCTCGATTACCAGCCTGAGCACGCCCGAGCTTCGGGTTCCGGCCAAAGCGGAGCGCCCGCTGGGCGTCGTGGCCGGCGGACTTGGCGGCGTGCTCGGCGGAATGTCGAGCCTGTTCGGCCCGCCCATCCTCATGTTTCTCGTTTCGCTGCGGCTGCCCAAGGACGAGTTTGTCGCCGTGATCGGCACGGTCTACCTGCTGGGCGGCGTGTTTTTGCTGGCGGCGCTGGCCGGTGTTCGGGTGATGGGTCCGGAGGAGATTGCATTTTCCGCGCTCGCAACCCCGCCGCTTCTCGCCGGAATGGCGCTGGGTCAGTGGCTCAGAGACAAGATCAGCCAGGAGGCGTTCAGAACGGGATTGCTTGTCACCGTGATGCTGATCGGTGCGAGTCTTTTATTGCGAGCGATAATTTGAGCGAGCTCGTGTCTGGTCAGCATTCCGGCTTTTTCAGCGCCTCCACCTCTTGAAGCGTCACGTCAATGGCAAAGTTTCCGTAGTCGTAGATCATGTTGCCGATAACGCCATTGTCAAAAACCTCGGCGCTCATCTCGAACTCCGGTGCCAGAGCCACGGAT
>JBFHVA010000246.1:0-5230 GCA_041589735.1 Gammaproteobacteria bacterium | reverse complement strand
GGATCCTTCTGATGGGAGAGGCAGTGGTGGGCGTCGGCTCGGCGGCAATCTGGTCCGGCGAGCCCTTCGGCGCGCGCGAGGCTCTGGGCACGGTGCTCATCGTCGGCGCTGCATTCCTCGAAACGGTGCATCCTCAGCCCGTCAACGCGTCCCGTTGACCTAGCCGAATGGATGCCGCCTGCGCCGATTTCACGCTGTGGCGTAGGCGAATTTTTTCAAATGTTGCAACGCGCCTCAGCGCACCAGCGAAATATTCGCCGGCGAGATCAGCACGTTGAACTGCTCGCACCAGATGACCACGGATTTGAAATCCTGCAGATCGACCCCTGCGGGTATGGCGTAATTCTGGCTGCCCGAAAAGGCCTTCAGTCGGCCGAGATCAACGAACATGGTTTCCTGCACCAGGGTATCCGGCGTCACGTCCGCCACCGGCACCAGATATACGTGAAACTTTGGACCCGGCCCCACCTCGAAATCCGATTCCAGATGCAGCAGGTCCTCGTAAATAGAGACCTTGCCCTGGCCGTAGTGCACCGGGTCCGAAGGATTGGCGTGAATGAACTCACCCCGGGCCAGGAGCTTGCGCTTGTCCTTGTCCAGCACCACCTCGTTCACCGGCGGCGGCGGAAACAGATAGGGAAAGACGAATATGCCGGCGGCGAAACCGCCGGCGCCGCCCAGGATAATGCCGAACAGGACGCCTATGAGCACATTCTTCACTGACCGACCTCCCGTGATCTAATCAAATGAAACGCTGCTTGCATCGCGCTTCGCAGTTTACTCCGCTTCCGGACGCCCCGCCTCCGGCCGCATGTGTGGAAACAGCAGCACATCACGGATGGACGGAGAATCGGTGAACAGCATCACCAGGCGGTCGATGCCGACGCCCTCGCCGGCGGCCGGCGGCATGCCGTATTCCAGCGCGCGAATGTAGTCCTCGTCGTAGTACATGGCCTCCTCGTCACCGGCGGCACGGCTTTCGGCTTGGGCGCGGAAGCGCTCAGCCTGGTCTTCCGGGTCGTTCAGTTCGGAGAAACCGTTGGCGAGTTCCTTTTCGCCGGCGAAAAACTCGAAGCGATCGACAACGAAGGGATCCTCGTCGTTGCGCCGGGAAAGCGGAGACACTTCGGTGGGATAGGCTGTGATAAAGGTGGGCGCATGCAAATTATCTTCGACGGTCTTTTCGAAGATCTCGACCCAGAGCTTGCCCCGGCCCCATCCTTCTTCCGGCTCGATACCAAGCTTCTTGGCGACGGCGAGACATTTCCTGTCGTCGTCGAGGTCGGCGGCCTTGATGCCGGGGTTGTGCTTCAAGATCGCTTCGCGCACGGTCAGGCGTTCGAATGCCGGGCCGAAATCTATGCGCTCGCCCTGGTAGCTGATCTCGGTGCTGCCGGTCAGCTCTTTGGCCAGGCCGCGCATCATCTCCTCGGTGAGGTCCATGTAGTCGTTGAAGTCCTGGTAGGCGCCGTAGAACTCCAGCATGGTGAACTCGGGATTGTGCTGAGTGGAGACGCCCTCGTTGCGGAAGTTGCGATTAATTTCGTAGACGCGCTCGAAGCCTCCCACCACCAAGCGCTTGAGAAAAAGCTCTGGCGCGATGCGCAAATATAAATCCATGTCCAGAGCGTTGTGATGGGTCCTGAACGGCCGCGCTACCGCGCCGCCGGGGATGACCTGCATCATCGGCGTTTCGACTTCCAGGTAATCCCGCTCGTTGAAGAATTTACGCAGGTAGTCGGTAATCTTCGCCCGGGTGCGAAACGTCCGCCGGGTATCCTCATTGACCATCAGGTCCACGTAGCGCTGTCGGTAGCGGGTCTCCAGATCGGCCAGCCCGTGAAACTTCTCCGGCGGCGGGGTGAGCGCCTTGACCAGCAGGCGGATGCCGGTGGCGTGCACGGAAAGCTCGCCGGTCTTGGTTTTGAAGGCGAAACCCTCGACGCCGAGTATGTCGCCCAAGTTCCACTGCTTGAATTCGGCGTACACGCCCTCCGGCAGGTCGTCCCTCCTGACGTAAATCTGAATCCGGCCCGAAACATCCTGAAGGTGGGCGAACGACGCCTTGCCCATGACCCGCCGCGTCATCATGCGGCCTGCGATGGCGACCTTCGGTTTCTCCTCGTCCAGCGCGACGGCGTCTTTTCCGTCGTGCTGGGCGTGAATTTCCGCCGCCAGCGCGCTGCGCCGGAAGTCGTTGGGATAGGGGTTACCCCGTTTGCGAAGCTCGGCAAGCTTTTCGCGGCGTTGGGCGGCTTCGTCGCTTTGGGGTTGGTCGGACATAGAAACTATCTTCAACTCCGCTTGCAGATGGTAGATGGTAGATGGTAGACGGGAATTATCATCAGACTTTAGTGACTGTCTGCTCTAGTCGAAGGAGCTGTTTAGCGATTCGATCGAAGCAGGGCTCAATCGATTCTGAAGATTGGCCAAAGTTGAGATCCCGGCATAGAACAAAGTAATAACGAAGCTCCTCAAGGGATGCTTGTGAAATGTTGTAGAAACGCGCTTTATCTTTGAACCCACGACGCTTGAATCCCTCTGCAATGTTCGCCCGTACAGAAGTTGCGCTGCGACGCATTTGAGCGCTCAATCCGAATCGCTCAGTCTTGGGTAGATCACGGGTAAATCGGTAAACAAAGAGAACCAGCTTATGAGCTTCCTGCCACACCTCGAGCTGTTCGAATCGTTGAATCGCCATTGAAAGTCCCTCCTTGGACCGAATTTTGAGCAAACTTTACCCCCATCTACCATCTACCGTCTACCATCTACCAATCTCATACTCCCGCCTTCAAACTCGCCTCGATAAACTTATCTAGATCCCCATCCAGCACCGCCTGGGTGTTTCCGGTCTCGTGTCCGGTGCGCAGATCTTTTATCCGCGATTGGTCCAGGACGTAGGAACGGATCTGGCTGCCCCAGCCGATGTCGGACTTCGAGTCTTCCACCGTCTGCTGTTGCTCGCGGCGTTTTTGCAGTTCGAGCTCGTAGAGCTTGGCCTTGAGCTGCTTCATCGCGGTAGCCTTGTTCTTGTGCTGGGAGCGATCGCTCTGGCACTGGACAACGATATTCGTCGGCAGGTGGGTAATGCGCACCGCTGATTCGGTGCGGTTGACGTGCTGGCCGCCGGCGCCGCTGGCGCGGTAAACGTCGATGCGCAGGTCCGCGGGATTGATCTCGACGTCGATATTTTCATCCACCTCCGGGGCAACGAAAACGGCGGCGAATGAAGTATGCCGCCGGTTGCCCGAGTCGAAGGGAGACTTACGCACCAGCCGGTGCACGCCGGTTTCGGTTCTGAGCCAGCCGTAAGCGTGGTCGCCTTCGAATTTGACCGTAGCGCTCTTGATCCCGGCGACTTCACCCGCGGAGGCCTCGATGAGCTCAGTGCGGAACCCCCGGCGCTCCCCCCAGCGAAGGTACATGCGCAACAGCATCTCAGCCCAGTCCTGGGCCTCGGTGCCCCCGGAGCCTGCCTGGATATCGACGAAAGCGTTGGCGGCATCCATCTCGCCGGAGAACATTCGACGAAACTCGAGTCCTTGAAGCTCGCTTTCAAGCTGGTCCAGATCCTTCTTGACCGAATCGGCGGTCTCGGCGTCCTGTTCTTCGTTAGCGAGTTCCAGAAGGCCGCGGGAGTCCTCGAGCTTGGACGTCAGATTGAGGATGGTGTCGACGATGTTCTCGAGCTCGGCCCGCTCTTTGCCGAGCTTCTGGGCATGCTCGGGATCGTCCCAGAGATCCGGATCTTCGAGCAAACGATTGACTTCTTCTAGGCGCTCCCGCCGCGAATCGAAGTCAAAGATACCCCCTAAGAGCGCCCACGCGCTCCTGCATGTCCTTGACGCGCTCGAATTCCGGATTCAGTTCCAGCATATCGATTCCATTGTTATGTTCCATGAGTAACGGAACGGAGACCAAGATGCTTTACGAAGGGGTCGAAATCCCTGTCGGAAAACAAGAGCGGAATGTTTTGGTCGATACAAAACGTCGCGATGATCGTGTCGGCAGTTTTGCGAACGGTCACCCCCTTTTTTCTAAGCGCTCTATAGTGATCGGCAACTCGAATCGCGCGCGCTGCTCCAAGTAGGTCATAGACCGTTAAAGCAGTCAGCAGCTCCTTCGCGCTCTCATAATCAACATCCTCTCGGAATCCCTGCAGGACCTCTGACAGGATCAAGTCGCCGATGGCGACGGGTTCCACACCGAGTAAGGCGTCGAGGTGGTCCGTCTCCCGTGTCGTCCGGCCGTTAAAATAGTCAACCCAGACGCTGGAATCGACGAGAACCATCAGTCCAATCTCATTCGCTCCAGATCATCGCGCCACTTGAGCTTGCCGCGATAGCCTTTGAGGGCCTCTTGTTTCTTGAGTTGAATCAACGCCTTGAGTCCGAGTTCAACAGCTTCACGTTTCGATGCAGCTCCGGTGGCCTTGATCGCATCGGCCATCAGCTTATCGTCAATCACGATATTGGTTCGCACGGCGTTTCTCCATGTGTATATTTCTTCAATATTATACACACTCTATACCGAATCGCCATGTCACCACGCCCCAGCCTGGCGCGCTCCACCCATCCGCCTTGTGTACGGGGAAAGTCGTTCCAGCTTGGGCAGGTAAGTAAATGCAAGGTTGTCTCGGAACGTCCGGGCCATTCGAAAGGGCGAGGATGGTACTACGGCTCCGGCGCCCGTGGCACGCGAAAAGCTTCGTCCACAACTCAATACTTCGTCATCAGCAGCATTCCAGGTGCTCGACGACCAGCTGCGGACGCTCGATCCCGCGGTAGACGTTCACGTCCAGGCGATAGGCGATGTTCACCCGGCGCGCGTCGTCGGGCCAGTCGCTGTCCACGGTGTTGAAGGCGATGGCTTCCAGCGCCCGGGAGGTACCGGGAACGACAAGCTTAAGCTTCAGGTGCCGCTCACCCACGATGCGGCGATCCAGCACCTCGAACTCGCCGTCGAACACCGGCTCTGGAAACCCCTGGCCCCAGGGACCGCCTTCGCGCAGCAGCCGGGCGAGCTCGAGACCGAAATCCTCCGCCTCCAGCGGGCCGTCTGAATACACAACGCCGTCGGGGGCCTCGTCCCCGAGCACGCTGCGGACCTGCCGGTCGAAGGCACGGCGGAACGTATCGAGGGCGCCGCGTTCCAGGCTCAAACCCGCCGCCATGGCGTGCCCGCCGAAGCGTTCCACCAGCCCGGGATTGGCGGTGGCCACCGCGTCCAG
>JBFHVA010000245.1:0-5313 GCA_041589735.1 Gammaproteobacteria bacterium | reverse complement strand
CGCCGCGTTCGAGGATATGCAGAACAGCAACAGCGCCATTCTGCAGCGTATTCAACCCGTGGGTGAGGTCCGGGTCGGTGATCCGAACAAGATTGCCGCGGCGTCGGCCACCGAGGCTCCACAGGTGGCCGCCGCCCAGCCTGCGACATCCGCCCCCGCAAAATCGGGTGATGCGGTTTATAACGGTGCCTGCGTGGCCTGTCACGCGGCCGGCGTTGCCGGTGCGCCCAAGCTGGACGACAAGAGTGCGTGGGAGTCACGAATGTCGCAGGGTATCGACGGCCTCGTCAGCAGCGTCCTCAACGGTAAGAATGCGATGCCGCCCAAGGGCGGCAATCCAAGCTTGAGCGAGCAGGACATCCGAAACGCGGTGGAATACATGCTCAATCAGGCAGGGGTTTCCGGCTAAGCGGCTTTTACAAGATACGATTCTCGAAGAAACCGCCGTCCTCGAAAGGGGGCGGTGGTTTTTTATTTAATGCGGGATGCAACGAGCGTAATTCTCGCTGCGACCTCGTCATTACGCGTTATTTTTGTCGCGTGATCCGTCACCGTTACACTTCCTCCAGATTCGCGTAGGCCAACACCAGCCATTTGCTGCCGGAGGTCTCAAAGTTCACCTGCACTCGAGCGTGGCTGCCCTGGCCTTCCAGCGTTAGCACGATGCCTTCACCGAACTTGGGATGCTCCACCCGTTGGCCGAGCCGAAAAGGGCCGATGTCATCAGTGGGCTGGGACCGGTTTCGACCCCTTGCCCGCAGACCGAAGTTCACGGGACGCGTCACGCTGGAGCGCAGGCGGACTTCCTGCAGAAGCTCCGAGGGTATTTCTCTCAAAAAACGCGATGGCGCCGGAAAGTATTCCTGGCCGTGGAGTCTTCGACTTTCGGCGTGGCTGAGCACCAGCACGCGCTTTGCCCGGGTCATGCCGACGTAGCAAAGCCTTCGCTCCTCCTCGATCTTGCCGGCATCGTCCGAGCTGCGCTGGTGGGGAAACAACCCCTCCTCCATTCCCGCAAGAAAAACCAGAGGAAACTCGAGTCCCTTGGCCGCGTGCAAGGTCATCAGGTGAACGCAGTCTTCCCACTCCGCCGCCTGTTCGTCACCGGCTTCCAGCGCCGCGTGAGAAAGAAACGCGATCAGGCGATCGCCTTCATTCAGCTCGTCAGGCTCGAACTGCTTGGCGGCGGTCACCAGCTCTTCCAGGTTTTCCACCCGCGTCTGCGCTCGGTCGGTCTTGTCCCGTCGATAATGTTCCAGCAGCCCGCTCTTCTCGATTATCACTTCCGTTTGCACCTCCAGAGGCTGCTCGTCCGCCTCCTCGGCGAGCCGCTCGATGAGCGCCATGAAGTCCGACACTGCACCGGCGGCGCGAGCCGGCAGCTGGTTGCCGTCGATGAGCTTGCGCGCGGCGCCCCAAAGCGAGTCCTGGCTGTGCCGCGCTGCAGTGCGCAACGCCTCCACCGTGCGCGCGCCGATTCCCCGCGCCGGCATGTTGACCACGCGCTCGAAGGAGGCGTCGTCGTGACGGCTGGCGACCAGTCTCAGGTACGCCAGCGCGTTCTTGATCTCCGCGCGCTCGTAGAATCGTAAACCCCCGTGCACTCGATAGGGGATGCTCGAAGCCAGCAGCGCTTCCTCGAATACGCGCGATTGTGCGCTGACGCGGTAGAGCACGGCGACATCGTCTCGCCGATCGCCGGATTCCACCCACTGCTGAATACGAGACACGACAAAGCGCGCTTCGTCCAGATCGTTGAAGGCGGTATACAGGTGAATGGGATCGCCTTTGGATCCGCTGGTCCAGAGGTTCTTGCCCAGCCGTCCCTGGTTGTTCGCAATCAGTGCGTTCGAGGCGGTGAGAATATTGGCTGTGGAACGGTAATTCTGCTCCAGGCGAACGGTGGCGACGTCGGGAAAGTCCTTGGAGAACTGATGGATGTTTTCGATGCGCGCACCGCGCCAGCCGTAGATGGACTGATCATCGTCGCCGACCGCGAACATCCAACCGGTGTCTCCGGCAATCAGGCGCAGCCATGCGTACTGAATGGCGTTAGTATCCTGAAATTCGTCTACCAGGATATGGTTGAACCGCCGCCGGTAATGACGGAGAACATCCTCGCGCTCGCGCAACAGCTCGTGCGCGCGCAGCAGGAGCTCTGCAAAATCGACGATCCCACTGCGGTCGCAGGCCTCTTCATAATTGCGATAAATGCGCAGCATCTGGCCGAGCCATGGGTCACCGTTGTCCACCATGTGCGCGGCGCGAACGCCTTCGTCCTTGCGCGCGTTGATATAGCCCTGGACCTGGCGCGGTACCCAGCGCGCTTCATCCAAATTCATGTCTTTGAGCACTCGGCGAATGCATCTGAGCTGGTCCTCGCTGTCGAGGATCTGGAATCCCTCCGGCAGGCCCGCGTCCTTGAAATGCGTGCGCAACAGGCGATGGGCGATGCCGTGGAAAGTCCCTACCCACATGCCGCCGATGGGACGCTCGAGCATGCGCTCGATGCGCCCGCGCATTTCCGCCGCGGCCTTGTTGGTAAAGGTCACGGCGAGCACGCTGAATGCAGTCGCCTGCTCCGTCGCCAGCATCCACGCGATGCGATGCACGAGCACCCGCGTCTTGCCGCTACCGGCCCCGGCCAACACCAGCATGTGGCCGGGAGGCGCGGTGACGGCCCGACGCTGCTCTTGGTTTAAAGGCTCGAGAATATGAGTGACGTCCATGCCGGGATTCTATCGAATGCGGACGTCTGGATGGGCGCCATATTGCCGATCGGCTAAAGACGGGGTTCTTTTATTCAACCCTCCCCCGGGAAGCGACCGCTTGAGCGCCGCAGACACATGACTGCGTGCTTTGCAGCCTGACGCTTCATCGATACCCTATCCGGGCGAACCCGTATCCGGAGCTGCAGTGGATTCATGATCAACCCGCACCGGTAAATCCACCCGAGGCAAACGCCCCGGAGTCGGCTCGACGCTCGCTTCACAATTCAGCAAGCGCCCCGGGGTAACCTGTTTCTTTTGCTCCAGGTAGCGTCGGACGGTAGACGCTCGCTGCTGCGCCAGATTCTGCAAAACGAAATCCACGCTCTCCGATCCAGATCTGTCCTGAGCCGATTGCGGCTGCCCCTCGCTCCGGCGCTGCTCGATACGGATCCGATCGGCGGAGACCGCGCGCCCGCATATTCGCACTTCTACCCCGGGATGCTTTTTCAGCTCCCGCGCCAGAGCGTCCAGATGGGCGAGCCCCTCTCCGCTGAGCGTTGGCTCGCCGGGGTCGAATGCCACCGGACTGAACTCCAACCCTTCCGGGCTACCCACCAGGCCGGCAGCCCCAACCAGCAGTCCCAGCGGCTTGAAAGTCAGCATTACAGTGTTGCGCACCGTTTTTATAAGCGCCTGCACCAGACCGTCGCTGAAATTGAATCTAGGGTCGTCTAGGGAGCCGGATAAAGGCACCGTCAGTCGCACAACACCATCTTTGTCCTTGAGCATGGCGAAAGAGTTTTGCAGCGAGAGCTCTGCCTGATTTTCTCCTTCGGACGCGCTGAGTGATTTAGACCGCTCGAATTTGACCTTACTGAATACGAATCGAATGTTGCCGGAAAGCTTTCGTCCCCTCACCGCGACATCGAATTCGGCGTCGCCATGACCCGATCGAACGGCACGTTTGGCGTGCTTCGACGCGTACATATTGAGGCGATTGAGCTCAAACGCGGCGACTTTCCCGCTCACTTCCAAGTTCAGACCGTCCCTCTCGGTAGAAAATACGCCCGAGGCTTTGAGATTTGAAAACTCGTCAATCCGGCCATCGAGCATAAACTTCGCCCGGCGCCCGGTATCGTTGCTGTGAAAGTTTTCCAATCTCGCCTGAAGCGGAAAGATGACGGCCTCGAAGGGCGGAGAGGTGGATCGATCGAAAAAACTGAGTCGAGCCGGCTGTCGCGTTTCCAGACGCTCCAGGATAAAACTGACAGAGGATTCATGGTCCCCGGAGAACAACGGCAACTCGGGCAGCACGAACTCGCCGTCATCGCCCAGGCCCATTGTCAACGCGGCCGCATCCAGGTGAACTTCACCGACACGTGTTAGTTCGCCCTTCTCAAGGGCCAGCGCGTTTAAGACTATCCGGGCGCTGGAAAAGGCTGCCGAAGGGTTTCTTTCGAGGCTGGTTACTGATACTTCATCTGCGCTGGCTTGATCGGCGCGCACGCCTCGGTCTGCGGAAATTCTTATGGCGGCAATCCTGAGCGACCCAGTCTCGATCTCACTACCGGCCTCCGGATCCGAGGCCGTTGCGCTGGCGGCGCTGACCGAGCTGATCCGATGGCCGTCACTCTCATTGCCATCAACGGCGCCGACCTCAACGTTCAGGATCTTGAGTATCCGGTTCCGGGGCATGCTGTAGCTGAGCGTCCGAGCGCGTCCACCATCGGCCGCGAATATTCCCACCGCGTTAAGAGCCGGATGCGCCGCCGCCACGTCCTCGAGCGTGAGCTGGACTCCGTCCGACAGGGCGACGTCGAGGCTATCAAGGCGGCCCGCGACCGAAGACGCCTCACCCTGATCCGAGAACTGCAAGCGGCTGAAGTCCAGTCCCGCAGCGTCGTAATCCGCGCCAACAGCGCTATCGTGAAACAGTCGCTGAGCGTGGGCGGCATCGATGTGAATCCCGGTGGAGATCCGGCCCGAAAGCTTGCCAAGCTTGAGCATCTCGAACAGGGAGACATCGCCGTCGGCATCCAGGTAGCGGGCTTGGTCTGCGTCTACACGCTCCGCCGAAAGCTCACCTTGAAACGTTATCCCCGGATCTTTCAGCTCCGACTCTGCAAACTCGAGCACCGCCAACTGACCGCTGCGATAATGCATCGACCCAAGCTTCACAGCGCCCGCGTCGATTCCCGACCCGTATTGGATCGAAAAATCGACGCCTTCCCCACGCTCAATTTCGATTAGATCCCCACCAAATTTGCCGTACGCGAAACGACCGCTGCTCAGCTTTCCGGTTTCAATCTGCCTGGAGCCAATGGACAGGCGCGCGGCGTGAACACTGCTCGCCTCCCAAATAGGATCCCCCGACATCGTCTGACTCAGGCTCTCGGCGGCGGCCTCGTCGGAATAAAATTCTCCCGAGGCGGAAATTCCCGCGCGGGAAAACTGGAGAGTGGAGCCCCAGGTTTCAAACATGCCGGTTATTTGTCGCAGGGACGAAGCGGATAAGGTTTCAAATTCGAACTGCGCTTCCGCCCCGGCCGCGATGCCTTGACCCCGTGCCTTGCTCAAATTGATAGACACCTCGTGAAAGTCG
>JBFHVA010000244.1:0-5375 GCA_041589735.1 Gammaproteobacteria bacterium | reverse complement strand
GTTGAAACAGCGATGCGAAAAATAGCGGTGGTAGCAGAGAGTCACCGAAAGCAGACCGAGCACGACTCCCACAACCAGCACGACGCCGTCCGGCCAGGACAGATCGACGAGAAAAATACCCAGGACCGCAGTTGTGTTCACAATCCAGCGGGTGGCGCGGACCACAATCCATTTGACGCGAATGACCGGCGGAAGCACCGTCGCCTCGCTGTTCATTAATCGATCTCCCTGCCCGGTCTCGGCCGAACGAGCCACATGACGGAGGATTCTACTCATTGTCCGTCGAGCTATACAGCGCTCCGGTTCCGGGTAATTCTAGGTGGAGCGCGCTTGGCGTTTTGCGACTCGTAACAGTGCGAAAGTGTAATCGGGTATAGCTGAAAGTGAGACAGGACAGTAACGGAGTTGGCTGTTTTCAATTCATTCAGGTATCAGATCGTCGGGTTGGCTCTGACGACGGCTACCAGTTTCCAGCGCCGAGACGATAGCAGCCAGGTCGTTTTTACACTCAGGCCGCTGAAAAGCCGCGGCTCGGTTTCGCGGACGCGTCCACGTCAGCCGGCTTTGCTGGACGCATGCTTAACAGTCTGCGCAGGTGTTCCACGTTGACATCGCCCGGAAACACGGATTCCGCGAACCTGAGCAGGGTCTCAGCGCGATCTGCGGCGTCTCGTTTTAGCGCGGTTCTTGCTTCCGCCAGCGCTTCGAAGACCACGCGCTTCATAATTTTTCTGGCTTCTTCATGGGTGGGATCTGTAGTCAACACGCGGCGACAACATTCCAGGATCTTGGATCGCTTTTTGTCGCTGGATGGACGCGTTGCGACCATGCGCCGGGCGCTTGCAAGCAACATCTCGTTGGAGTCGTTACGACAATCAGCGAAGCCACTCAATCCCGCGTGCTTCTGATTGGCAAGCGGGACAGATTTATGCGCCGAATTCGATTGGTCTTCGCAAGGCCCCGCAAGCTGCTGCCGCCAGTGCTTTGTCGAGCGGGGCCTAAGGTCTGGATAGGTTTCGAGTCCGTGGTCGATAGCGGTGAGAAAGGCCTGGGAGAACTCGCCGGCGCCGGCGGAGGCCGCAGACAGGGTAAATTTTTGGAACGCGCCCGAATCGCTGGGAGCCGCCTCGGAGAGGTTTTGGCATTCGCTTGGGGGGGCCGGTCGCACGCCGGTGATGATGCGGTAAAGAATCGCCGCGGTGCCGTAGATGTCGGTCCAGGGCCCCTGAGCGTAGTGCTCCGGCAGGTAAAGCTCGATCGGCGAGTAGCCGCTTGAAATGGTGGACGTCCCGGCATCGCAGCGGTCGCCGTGCACTCTCGTGGCGGAGCCGAAATCCAGCAGCAGCGGGCGGTTGTCGCGGGTAATAAGGATGTTAGACGGCTTGACGTCGCGGTGAATGATGCCTGCGGCATGTATGGCATCGAGGGCGTCCAGAAGACCCAGAGCGAGCTTTCGAAGCTTGGATTCGCTCGTCTTCCGCCGCCTGCGGATCCGAGTATCCAGGGTGTTACCGGATTCGTAGCTCATGGCCATGTAGCCGCTTCCGTTCAGCTCGAAGGCGCTCAGCACCCGTGCCACGTTGGGGTGATCCACCCGGCCGAGGAGCCGCGCCTCAGTGAGAAATCTCTTTAGGCCTTCGTTGAATGTGTCTTCATGGACGGGTCCCAACGCCCGCAGGCCACCGTTTTCCAGTCGCTGCGATATGCCGAGGGGCATGTATTCCTTGAGCGCCACTAAGCGGTCGAGATAGATATCCCTGGCTAGATAGGTCAGGCCGAAGCCACCGGATCCCAGCGGGCGCTCGATCCGGTACACGTCTATGGACTCGCCCACCCGGAGGGGCTGGCGGTGATCTTCGGGCGTTGCCGTCATCGCATGCAGAATCCTGGCGTGGTGAGAATTCGCTTAGATCCGAGGAGAAGGAAGTCTCACCCCATCCGCTCGGTTGAACGAATCAAACAGCCTGTATACCAGCGACGTGTGGACACCTTGTTCCTGCCCCGTCGACTCGTGTGTACTTCGGTAACCCGTCACCCGCTGGGTCGGGGGTCTTCCGCCAAATTCGGTCAATGCGGCGCTGGAGTCGCGCACCTCTCCACCACCGGTCGACAAAAGCCCACCAAATAAAACCTACGCTTCGACGTGAAAACACACCCGGCAGTTAGCATCTGATACCGGATACAACGTCCAACAGTGCAGTGTGACCTATGGCGGGAAGCAAAAAGAACGAGATCAGCCCAATGAACAGGATCCTGATCATCGACGACAATCCCGAGATTTGCCGACTACTGCGGCGGGTCTCCGAGGGTATGGGATACGAGGCCTATATCCTGGACAATCCGCTGGATTTCGAGCCGGCTTACGTCGGCTTCGAGCCGAATCTCATCGCCCTCGATCTGCAGATGCCGCAAATGGACGGCATCGAAATTTTGAGACACCTGTCGGCGCTTGAATCCAAGCCCGCCGTCATGCTGATGAGCGGGGTGCAGACGAGGGTGATTCAAACCGCTGAGCGACTCGCGACTTCACTCGGACTCAATATCGTTGCGGCAATCAGAAAACCCATCGACTTAGAAGAGTTCGAGCGCCATCTGCAACGCCACTATTTCGTAGCCCTTTCCAAAGGCGCCTCCGGCCGAAAAGTTACCGAGGCCGACCTCGCAGCGGCGATAAGCAAGGGCGAGTTACTGGTCCACTATCAGCCCATCGTTTCGCTCCATGACGGTCGAGTAACCGGGTTGGAGGCGCTCGCCCGGTGGGATCATCCTGTCTACGGGCTCATCGGGCCGTGCGAATTCATTCCTTTGGCTGAGGATTCAGGGCTGATTATGACCCTAACCTACCGCATCTTGGAGCAAGTTACGTCCGAAATGGTGTCGGTACGCGCGGGAAATCAGCTCGTCCCCGTCGCCGTCAATCTTTCCGCCCGCATGTTGGACGATCTGGAGCTGCCAGAAAGAATCGATGAAATTCTTTGCGCCTCCGGTTTTTCTCACGAACGCCTGACGCTGGAGATCACGGAATCGGGGGCTATGGATAATCCCAGCCAGTCGATGGATATCCTTGTTCGCCTGTGCCTCAAAAACATCAGGTTATCAATCGACGATTTCGGATCCGGACACTCTTCCTTGATCCAGCTTTACCGGTTGCCCTATAGCGAAATCAAGATCGACCATTCGTTTGTCCAGGAAGTGTTGTCCAAGGACGAGGCGGCGGTCATCGTGCGCTCGGTCGTTAATCTAGCGAAGAACCTTGGACTGCGCGCGGTTGCGGAAGGCGTCGAGGACGAAGAGACCCTGCGGCACCTGGCGGCGCTCGGTTGCGACGTGGCGCAGGGCTTTTTGTTTTGCGAGCCTGTAAGCGCGGACGATCTGGAGACGTGGCTTCAAAGCTGCGAGCGTGGTTATGTCAGCGACTTTTTTGAGCGCTGCATGGATCGCGACCCGCCAACGGAATTGCGCGCCAGCTGAGCGCGACAGCTTGAATCCTTCACGCGGCCTCTGGCCGCGCCACAAATTACTGCCCGGTGAGCGAACTCAGGCGCGCTGCACAGAAGGGGTGAAAATATAGCCTGCGCCCCGAACCGTTTTAATGATTTGCGGGTGTTTGGGATCAGATTCTAGCTTTCGTCGCAGCTTGACGATTAGCGTGTCGATGGCGCGGTCATAAGGGTCCCAGCTTCTGCCTGTGCAACGCTCTAGAAGCTGGTCCCGGGACATGACGCGATTCGGATTGCTGACCAGAACCGAAAGCAGCTCGAATTCCATCGTGGTGAGCTCCACGGAATCACCGCTTCCGGAGGTCAGCTCACGCGCGCCCAGGTCCAGGCGCCATTCGGCAAACTGAACCGCGGGCGGACGCTCGGGGTTGGCCTCCGCGACCGTGTCTGGCGATCGGTTTTGCGTTCTCCTGAGAACGGTTCGGATCCGCGCCAGGAGCTCTCGCTCGTCGAAGGGCTTGGTGACATAGTCATCGGCGCCGAGCTCCAGTCCGACGACGCGATCCACCGGCTCATCCTTGCCGGTGAGGATAATGATTCCCACGCTTGAATTCCGGCGGATCTCGCGGGTCAGGGTGAGACCGTCATCCCCGGGCAGGCCGAGATCAAGAATCAGAAGATCTGCCGGAAAGCCCTTCAGGGCGGCTCGCATCTCATTCGCGCTGTTGGAAATCCGGATGGTGAATCCTTCACGTTCCAGATAACGGGACAGCAGCCGACCCACCTGTGGGTCGTCGTCGACAATAAGTATGCGCGTGGGATCCGGCATTTAGACTCGTAAAAGAAGCGTCTGTCGAAGAAAATGATAGTCGCCGGATGAGCGGCATTAAAGGCGCATCCGAAAGTGTGAAATCCGAGCTTGCGCCTTACGCTTGGCTGAGGTACTAGTACTATGGTCAATCTGCTGAATTTTCGACCGCGGCCGATCAAGAGGAATAATTCCCGACATCACTAAGCGGGTGGCCGTTCGAAAGCTCCGCTCACGTGCGGCCCGAAGGTGGTCTGATTTTTGGCAATTGCCCGCGCCCGACGGACCAATGGATTGCGAATATGCCAGGGGTCAAGCCGGGCGCTTTGAGGATCGCGGCGTGCTGGTCGCACCGACCTCCAGAAAAAACCACCGGCTGAAGCCGGAATCGGAACATTCACACACAGGTCATGAGCAAATACACCTGGATAGTCACCCGCGATACGGTGCTTGGCGACAGCAGCGACGCCGTGGGGAAGATTGGGCCCAGTGGCGCCGAGAACCGCGCCCGCTTCGACATGATTATCATCCACGGGGAGCATTTTCGGCTGCTCAATGACGCTGGCGAGACGCAGTTCACCGGCTATATTCTCGGCGAGTTCGAAGGCCGGGAGCCGCTGGATGACTACGGTGTCGAGAACGGGTGCAGCAGCATCGAGTACGAGCAGGAAGGTGAGTGGATCCCCCTCGATCGCTTCACCCCCAAGAGCGCTTCGAAGTAACCCGTCGCTACCGTTACCCCCGGGACCCGGCTCCCGCCCAGATCCGCGAATCCGCCGTCAGATCACGATCACTCCAGCGAGCTCGACTTGACCCCCGCGGGATTGAAACCCGCGCCCTTCACCAGCGCCCAGCGCGCGACCCTGTTTCGCGCCCTGGCAAAGCTCGAAGATGCCGGGGTACCGGCGGACCGCGCTGTAGAAGCCATGGCCGAACTGCTCGGTGCCCGTCATGCGCATCGTTTTCGTGAAATGTCCGTTTCCATCGCCGGCGGCGCCTCGATCTCGGAGGCGGGGAGCCGTTTTGGACTCCTGAGCGCGCGGGAGCGTGCGCTGATTCGTCTCGCCGAACGCAGCGGCACGCTGGCCAGGGCGGCGGCACTGCTCGCTGATGCCTACGATTACCGG